>JAKQLF010000328.1 GCA_029567325.1 Bacteroidota bacterium | reverse complement strand
GGTAAAGGAACCATTGGTATTGAGGTGCCCAATAAGAACAAACAAATTGTTTCTTTGAAAGAAGTTTTGGCTTCTGAGAAATTTCAAACAACCAATATGGCCTTGCCGATAGCGCTTGGTAAGACCATCTCAAACGAAGTTTTTGTTGCAGACTTAGCTAAAATGCCTCACTTGTTGATTGCTGGAGCAACTGGTCAAGGTAAGTCTGTAGGTATCAATGCGGTATTGATGTCATTATTATACAAGAAACACCCTTCTCAAGTCAAATTGGTTTTGGTGGATCCCAAAAAAGTAGAATTATTTCCTTATGCAGCAT
Organism: Bacteroidota bacterium; assembly: GCA_029567325.1. Classification (GTDB taxonomy): domain Bacteria; phylum Bacteroidota; class Bacteroidia; order Chitinophagales; family Saprospiraceae; genus JADKBO01. Next base: position 11,192 of record JAKQLF010000328.1, on the reverse strand, counting down.
TGGAACAACACTTTTTGAGTTTTCTTCCAAATGAAGATGAACCCATTCTCACTGAGACTAGCAAGGTTATTTATACTTTGAATTCTCTTTGTATTGAAATGGATCACCGTTATGATTTGTTGAAGGCCGCTAAAGCGAGGACAATAAAAGAATACAACGAGAAATTCACGGAACGTAGATTGAGTCCAGTTGACGGACATAAATACATGCCGTATATCGTGTTGGTCATTGATGAGTTTGCTGACTTGATCATGACTGCGGGTAAGGAAGTAGAAATGCCGATTGCAAGACTTGCGCAGTTAGCAAGAGCGGTAGGAATTCACCTCATCATTGCTACGCAAAGACCATCAGTAAATATCATCACAGGTATCATCAAAGCAAACTTTCCAGCAAGAATCGCATTCAAAGTGACTTCAAAAATTGACTCAAGAACGATTTTGGATGGCGGTGGTGCTGATCAGTTGATTGGTAGAGGAGATATGCTTTTGAGCATTGGCAGTAGCGCTGTAAGATTACAATGTGCATTTGTAGATACACCAGAAGTAGAAAGAGTGATAGAATTTATAGGAAATCAACAAGGATATCCTGAGCCATTCTACCTTCCAGAATATAAGGGAGATGAAAGTGCAGGAGGAGATTCATCAATATCTATCTCAGATTTGGATGATATGTTTGAGGAAGCTGCAAAGATTATCGTTGGTAATCAACACGGTTCTACCTCAATGATTCAAAGAAAATTACAGCTTGGTTACAACAGAGCTGGAAGAATTATGGATCAAATGGAAAAACTTGGAATCGTAGGTCCTGCTCAAGGCAGTAAACCAAGAGAAGTATTATTCTATGGTTTGGAGGAATTACAAAACTTCCTCGATTCTATGAGAAGCTAATTTGCAACCTATTTTTAGAGGCTTTCCCGAAAGCCGACCCGATAATGATTGTAAGGGTGTCAGATGAGAACTGGCACCCTATTTTTTTTGCTTTTTTTATGAAGTACTTAAAATGTAGCCTATACATTAAATCTGAAGTGCATGATGTCACCATCAACAACTACATATTCTTTGCCTTCTACGCCCATTTTACCTACCTCTTTAATAGCAGCTTCAGAACCGTATTTTATAAAATCCTCGTACTTTATTACTTCTGCCCTGATAAAACCCTTTTCAAAATCAGTGTGGATGACTCCGGCAGCTTGTGGGGCCTTGAAACCTTTTGTGATGGTCCAGGCACGAACTTCTTTTTCACCAGCAGTAAAGTAGGTGATCAAATTAAGGAGTGTATAACAAGTACGAATCAATCTATTCACTCCAGGTTCTGTGAGTCCCATCGCTTCCACAAATTCCATCCTTTCCTCTTTGCTTTCCAATTCAGCAATTTCTGCCTCAATACCAGCACATACCAAAAGGATCTCTGAATTTTCTTTGGCTACAAATTCTGCAAATCTCTTAGTGTGTTCATTGCCCGTAAGTACAGATGCTTCTTCTATATTACAAACATATAGGATTGGCTTTGCAGTAAGTAAATATAAATCTTCAAACATTTCGCGATCATCTTCGCTTACTTCAAAAGCCCTTGCTGCATTTCCTTCTTCCATAAATTTTGAAAGATTGGTCATGAACTCTACCTTGCGAAGATCTTCTTTATTGCCGCTTTTTGCCGTCTTTCTATATTTATCGGTTCTTTTCTCCAGGGTTTCAAGGTCTTTAAGAATGAGTTCACCATCAATGATGATTTTATCTCTCACTGGATCTACTGTACCTTCTACGTGTACAATATTTCCATCCTCAAAACATCTCACCACGTGAACGATGGCATCTACTTCTCTGATGTTCGCAAGAAATTGGTTTCCAAGACCTTCTCCCTTAGAAGCTCCTTTTATCAAACCTGCAATGTCTACAATTTCAACTGTAGTAGGTTGCACACGTTGAGGGTTTACCAATTCCTCCAATTTATCAAGTCTTGGATCTGGAACGGTGATCATTCCCACATTTGGTTCTTTTGTTGCAAAGGGATAATTTGCCGCCAATGCTTTGGCGTTGGTAAGTGCATTAAACAAAGTTGATTTACCAACATTGGGCAAGCCCACAATACCGCATTTTAAAGCCATTTTTTAAATTTTGTGCAAAAGTAGAAATTATCCGCTTTTTACCATCTATTATTTTGATTAATATGAGTAGCCAAGCATTCTAGCACAGTTAAGCCATTCAATTAATAAAAAAGGCGATAAGAAATCAATCCTATCGCCTTTAGAAATTATAATATTATGGAGTTATACCCCAGATGTTTTTATTTTTTTCTTGCCCTTGATGGTAGCGGCCATTTGTAAAGCCTTCTCCAAATTTACAATTTTGCCAGAAACACTCAAGGTGTTGAAAGGGACCAGTTCTTGTGTACCTGGTTGCTTTACCTTGTCAGTAATTGGTGTGCCAGTGGTCATGATGATGGTTTTTACTTGCTCGGCCGTCAATGCTGGATATTGCGAGCGAAGTACCGCTGCAAGTCCTGCTACTACAGGTGAAGCCATACTTGTTCCTTGTAGAAATCTGTATTGATTATTAGGCACAGTAGCATAAATCTGAACACCAGGAGAAAAGATATCAACCTCTTTCGCTCCATAATTTGAAAATCCTGCAACCGCATCTTCTCCTTTTTTGTGTGAAAGAGCGCCTACCTCTATCCAATTTTTAGCATATTTTTCTTTTTTGAAAAAGAGAAAACCACTTTTACCGAGGTGATCGTTAGGGAAGTTATCTTCAATATCGGTATTTTCTCCGCTGTTTCCTGCGGCATGCACCAATAGTACATCTTTAGAAGCTGCATATTTTACTGCCTCATTCACTACTTTTTTATCCCAAGAATACGCCTTACCAAATGACATGTTGATGATGCTTGCTCCATTATCAACTGCATATCTGATGGCATTGGCAACATCTTTATCTCTTTCATCTCCATCAGGTACAGTTCTTACTGACATCAACTTTACATTAGCAGCAATACCATTCATACCGATGTTGTTGTTTCTTACTGCCCCAACAATACCTGCAACGTGTGTACCATGTAGAGGATCTGGTCCTTCCACATCATTATTACCATAGTATCTCTCATATGAGTCAGCATAATTATCTTTTACTATGTCTGCTCTTGGATCAAATTCAGTATTGTAAGCAAATTCCAATTGTTTTTGTATTTCTCTTTTGTCGTTGAGCAATTCAAAAAGTATAAATTCTTTAATTTCCTCAATACTGCCTCTTCCTGGACTATCTTCCATGATCTTTTGCACTACTCTTTTACCAAAAGCCAATCCGGTATCTTCAGAAACATCCAAATTTTTGATTTCTGATAAATTGAGATTTTGTGCCTTCAAACCTTTTTCAACATTATTCAAAGCATCAATAATTCTGCCTTCTGCCTCATCAATTTGTGCCAATTCTGACTCAGCTTGTGTTTTTTTATCTAAAACCTCTTTTTCAACTTTCTTGAAAAGTTCATATTCTTCTTTTTGTGTTTTATTTATTTTGGCTGGGTCTGCATTGGCATATTTATATTTCAATTTGTTGTAAACCCTCGTACCTTCATAACTGTCAGCATCAACATTTTTGCCATCAGGGCCACCTATGAAATTCCAACCATGCACATCATCTATGTAACCGTTTTTATCATCATCTATGCCATTGTCAGGAATTTCTCCTGGATTGGTCCAGATATTATCTTTAAGATCTTGGTGGTCGATGTCAACACCTGAGTCTATGATCGCCACAACAACCGTCTGACCTTCGCTTTTGATAAGTTCTTTATATGCTTTATCACTGCCAATTCCATTGTAGCCATCTTCACTACTGAGGTGAAACCAATTTGTAATATTTCCTTGTGTGCCTTGAGCATTGATGTTGATGAATGATGCTACGGTCAACAAGATTAATAAAAGTCTTTTCATCATTAAATTTGATTTTTTTAATTTTATATATAAACGTGGTTAAGGATCAGAATTATTATAATCATCATAATCATTGTGAGCGATTATTAATTCTGGTCGACAAAACTATGACTTTGTAATGGTTTTACCTCATATTTTGTTTCATTAAAACTAGTATATTCCTTGATTTTTGGGTATAAAACATATGAAAATTAAAATATGTGTCTGGTTTTACGTTTTAACAGTAGATATTTACGTTCATAAACCATAACCATCATAATGTACAAAACAAAACGATTATTGATCGTATTAGCTTGTTTATTTGTTCTATACAAGGGATCAGGTCAAGAATTAAGTGTAGGAGCTGGAATTGGAGCATCCACTTATTGGGGTGATTTAAATTCTGGTGCAATTTTTCAAGATCTTAAAAATAGTAGTGGCTTACAGGGTCAATTATTTGTCAGTTATCAGCCTAGTCGATTTTTTACGCTAAGAGGAAACTTGGCAGTTGGGAAAATAATGGGTGATGATGCCTTGTCAGATAAGGTTTGGCAAAGAGAAAGGAATTTTAGTTTTCAAACGCGTTTACTTGATTTTTCTGGCCGAATAATGGTACACCCTTGGTCTATTCCTCTTAATGAATCCCATTTAGTTTTAACTCCATTCGTCAGTACAGGCGTGTCAGTTTTTAACTTTGATCCAAGAACCACTTACAATGGAAATATGTATCGTCTTCAACCATTGGGCACAGAAGGGCAGGGGATGCCAGGATTTGATGCGAAGTACCAATTAACACAATTAAGTATACCATTTGGAGGTGGACTCAAAATGCAAGTTTCGGATAGAATAAGCGTCATTCTTGAGTCATATGCACACAAAACATTTACCGATTATATCGACGATGTGGGCGGCCAGTACGTCAATTATTATGAATTACTTGCTGGAAATGGATTATTAGCGGCTCAATTATCAGATAGATCACCTGAGGCTTTGGGCTTGTCTGAACCAATTGATAGACCTACTGGATCAAAAAAAGGTGGGGCATTTGGTGACTACTATTTTATGACAAATGTGAGCATAGTTTATAAACTTGCCTCAAATAATAAAAGAAGGGTTTCCAAGTTTGGTGGGGACAATGTCATTTGTCCAGACAGGTCTTCATGGATTTTAAGAGGTAAGTGATCAAACACTTAAGCTGATTTGTGTGTTGTAAAAGTTCGTGGAGTGTTTTCAATATAAACCATCAACTATATCATATGAATCATAAAGTGTTAGTTTTCATCGCCTGCTTTGCTTTTACTCATTCATTTGCACAAAATACAGTTGTGCTTGATGAAATAAGTAGTGGATTTTCAAAACCAATAGGTGTTGTGAATGATGGGAAATCTACATTTTTATATGTGGTAGAACAAGGTGGTACAATCAAGAAATTTGATGCGAGCCAAAAATCTTCACCAGAATTATTTGCCAACCTAACATCTAAAGTGAATAGCAATGGGGGTGAAAAGGGTTTGCTAGGATTGGCATTCCACCCAAAGTATGATGAAAATGGGTACTTCTTTGTAAACTACACAACTGCTTCGCAATCGATCATTTCTAGATTTAAAGCACTCAATGGTGTTTTTGATTTGGCATCTGAGAAAATAATTCTCTCAGTTGCACAACCTTTTTCAAACCACAATGCTGGAGATTTAGCGTTTGGACCTGATGGATATTTATATGTTCCCATGGGAGATGGAGGAAGTGGAGGAGATCCGGGCAACAGGTCTCAAAACGGACAGGAATTGCTGGGGAAAATCCTCAGACTTGATATTAATACCGAATCAGCGCCATACCTCATACCGGCGGATAACCCATATACCAATTCTTCAACAGTAAAGCCAGAGATTTGGGCACTGGGCTTGAGAAATCCTTGGAGGATCAGTTTTACCAAAAGTGGAGATCTATACATTGCTGACGTAGGACAAGATAGGATGGAAGAAATCAACTTTCATTCAGCAAACAGTGCTTCTGGTCAAAATTACGGATGGCGATGTAAAGAAGGCACAGATAACTATAATACCAATGGTTGTGGTGACCTTACCCGCTTTACTAATCCAATACATACTTATATGCACAGCTCGACAAACGGTTGTTCGGTAACTGGTGGACATGTTTATGAAGGCGGCATAGAAACATTGAAAGGCAAATACTTTTTTGGTGACTTCTGTTCCGGTAAAATGTGGTGGTTGACCAATGAATCTGGAGTCATCAATACAAAAGAAGTGTTTAACATGGGGGGTGGTCAACTTTCGGCGTTTGGTTTGTCAACATCTGGAGAATTGTATGTTACAGGTTACAGCCAAGGGAAAATATATAAAATTAATGATCCAACAACGGGTTTTGATGATCTGGACAAGATGACGTCTGACATCATTATTTATCCTAATCCAACCAACGGAAAAGTTTTTATTGAATCTGACTTTTTAAAGAAAAATCCTCAGTTGATTTTACATGACGCAACCGGTAGAGAAGTACTCAATACCAAAGCTTTGAATGATTCAAAAGTTGAGTTAGACATGACAGTGTATCCAAAGGGCGTTTATTTACTCAGTTTAAGGAATGAAAGTACTTGGATCAGTTCCAAAATCATCAATGAGTAAAAGGTTATTAGATTCTATTTAAAGAGTTGACTTATTCCTACACTTTATTCCCTTTTAATGCTAGAGCTACTGCACGATCCATCGCTCTTTCTGCCAATGGTCGTGAATAGTTGTTTAATTCATCCATCGCACTTAAAATTTGATCCTTGTTTTCCTGGATAACCATTTGTTGAAGTTTTTCTGCTTTTTCTGCCAATGTGATGATTTCACTTTCTGAAAAGATATCTACATTTTGTTTTACAAATTTATCGGTGGCATTCAAAACCATGCTAGCTTCTACAACCGCTTCCTTGATGGATCTTTGACTCATGTCTTTTTCTGCATTTCTGATGGAATCCAATAACATGAGTGCCATTTCTTCTTCACTGATACCATAGGCAGATTTGATTTCTACCTGTGTTGCTTTATTTGACCTCAATTCTTTAGCACGAACAGTGAGAATACCATCAGCATCAAGAATAAAAGCAATTTCAATTTTGGGCATTCCAGCAACCATTGGAGGAATATCTTTCAATATGAATTCCCCAAGTTTTCTATTGTTTTCCACCAATTCTCGCTCTCCTTGATAAACGGTAACCCTCAGATTACTTTGACCATCAACTGAAGTAGTATAATTTCTTGCAGCTCTGATCGGTACTTTACTGTTGCGCGGAATGATGGTGTCCATCAAGCCACCAACTGTTTCTATTCCAAGTGAAAGTGGCGTCACGTCAAGTAATAATAAGTCTTTGCGGTTGCCAGCTAAAATATCTGCCTGTATTGCTGCCCCAAGAGCTACCACTTCATCTGGATCAACACCTGTATACGGCTTTTTCCCGAAAAACTGCTCTACCTCATCGTAAACCTTTGGGACCCTGGTAGATCCCCCAACCATGACTACCAAATCTATGTCGTTGATGGTTAATTGAGCATCTTCCATGGCTTGTTTGCAGGAGGCAATGGTTTTTTGGACCAAATTGTCTATTAATTCATCAAAAGTGCTTTTAGATAATTCTAGTTTCAAATCATTTATTGTTACAGATGCTTTTGATTCTGAACTTAGTATTTTTTTTGCTTTGATGGCCGCCATCCGCAAAGTTTGATTGAAATCATTGGCAGAAAAGGAAGTTTCGTTGATGCCATATTTTTCTTTCCAATATTCAACAATTAATTGGTCAAAGTCGTCGCCACCAAGATGGGTGTCTCCATGTGTGGATAAAACTTCAAAAATGCCATCTTCTACTTTGAGAATAGAAATATCAAAAGTGCCACCACCTAAATCATAAACTGCAATTGTTTTTTCTTCGTCCCTAGAAAGGCCAACTCCATAACCAAGGCTGGCTGCTGTTGGTTCGTTGACAATCCGTAAAACATCCAAACCTGCTAGTTTACCTGCATCTCTGGTTGCTTGTCTTTGAGCATCGTTGAAGTATGCAGGCACAGTAATTACGCAGGCATTAACTTCTTGCTTTAAAAAATCTTGTGCCCGCTTTTTTAATTCTTTCAAAATCAAGGCACTCAAATCAATTGGAGTGAAGAACTTTTCTCCTACTTGAATCCTCACCAAAGCTTCTTCTGATTCTGGGGCGATCACTTTATAACCATGGGTAATGCCGTCTTTCATCACGTCATTGTAAGACCTGCCCATCATTCTCTTAATCGAATAAATGGTTCTTTCTGGATGAATAGTCTGCATCTCTATGGCAGCATCACCAATAATCGCTTCATTCTGCTCATTAAAATATATGACAGATGGCACCAATGTCCGTTTACCACTTGCATCTGGGATGGCTTTTGCTTGCCCATTTTCTATATAGGACACTAAACTATTGGTTGTACCCAGGTCAATTCCAATGATGGTTTTTGACAAATTTTGGTCTGAAGTTTTGATTTCACCACTGGTGATGTCTATTGGTATTTTCATAATTTAAGTCTAAACTAGTATTTTAGTGCGGCTATAGCGCATTATTGCCGCAAACATAGAAACAACTGGAGTGCCATACAAGTTTATTTCACAAGTTTCTCCATTACAAAATCATCCATGACATAACCATTACCTATTTCAAGAACCATTTCTTTTTTGACGTAAAAACCATTTGCAAGGTAAAAATCAACGGATTTGTTGTGTTTATTTACATTCAATTGTAAATATTGAATGCTAGCATTCCTTGCAGCATCCTCTGCTACCTGTATCAATTTTTTTCCAGAACCTTTGCCATGATAATCAGGGTGAACATATAGTTTGTGCACTTTGATAAAAGGTTCAGATTCGATGGGTGCTAAGTTTTCATAAGAGATAAAACCAAAAGTTTTGTCATTCTCTACAATGACAACAAAACTCACGCCGTTATTCATTTGAGTAGCTAAAGTTTCTGCATTATACATCAAGTCCAACATATAACTTATTTGACCATGACTCAATATATTCTGGTAGGTTTTGGGCCAAGTTTGCCTGGCAATATCAATAATTTCTTGAATATTTTCTATTTGAGCTAATTTGGTTATATACACATTTAATCAATTTTATTATAAGTAGTTACAAATTACAAAAAATTGTAATATATTTGTCTTCTCAAACCGAATTACATGAAAACGTATCACTTTATGATGGTTGTCTTGGCATTGCTGCCTATGACCATATTTGCACAAAATAAAGCGACTGAACTAGATTTGCAAATGACTGAAAAAGGCTTTCCTTTTGTGGAGTGCAATTTAGGTCAATTTGGTACACTGTACAATATTTCAAAAACATTCTCTATTCCCTTGACAAGGATTCAAGATGCCAATGGGATCAATGATGCTACAGAAGTTCAGGCAGATAAGATGCTGAGAGTACCCATTAATACCGACTTACTCAGAAACAATTTTAAATCTGGAGTTAAGTTATTTTACACGGTTAGACCTGGCGAGACTTTGTATCGCATTGCAAAGGTTTACTTCAAAAGAGAAGTAAAAGATGTGATGCAGCTCAATGGCATGACTGATGGTCAACTTCAATTGGGTAAACGATTGTTGATAGGTTATTACCTTTCAGAAGGTAGTGATGTTCCACAAGAAGTTGCAGTAGAAGAAAAGCCTGATACAGTGGTTGGACCACCTGTAATTTGGGTGAAGGAGCGAGGAATCGCATTGTGGAATAAAGTGCAAAGTCATTCAGGTAAACGATTTGTATTACATGGATCTGCAAAAATCAATACAGATGTTGAATTATACAATCCACATATGCGTAGATCTGTCCGTGCAAAGGTAGTAGGCAGAATTCCAGACGGTACTTATGCCAAAGATATTGACATTATTCTTTCATCTGCTACGGCCAGTGCTTTGGGAGCCCTCGATGCTCGATTTATGGTGGAAATGCGGTATGCTATTCCTGCAGACCAGAGTATATCATCGGCAAGATAGAATGAATGTAATAAGATAGAGGTGCTATTTTTAAAGCAATTCAACTTCTGAAAGAGAAAGTCCTGTAGTTTCTGCTATTTCCTCGTTTGTGAAAATTCCTCGGTTCTTTAATTTCTGAGCTACTGCTTTTAGCTTTTCTTCTCCTCTTGCTTCTCCTCTTGCTTCTCCAATAACTTCTCCTATAGCTTTTCCTCTTGCTTCTGCATCTTTTCTATACATTTCCTGCGTCCGAATACCATCAAGATATTTGTCATAAGCCAATAACTGTTCCGGAGTATAATTGCTTTCTTTAGTTAGTTCTATTGCTTCCAATATTTCGGGTGGAAGTGGGAAGTTTTCGTTATTCATGCTCAATAGTTTATGCATTTCAGATAAGTAACGCAGCCAAAGGACTGTAAGTTTCTTATCAATGGGATTTTTGGAAGTGAATTTTGGCAGTTCTACAAAAATCAAATGTAGGGCATCTAATGTTTTCGTAGGGTCTTTTTGATGTTTCATTTGATAATGATGATACCAATCTTGAGTTTCTTTATCAAATTTTTCATTTACAATAGATAGCGCATAAACAGGCATGAGTTCAACGTAATCCACTCCCTTTAGTAATTGGCGATAAAAGACTTTGGTTGCATTAAACAAAACTCTGTTCATAAAGGCATCAGTCCAAAACATTTGCATTTCCACTATAAACTGTCTTCCAAAAGAATCACGACACCTAACATCTACAATTGAATTTTTCAATATTGCCGGTGATTCAGGTACGAGTTCGGTTTGCATATATTCAATTTCCAGAATCTCTTGACCTGTTTCAAGGGGCAATAATGCATTCAAAAAAGAAATGGTAATTTTTGGATGTTCTCCAAACACTCGTTTGAATATTAAGTCATTTTTCGGGTCTAAATATCTCATCTTTTTAGGTTTTCAATGCAAATATAAATCGAGGAGATAATAGCGAGATAGTAATTATCCGTAATTAAACGTTTATAATCGTTTAGAAACGGATAGATGGAATTTCTAAGAATGCATTACTACTTTAATTAATTATTACTTGCTTCATATTTCAATACCAAATTGGTAGCATAAAAACTTCCAACCCAAGGAAAGCCCATCCAAAGCCTCACATTTCCAAATTGACGTGCTTGAATGTGTGGACGCAAATCCGTAACTGTAAATGTACCTGAAGTGCCTGCTCCTGATAGTACAATGTCAGCAGTGGCAATGGTAGGTTCAATGCTTAGCGTCACTTGTATGATAAAGGGTTG
>JAKQLF010000321.1 GCA_029567325.1 Bacteroidota bacterium | reverse complement strand
CGCTTGGGGTGGAACTCCAGCTGAAATTTGGACTCCTGAATACGCGGTACATGGTGACAAAATACTCAATGAAGCCTCTTTAAAACTCAGAAACGAACCCTGGGGGCCACACAAACCCGGAGTGACATTCAATGCAATGATACATCCTTTGGCACCTTACAAACTTGCAGGGGTTTTGTGGTATCAAGGTGAGACCAATACGGTAAACGCTAAAAGTTACAGTCGATTACTTTCAACCATGATCACCAGTTGGCGAGCAGTTTGGGGAGATGATTTCCCTTTTTATCTCGCACAAATTGCACCTTATAAAGGATACGGAAAGGACAACAATGATGGTGCAATCATAAGAGCAGAACAAGCTAAAGTAGTCGATTTAATGCCAATAACTGACATGATCGTAGTTTCAGACATTGGTGACTTGGACGACATTCACCCAAGAAATAAAATAGATGTAGGCAAACGCTTTGCAGGATTGGCATTCAAAAATATTTATCAAACAAATGCTAAACTAGTCGGTTTCCCAAGGTATCAATCACACGAGGTTAAAGCAGAAATGTTTTTGGTCCATTTCCAAAATGCTCCAAATGGTTTGAAATCAACTGGAAGTGAAATCAATGGGTTTGAAGTACAATCAGTGGATGATGGTCAATGGTATCCAGCTTCAGCGCGAATTACAGGTGCAGAAGTTATGGTGCAATCAGCAGCAGTCAAAAAACCAAAAAATGTGCGCTTTGCAATGAATAATGATTCAAATCCCAATTTATTCAACAAAGAAGGTTTACCAGCATCATGTTTTACTACTGGAGAATATTAAAAACAAACTTTACAAATTAGTACAAATAATAATATGAAAAAGAGAATTTTAGGCAAAACAAATATAGAAGTTGCAGAGATCAGTTTGGGCACTTGGCAAGTAGGTGGAGCCTGGGGACAGGAATTTAGCCATGAAAATGCTGATAAAATATTGCATACTGCCATTGACGCAGGTATAAACTTCATCGATACGGCTGATGTTTATGGCGATGGTCACAGTGAAAGAGCGGTGGGTAGAGTTGTAAAAGAGTACAGTCACAAAATTTATGTTGCAACTAAATGTGGTCGAAAATTAAACCCACATACAGATGCATCTTATACAATAAAAGCCTTGAGAAATTTTGTGGAAGATAGTCTGCGCAATATGGATTTAGAAACCATTGATTTGATTCAATTGCATTGTATGCCCAATGACACGTACTATCGACCAGAAATATTTGAACTTTTTGACAGGTTGAAGGAAGAAGGGAAAATTCAACATTTAGGGGTCAGCGTTGAAAAAGTCGAACAAGCCATCAAGGCTATGGAATACGACAATGTGGCCACGGTGCAAATCATTTTCAATATGTTCAGACAAAGGCCAGCTGAGTTGTTCTTTGATTTAGCTAAGAAAAATAACATCGGCATATTGGCCAGAGTGCCTTTGGCAAGTGGTTTGTTATCTGGAAAGTATACCAGTTCGACTGTATTTGAAGCGGGTGATCACCGTCAAGGTAACAGAAATGGAGAGTGGTTTGACCGAGGAGAAACTTTTGCTGGCGTTGATTTTGAGCGAGGGCTCACAGCTGTTGGTGCATTAAAGGCTTATTTTGGAGACCGAAATCTCGCTCAAATGGCATTGCTTTGGGTCTTGCAATTTGAAGAAATTAGTTGTGTTATTCCAGGAGCCTCAAAAGTAGAACACCTACTTTCCAATATCGCAGCGGATGAATTGCCAAGACTGAGCGAAGAAGATATGGCATTCGTAAAATCAATTTACCAGCAGTTTGTAAAGTCTGATGTTCATCAAATTTGGTAGTCAATTGAAGTATTTTAAAAGTAAATAAATGATTAGATCTGTACTTATAATTGCGTTGTTATCTATTGCCCAGGGCAGTCAAGCACAAATGCCCGTCATCAAAACCATTACACCTCTAAGTAATGAAGTCAAACTTTATGAAAAATTTGAGGCCAAAGTGGATTTGACAGCAACCTTTACCAATCCTTATGATTACGATGAAGTATCATTGAGGGCAGCCATTACCAGGCCAGATGGGAAGAGGGATACGATCGACGGATACTACAGTCTTCCCTTTACGATCAATACGAGTAATGGCAATCTTACAGCTGCAGGAGGAGCCAGTTTTTACATCCGGTATTCGCCATCTGTGGTCGGAGCACATAGTTATGAACTCATACTCAAGGATAAAAACGGAAATATAGTTTCTGCTCAGCAGAGTTTCCAGGCAACTGCAAAAAGTAATCCAAAAAATAAAGGATTCATAAAGACGGGAAAAACCAATTATTTGGAGTTTGACGATAGAAGCCAATACGTTGCCATCGGTGAAAACATGTGTTGGCAAAATTCCAATGTCTACACCAATTATAGGGATTGGCTTTCCAAGTTGGAGGCCAATGGTGGTAATTTCATCAGATTGTGGCATGCCCATTGGGGTTTGGGTATTGAATGGACCAACGGCAATAACTTCCAGGGATTATTGAAATATAACCAAAATACAAGCGCTTACCAAGATTGGTTGTATGATTATTGTGCCGAAAAAGGCATTTATGTCATGTTGGCTTTGCAACATCATGGGCCGGTTTCCACCAATGTCAATCCAAATTGGAATGAAAGTCCTTATAACATGGCCAATGGGGGTCCATGTGCCAATACGTGGGATTTTTTCCTCAATAGTCAAGCCAAAAGGATTACCAAAAACAGATATCGATACATCGTAGCTCGTTGGGGATATTCAAGAGGAATCATGTGTTGGGAATTGTTTAATGAGGTTGAATGGACCAATAATTTTGAGACTTATAAACCTCAAATCATAGCCTGGCACATCGAAATGGCGAATTACATCAAAAGTTTGGATGTTTATGGCCACATACTGTCAACCAGTTTTGCAAATGATCAGGGTGCGGATGCTTTGTGGAATGATGCGACTATGGATCTCACGCAGCAGCATTTTTATGGCAACACTTCAGCTATCCATGCAGCTGT
>JAKQLF010000276.1 GCA_029567325.1 Bacteroidota bacterium | reverse complement strand
CCAGCTTGGTGGCGTGGTCGTTTTTACCCTATTGAGTGGGCTCTCTTCGTAGGTATTTGAAGTAAACTTGGTATTTACTGGTACACTGATCGGAAATCCAGTACTGCCGGTTGATTCAAATGGCTGAAAAACCTTGTGTGCCCGGCCTCTGTTATCGTATTCTGTTGCAACAATTACATCTTTCAGAGCTGGACTACTCATCATTTTGATTTGATAATTGGGTCTGCCCAAGCCATCATAAAATTGTCTGGTCTCTACTGTGTCATGATCACTTCCTGTTGTAGGTGTGAGCAACATTTTTTGAGCAGTATAATTGTACGTACTGCCAATACCTTTGTAGTTGTAAGCATACTCAGAGCGATGATGATAATTGGAAGCCACCCAATTTGGGCTTGCTATTTTTGGTCTTGCTAACTTTGAGGATAAACGACCCAATTTATCATAAGTAAAATCAATGTATTGCCCATCAATGTCTGTGACTTTGCTGATTAATGTGAAAAATTGAAAATGACTTATTAGCTGTTTTCTACATAAGTATCGTTTCCGATTTTTTTATTCCGCATATTTACTATTTTGACTAATTTTGGGAAATGGATAGGAAGGCTTCTCGTTTTTAAATTAAAATAGAAACCTTTATCTCTTATTCAAGGTTCTAACAAAAAGAGCTTAATGCATTTCACCTTTTAAAATTTAAAGCAATGCAGACAAAAGATTTATTGCAAGAAATTCAACGTTTACCGCTCACTAAACGTATTTATGTAGTTGAAGAAACCATCAAATCTATTAAAAAGGAAGAAATGAGTAACCAAATGGAAATGGCTGCTAATGAACTTTATGATGATTATTTAAAAGACAAGGAACTAACCGCTTTTACTTCAATCGATTTGGATAATTTTTATGAAACAAAGTGAAATTTGGTTGATTGACCTTGACCCTACCAAAGGTGCTGAAATTCAAAAAATAAGACCGGCAATTATATTGAATGATGACAGGCTAGGAAAACTGCCATTAAAAGTAATTGTACCAATAACCGATTGGAAAGACCGATACAATATTGCTCCTTGGATGGTTAAAATAGAACCAAACGACACCAACGGACTTTCAAAAACTTCTTCGGCTGATTGTTTTCAAATTCGTTCGCTATCACAAGATAGACTTATTAAAAAACTTGGCCATATTGATTTAGTTAAGCTTGAAGAACTAAAAGAAGCTGTAAGAAAAGTGTTAGGAATTTAAGGAGAGGGTCGAAGAGAATTGAAAACATATTATATTTCAAAACCTAGCCTTTTTTAAGCAAAAATCATTAAAGGGCACCAAAGTAATATCATATCATAATTTTCAAAACATTTCATTTTGGCATTAAAAGCGAACTTGGTAAAACTAATGCATCCATTTAGAATATTTGTATGAAGGGCAACTACATTGAAATTCAATTATTTTAGCAAAATGAGCCCATTACAAAAAATCAATTATCAATGGCAGACAAAGATAAGATAACAACAAATGTTGAAGGGAGAAACATCACCCTTTCCAACCTGGATAAGGTATTGTTTGAAGATGCGGGGTTTACAAAGGCGCAGTTGATTGAATATTACATCCGCATAAAGGAATACATCTTACCTTTTATTGCAGACAGACCCATGACCTTTATCAGGTATCCGGATGGGACCAAAAGCAATCATTTCTATTCCAAAAACAGGGCGGAATGGACTCCAGAATGGATTGCCTCTGTAAAGGTTGGAGACGACGATGTGGATTATGTGCTCATCAATCACTTGCCGGACTTGGTTTGGGCAGCTAACATGGCGGCTTTGGAATTGCATCCCATGACGGTAAAAAGTTCTGACCTGGAACATCCAGATTTATTCATCATCGATTTGGATCCTCCGACAGAAGCAGACTTTGCGCGGGTGAAAGTACTGGCCAAGGAATTGAAGACTTTTTTCGAACAAATGGGCCTGACAACTTTCCTCAAGACGAGTGGTAGCAAAGGATTACACTTGTATGTGCCTATCACTCCAAAATATACCCACGAAGAAATAGTGCAATTTCTGAAAACTCAAATCACGCTTTACATTCAAAATCAACCAGATGCAACCCTGGCATTCAAAAAAGATAAAAGAGCTGGTAAAATCCTGATCGATTTATTTAGGAATAATAAAAATCAGACCTGTGCAGCGGCCTTTGGAACCAGAGGACGACCTTCATGTGCGGTGTCCCTGCCCATCCATTGGGAGGATCTGGATGATTTGACCACCAGTCAGGCGTATAACATCCAGACTGCTTTGGAATACCTGACAGCAAAAGGCAATGCCTGGGAAACATTTTATGATTTTAGCACCGACTTACCAGGAGCACATACCGATCAGGCTACCTTGACCAAAGCTCAGGTAAAAAAAAATGAAAAGCTGGAAGACTATCGGCAAAAGAGGGATTTTAGTAAAACGACAGAACCAGCAGGTACAACGCTTTCGGCTGCAGCCAATAAAGAAAAGTCCTCTCCAAAATTTACCATCCAACTGCATGATGCCAGTCGATTACACTTTGACTTGCGGCTAGAACACGAGGGTGTATTGCAATCCTGGGCCGTTCCCAAAGGTTTGCCCACGACAGTGGATGAAAAACGATTGGCCATCCGCACAGAAGACCACCCCTTGCAATATTTGACATTTGAGGGTACCATTCCTGAAAAGCAATACGGCGCGGGTGAAATGTGGATATTCGACACGGGTACTTATCAGGCGACCAAACACACCACAAAAAGCATCCATTTTCAGTTGAAAGGCACTCAGATAACCGGTGATTTTCACATTTTTCAAACCAAAGATGACCAGTGGCTGATCGAAAGAATTTCCCCCAATAAAGTCGCACTTCCAACCAGTTTTGATCCGATGTTGGCAGATCTTTCTGATGGGAAAATACCTTCATCAAGCAATTATTTTTTTGAAATCAAATGGGATGGCATCCGCATCAACCTTGTAAAAAACCATGATGCAATCACCATCACTTCGCGTGGAGGCCGTGATATCTCCAACCAATTTCCCGAAGTCATAGCTGCTGCAAAGGAAATTAAAGCCGAGCAAGTGAGTCTAGATGGTGAATTGGTCGTGCTCGATGACAAAGGCAAACCCGTATTTGCTAAAATCATCAGCCGGCTGCATCAAAAAAAGGTCAGCGCCACTTCAAAATCAAATCAGTGTACCGCCTATTTTTTTGACCTCTTATACTTGGATGGCTTGATTACAAAAGATATGCCTGTCGAAAGGCGCAGAGCTTGGGTCAAAGCGGTCTTGCCAACGGGAGAAATTTTAAGGTTTAGTGAAGCTTTTGAAGATGGCAACAACCTTTGGGAAGCTGTGAAAGCTCATGGATTGGAAGGTGTAATTTGCAAGCGCAAAGCCAGTAAATATGTAGCCAATCGGTCTAAAAATTGGTTGAAAGTGAAGGTGCGTTCTGATGAAAGGGTTTTCATTGTAGGTTATACACCTGGTCAAGGAGAGCGATCGCCTCATTTTGGTTCGCTGCATCTGGCGCAAATGGAGTCGGGCGAAATACTTAGATATGTAGGTCGTGTTGGTACAGGATTTGACCAGAAAACGATGATCGATGTGTACGATAAAATCAATGAACTACCCAAAATTGCCAAGCCCTTTGAGGAAAAAATAGAAGAAGAGCAAAACAGCGTGTGGGTAGCTCCTGTTTTGGAATGTAAAGTGAAATATGCATCTCTTACACCTGGAGGCATTTTTAGGGAGCCTGTATTTTTGGGATTAATCGCGGAAGACAAAACTATTTAAGATTTTTAGCATTCATATACTAATCGGAAATAGAATTGACCACAATCTTGCTGCTAAAACTTCAAAATTCTTCGTTAGTCCCGTCATAATGACGGGACGCCGGAGCGCCCACTCCGTTTTTGGAGTAGCTGTGATCAGGGGATCACAGTTCAGCACTAAAATCGTTTGCGACGATTTCTTCACGCGCTTCATCTCGACTTTTGAACTTTTATCATCACAATCTCAATGGTCATTCCATATTCCGATTAGTATATGTTGTCTTCCTAAAGACAAAACACATCAAATCTTTTTGCACCAAAACCTCCTCTACTGAAAATGAAAAAATTTCTGATCTATTCACTGTTTACCGTAGCCATCATTGTTTTTGGCGCCATCATTTTTTTCAAAATCAAATCAGAGCTTAAACCTACCATAGTTTCTGAAAATGGTGACGAATTGGCCAAGGCTATGCAAACCGCTCTGGATGTAAGTGCGTGGGATAGCTTGCATTTTTTGCATTGGTCATTTCGCGGTGACACTGAATACACTTGGGATAAAGTCCAAAATTTGGTGGTAGTCAAATGGGACGGCAATCAAGTAAATTTGACATTGGATAAAGTGGAGGGCATCGCCTTTACGGATGGTGTACAAGCAGGCAAATGGAAAACCAAATGGTTGGTCAGAAAGGCATGGAAAAAGTGGTGCAATGATTCTTACTGGATGTTTGCCCCGTTCAAAGTTTTTGATCCAGGAACAAGACGTACAATTGCCAAACTCCCAGATGGCACACAAGGCCTCTGGGTGGAATATTTGACTGGAGGAGTTACTCCCGGCGATGGATATTTTTGGATTTTGGATGCCGATAAAAAGCCCAAAGCTTTCAAGATGTGGGTTTCTATCATTCCCCTCAAAGGTGTGGAAGCCAGTTGGGAAAATTGGGTGGAGTTGTCGGGCGGTGCTTGGTTATCTACTGCTCATGGTTTTGATGTTTTTGGCAAAAAGATCAGTACGGAAATGTTGGATGTGAAGCAAGGGGATAGTTGGGGGGATTTTGGATTTGATGATCAGATCGAATTTTTGTAACACCAAAGCAACGAGCCACGAGCGGCGAGCCTGAGGTTAGGACACATCTTTTTTTCTAAATATGTTGTACCCTATCATTATGCCATCAAATTTATCCAAACCCTCTATTATTGTTTTATTTCCAGGAGGCCTTTTAACGTTATAAAACTCTTTCCAACCAGCTAGTCTGGCGATTATCCACGTAGCCCATGCTAGTTTTTGTTTTGGATAAGGGTTTTGTTGCTTTTGCGTACTTCCTTCCATTTGTTCATTTAGTTCTTCTAAGCATTCTATTTCCTCGGCATTAAACACATCTTCCACTTTATCGTCTCCCTTACCATCTCGTGCTGCTTTTAATCTTAAAACTTTTATACTTGTCTTCATCACAAACAGTGTTAGTTTTCTAATTGAATATCCGCTTTCCAGTTGGCAATTTTCCAA
>JAKQLF010000251.1 GCA_029567325.1 Bacteroidota bacterium | reverse complement strand
CAAAAAGAGGTAGCTACAAATACTTATATTTTTGAAAAATCTTATTTTGAGGACTTTTCTGGACCCTTAAAAACATTTATGCAAGAAGCCATTGCTGATGGCAATGAAGTTAGTATACTCACTGGAGGTCTGGGTACAGAGGCCACCAAAGCCTTTGAAGAGCAATTGGCCATCGACGGAGTGAGATACTTTACAGCTGACAATATCTTACTTAAAACCATTATAAGATCAAATCCAGGAATTGTTTTGTGGAAAGATGGTAAAATCGTCTACAAATGGCACAAGAAACAATTACCCGCATTCTCTGAGGTAAAGTCAAAATACATAAAGTAAACTTCTAATGGCAAAAATAGGTAACGTAGACCTTGGTGAATTTCCATTGCTTCTAGCGCCAATGGAAGATGTGAGTGACCCACCTTTCAGGGCACTATGCAAGGCTCAAGGCTGTGACATGATGTATACAGAATTTATTTCTGTAGAAGGTCTCATCAGGGATGCTGACAAAAGTGTACAAAAGTTAGATATATATGATGACGAACGACCAATTGGTATCCAGATTTTTGGTGCTGAAATTGAGTCTATGCGTCAAGCTACAGAAATTGTAGAACAAGCTAAACCTGAATTGATCGATATCAACTACGGCTGCCCGGTGAAGAAGGTTGTTTGTAGATTGGCAGGAGCTGGTATTTTACAAAACATTCCACTGATGGTCAAGTTGACCGAAGAAATTGTGAAATCTACAAATCTTCCCGTTACGGTAAAAACAAGATTGGGCTGGGACGACAATAGCATACACATTGTAGAGGTTGCAGAAAGACTTCAGGATGTTGGCATCCAAGGTATTTCTATTCATGGCCGCACTCGCAAGCAGATGTACAAAGGCGAAGCTGATTGGTCAGAAATTGCAAAAGTGAAGGAAAATCCAAGAATGCACATTCCAGTATTTGGGAATGGTGACATTGACACCCCCGAAAAAGCCGTTGCGTACAAAAATAAATATGGTGTAGACGGTGTAATGATTGGTAGAGCGAGTATAGGATATCCTTGGATTTTCAGAGAAATCAAACATTACATAAAAACAGGTACCCTACTCGATCCTCCTACTTTACAGGAAAGAGTTGATGCTGCCAAGGAACACCTCACCAGATCTATAGAATGGAAAGGAGATAAATTGGGCGTAGTTGAAATGCGTAGGCATTATACAAACTACTTCAAAAACCTGCCTAACATCAAGCCTTACAGAGCACGTCTTGTATCCACCATGGACCATGATGAATTATATGATACTTTAGATGAAATTCTGACCGTATTTGCAAATGTGCCGTTCATTCAGGAACTTGCCGAAGTTACAGAGGATGTTTATCAGACATCCTGTGATGCATAATCGCTTTTGACCAACACAACTCCATTGGCGATCAACAACAATGCCGACCAATAACTAGCTAAAATCAAGAAATTTGCATATGGAACTTCTTGTGCGAATTTATTAACTGCTAAGATGGAATCCGAGCAAAGAAATAAAAGTACACCTAGCATGATGTATTTATGAGCTGTTTGGCGATCATTCAAATAAAGAGCTATACCTTGCCAACACATGAATAGAATTGCCAAAACATATAGAATCACGGGTATTTTTAAACTACCTAGATGTGGATATAAATAGGCAAATATGGTTATGCCAATTGCTAGTAAAATGACCAATACCCCGTAATGCTTTTTTAGTCCACCTTTTGAAGTGAATGCTTTAAAAAATAAAAGATGGGCAACCAAAAAGGCTAGCAAGCCGAATATAAAAGCAGATTCAAATAACAACAAAACATCACCAAGCAAACAAAAAATGAATGCTATGCACATCAAAGTGTAAAATGGTTTTAACAATTTGTTGCCCAAAATAAAAACCATCAAAATCAATACCACTGTGGTAATCGGTTTTAAAATACTATAGGCTAACCATAGATTTTGATTGAGACTGAAAATAGCCAAAAGAGCCATAAAAACTACAGCACTATTGAAAACAATTTGCCTGATCTCTTGATTTTGCTGTATTTGTGCGTTTTTATCTATATTCATTATTGATGTCAGCCAAACTTTTTAAACTTGGAGACAATATATTGGCTTCCAATTTATTGAGTGACTTATCTGTGGTGTTGAGCATTTGGTGCAAATCTTTAGTTTCTGGATCGATGTATAAAAGACCAGTAAGAATTTGGCCCTTCATTCTGGCTTCTTGAATTTTCATGAACGAAGCCATTCTATCTTGTGGATCCCAACCATTTGCCAATTTACTGAGTTCGATGATGCTTCCATCGTGCATGGCTATACTTTTATTGCTACCCTCTGGATAATCAACTGTAATTTCTTGCTCAAATGGAACAAAGTCCACTGTTCCAGTTGCCTCAATATGCTCACGAGTGTAATCGTAACTCTTTGTTGAGCCTTTATTATTATTGAATGTTACACATGGAGATATAACATCCAAAAAAGCAAAACCTGGGTGTGACAATGCTGCTTTTATCAAAGGAATTAATTGAGTTTTATCTCCAGAAAAACTTCTTCCTACAAATGTTGCACCCAATTCCATGGCAAGAGATGCCAGATCAATTGCCTCAAATGGATTGGCCTGGCCCTTTTTACTGATGCTGCCTTCATCGGCAGTTGCACTATCTTGACCTTTGGTAAGCCCGTAACAACCATTATTCATCACAATGTATACCACATTTAAATTTCTACGTATGGCATGCACAAATTGCCCCATTCCAATAGACGCCGTGTCCCCGTCTCCAGAAACGCCAATGTATTTCAAATTTCTATTGGCCAAATATGCGCCGGTTGCAACAGATGGCATTCTGCCATGTACAGAGTTAAAACCGTGAGATTGACCTAGGTAATAAGTAGGTGTTTTTGACGAACATCCAATTCCACTGATTTTGGCAATTTTGTGTGGCTCTATTGCCAAGTCAAAACAAGCCTGAACGATGGCACTGCTGATACTATCGTGTCCACAGCCTGCACAAAGCGTAGAAATTGCTCCTTCATAATCTTTCTTGTGAAAACCTATTGCATTTGGCTGGAGGTCTGGATGTCTGAAAGCCGGTTTTATATATGTCATATTTTTCTCTCCTTTATAAAGTTATTTGAAAGCAGTATCTGTTACCGCAGATGGTTTGAGTTGATGAATTAAATTTCCGATTTTATCTGCAGTTATTGGAAAACCGTCATAATTCAGAATACTGATCAATTTGTTTGGATCTATGCTTAGTTCGTTGACCAATAAGGCCTTAAGTTGGGCGTCCCTATTCTGCTCCACCACATAAATAATATCATGTGCATGGATATAATCTTCTACTTCATGGTTGAAAGGGAAAGCTTTGATGCGCATAGCATTGAGTAAGACCCCTTCAATTTCCATTCGATCGGTACACTCTTTAGCCGCCCATGCAGTAGTACCAAAGTAAATAAGTCCTTCGGTGGCGTCTTGCTCGAATCTTACAATCTCGGGTTTTGGTACGTGTGATTTTGCAGTCTCCCATTTCTTCAAAAGTCTATCCATATTACGGACATATGGAGCACCTTCTTCTGTGTATTTTGCATATTCGTCTCTAGAAGTTCCCCTAGTGAAATAAGCTCCTTTTGATGGGTGAGTGCCAGGCAAAGTCCTGTATGGAATGCCATCGCCGTCGACATCTTTATACCTTCCCCAATCTAATGCCTCATCTAACTGCTGAGCATTCAATACCTTACCTCGCTGATAGGCATTTTGTTCGTTCCATTCAAATGGCGGAGACATATGGTCATTCATACCCAAATCCAGATCGGTCATCACGATTACCAGTGTCTGTAATTGTTCTGCCAGGTCAAATGACAAAGCCATCATATCAAAACATTCCTTGGGTGTTGAAGGAAAAAGTAAGATGTGTTTAGTATCACCATGTGAGGCATAAGCCGCAGAAATCACATCTGATTGTTGTGTTCTGGTTGGCATACCAGTTGATGGCCCACCTCTTTGCACGTCTACCAATACCGCAGGAACTTCTGCAAAGTATGACAATCCTATGAATTCACTCATCAATGACACTCCTGGTCCCGAGGTTGCAGTAAAAGCTCTGGCTCCATTCCATCCTGCACCTATGACCACTCCCATAGACGCGAGTTCATCTTCCATTTGCACGATGGCATAGTTTTTTTGTCCCGTTTCTTTATCAATTCGTAGTTTAGACGCGTATTTGTCAAAAGCATCCATCAAGGAAGTAGAAGGTGTGATCGGATACCAGGCAGCGACAGTTGCCCCACCAAAAATTGCCCCTATGCCGCATGCAGTATTTCCATCAATCAAAATAGCGTCTTTTACGAGATCTCTTCTTTCCAATCTGAACTTAAGAGGAAAACTGTAATTTTCTGCTATGTAATCTCGGCCCAAATTCAAGGCTTGCATGTTGGGAGCTATTAATTTTTCTTTACCAGCAAACTGCTCAGCAAAAATATCTTCAAAAACTTTTACCTCAATGTCTAGGAGTTTGGATAATGCACCCACATAGACGATGTTTTTAAACAATTGTTGCAATCTTGGAACACTGTAATGTTGCAAACACAATGCAGTCATAGGCACACCTATAAAGGTAATGTCATCACGCAATTCCTGATGTAAAGGTTTTGTACTGTCATAAATAAGATATCCTCCTGGTTTGACATCGGCAACATCTCTAGCAAAACTTTGAGGATTTACCGCTACCATTACGTCAATACCTTCACGTCGACCCAAATATCCTTTTTCGCTTACTCTTACCTCATACCATGTAGGTAATCCTTGGATATTGGAAGGAAATATATTTTTTGGAGCCACAGGTATTCCCATTCTGAAAATACTTTTGGCAAACATATTATTCGCGCTTGCTGAACCAGTACCATTCACATTTGCAAATCGTACTACAAAATCATTCACATAATTATTCATAAATTAACCCGCTTTGGCTGTCTTATAAAGAAATTTTTCCATCTCCCATGCAGCGGTAGGACACCGTTCTGCACATAGTCCACAATGCAAACACACGTTTTCATCCTTGATCAAAACCCGAGTGGTTGGCAGCGTTTCAGAAACAAAAAGGTCTTGAGTTTGATTCAATGCTGGAACTTTCAGTCTAGGCCTCAAATCCGCTTCTTCATCATTTTCAATAAAAGTTATACAATCGGTCGGACAAACATCTGCACAAGCATCACATTCAATACATTTATCAAAGTTGAAAGAGGTTTGTACATCGCAGTTGAGGCAACGCTGTGCTTCTTGGAAGGCTAGATCAAAATCAAAGCCTAGTTCGACTTCCATCTTTCTATCCTTAAGAGCTTTTGTTTTATCAGCGTGTGGAACTTTGTACCTCAAATCTGTTACAACTGCACTGTCATACGACCATTCATGGATGCCCATTTTTTGGTTGATCAAATTGGTCATCGGATGAGGTCTGTCAGTAAGATCTGCACCTTTGCAAAAAAGATCAATTGATATAGCTGCCTGATGGCCATGCGCAACTGCTGTAATAACATTCTCAGGACCAAATGCTGCATCTCCACCAAAAAATACTTTTGGGTGAGTACTTTGGAAAGTGGTTTTATCGACAATAGGCATTTCCCATTCCCCAAACTCCAGTCCAAGATCTTTCTCAATCCATGGGAAGGTATTTTCTTGACCGACCGCAATGATGACATCATCTGCCTCAAAATCTACAATTTCTCCCGTTGGAATAAGCTTTCTTTTACCCGTATCGTAATTGGCTTCAACTACTTCAAAACGCATTCCCACCAATTTTCCATCTTGCACTAAAAATGCTTTTGGATTATGGCAATTGTAAAAAGGAATATCTTCATGTTGGGCATCTTCGATTTCCCAAGGTGAAGCTTTCATTTCATCAAATGGACTTCTTACCACAACTTTTACTTCATCACCACCCAATCTTCTAGAAGTACGGCAACAATCCATAGCGGTATTACCGCCGCCTATGACCAGCACTTTTTTACCAATCTTAGTAGTATGACCAAAAGCGACACTTGCCAACCATTGGATACCGATGTGCACATTACCATTCAACAATTCTCTGTTTTCCAATTTTAAGTCCTTGCCCTTGGGTGCGCCTGTACCCACAAATACAGCATCGTACCCTTTATCAAGTATTTCTTTCAAACTAGAAACATATGTTTTGAAATGAGTGTCGATACCCATATCCAAAATATAATTAACCTCTTCGTCCAGGACGGTTTCTGGCAATCTAAATGCAGGTATTTGGGTTCGCATCATTCCTCCACCTTTAATTTGTTCATCATATAAATGAACTTCATAACCTAGTGGAGCCAAATCCCTTGCTACAGTGAGAGAAGCTGGCCCTCCACCAATCAAGGCAATTCTTTTTCCGTTTTTTGGAAAAGGCCCTTTAGGAATTAAGTTGGAAACATCCTCTAGGTCTTTGTAGTCTGCTGCCACTCGTTTTAACCGGCAAATGGCAACTGGTTCTTCCTCTACCCTACCTCTTCTACAAGCTGGTTCACAAGGACGATCACATGTCCGACCTAGTACACCCGGGAACACATTACTTTCCCAGTTGATCATGTAAGCGTCGGTAAATCTACCGGCTGCTATTAGTCGTATATATTCAGGTACAGGTGTGTGCGCTGGGCATGCGTATTGGCAGTCTACTACCTTATGATAGTATTCTGGATTTGAAGTATCTGTTGGCTTCATCAAACGTATTTGAATTTCTTAAGACTAAACTACAAATATTTCTCATTTACACCATACATTATTCTTTCAATTGTACAATCACTCACAATATTGTTAAAAAACATAGCTGATTTTGTTGAAAAAGCAGAAAAAATTAAAATTTAATACTTAATAGTTTCATAGTATCAACCTGTAAGTAACCCATTGAAAATGAATTAAAAAAGCATTAGGATTACAAATCATATCTAACACTCTGCAATTTTATAGAAAAATTTAATTTGACATTATTGACAAACTTTATTATTTTTAGGAATCCTACAATCAATAAATAATACAATAATATGATAAATAACAGAATTACAGAATTTATGGCAAAAGACCTCATTGTGTTTTATCCTGATACGGATATCAAACAGGCCATAAAGGTGATGGTAAAAAATAAAATCTCAGGCGCACCCGTAGTTGACTTCCAAGGCACCCTTGTGGGCGTTTTATCTGAAAAAGATTGTCTCAAACCAATAGTTGATGCATTTTATCATCAGCGACCTGGAGGTAGTGGCATTGTTGGTGATTATATGTCGACTTCCGTAAAGTCATTATCATCGACCAAAACATTAATCGATGCTGCTTATGAATTCGTAAACAGTTCATTCAAAAGGTTTCCAGTGGTAGATCATACAGGCAAATTATTGGGGCAAATAAGTAGGTCAGATGCATTGCGAGTCATCAGTGATTTCAGTCCTGACTTTAAGCAAGTCCCGGATACTTGGAAAATTAGGGAGCCTCAATTCTAAATGTTTGTTTTAAAGAAAAGTAATCTCTAAATTTTATTGGTCTATTATAAATTGAATTTTGGATTTACCACATTCCAAATAGCCACCTTTTATATTCTACTTTTTTATAAACCTCATTGTATAAACCAAAAGATGATAATCGTGTTTGTTTATTTCACCATACTGAATTATCATCTGAATGAAAGTTTACAAACTAGAGAAAACACAATTGGTCAAAACCAACATCGAAAACGCGTGGCATTTTTTCTCCAGCCCGGCAAATCTTAAAAACATAACACCACCATACATGGGCTTTGAAATCACTTCAGATTTGGGTGATGGAAAAATGTATCCAGGGCAAATCATCTCTTATAAAGTGAGACCTCTGCTGGGCATTGCAATGACTTGGGTGACGGAAATCACTCATGTAGTGGACCAAGTATATTTTGTGGATGAGCAAAGATTTGGCCCCTATAAAATGTGGCACCATCAACATCATTTCACAGAAACTAAGGAAGGTATTTTGATGAAAGACATTGTGCATTATGCACTACCATTTGATCCATTTGGCAGAATAGCTGCAGGATTTGTAGCAAAACAATTGGAAGAAATCTTTGACTTCCGATTCAAAACGGTTGATAAAGTTTTCCCTTAGAAGATTAAAATACTTAACGCATCTGAGGAATCTCTGAGCAACAATAAATCTTTGGAATTTCTGCGTATTGAAAGAATTAAATCAATAAAAAAGGGGAAAACCATTGGTCTTTCCCCTTTTTCAATTTTATTACCTAAACAAAATTATATCTCAACTGGTAATGCAGAACTTGGTTCTTCGTGTTTCTTTCTTACACGTATACCTAAATTGCTAAGCACTTTTTCAAAATATCCACCCATTAAATCCACGAGTAAATAAACGCACGGAACCACAATAAGTGTCAAAACCATACTTGAGGTAAGTCCCCCTATGATGGCCCAAGCCAATCCATTTTTCCACTCAGCTCCTGCTCCTTGTGCCAGTGCAATAGGCATCATACCAAAAACCATGGCAATGGTGGTCATCAAAATAGGTCTCAATCTTGTCCGTCCGGATTCTATCAAAGCTTCACGTGTCGACATTCCTTTGGATTTTGCTTGATTGGCAAAATCGACCAATAATATGGCGTTCTTTCCTACCAATCCCATCAACATGATGAAACCAAGCATGGTGAAAATATCCAACACTTTCATACTCAGAGCTAGAGCAAGCAAAGCTCCCCCAACAGCAACTGGTAGCGAAAACATCACCACAAACGGATATACATAATCATCATAAAGCGCAACCATAATCAAATACATAAACAAAATAGCTGCTGCCAAAGCAATCAATAAGGATTCAAATCCTTCACTTTGTTGTTTTAGATTTCCTTCATAAAATACAGAAACACTCGGTGGAAGATTCATTGCAGTAACCGTAGTTTTGAGTTCTTCCCCTATTTCTCCCAAAGGTCTTCCCAAAAGTTGAGAACGCACCACTGTTGCCGGCACTCTATCCCTTCTTTCCAATACAGTGGGTCCTGCACTTTGTGTAATGTCAGCGATCTGCTCCAAATAAATGGTTTGACCTTGGTTATTGATAAAAGTGATTTTTGAAACATCTGAAATATTCTTTCTATTGAATGCATCAAACTGTACGTTGATGTCATATTCATACGCTCCATCCCGATATTTCAAGTCACTATTTCCTGCAAAAGCAATTTGCATGGTCTGACCAACACTGGCAATATCCAAGCCGAGTTCTGCGACTTTCCTTCGATCTAGATTTACTTTTATCTCAGGATTTGCATCATCAACACTCAATCTCACCTCCGCAGTACCTGGAATCAACGCCAATTTGTCTCTGACTTGCTTACCATATTTTAATGCTTCATCATAGTTGGCAGAACTTACAACGACCTGGATCGGATCATCATCAGCACCCCCAAAAAAGCTCACCGGAGTATACCTGACCTTCACACCCGGTAAAATTCTTTCCAATTCATTTCGAATGTTTTTAGCGTAGATATCAGAAGGAAGATTTCCTGCTCTTTCATCTTTACCAACCAACTTTACATTTATTTCTGCTTTATTGGAAGTTGCCGTTTGCACCACTCCTGTTGTCCTGCCAATATTCGAAAACAACTGAACAACATCTTCATTTTTCCTCAAATGCTCTTCAGCCCTTAAAGCTGCCAGGTTTGTTTCTTTCAAGGCTGCGTCTTTTGGCAATTCCAAAGTAAGGATAAATTCTCCTCTGTCACTTTGCGAAATAAAATCGGTGCCCACATATCCATTCTGTAAAAGACCGAATGAGGTAAAAAACGTACCACAACCTGCAATTACAACGAATACGGCGAAATACCACCTTTTTAGTAACCACTTTAAGGAATCTGCATACCAATTTGTCAGCGCTGTAAGTCCTTTTTCAAAAGTTCCCAAGGTCAAATCCTGGAAAGAATTCTTTCTAAAATGATTGAGCTTACTAAATCTGGATGCAAGTAATGGTGTAACAGTGAAGGAAACAAACAAACTCATCAAAGTACTGATCACCACCACCCAAGCAAACTGCTTCATGATGTTTCCGATTAAACCGCCTGTCAATGCTATTGGTACAAATACAACAACGTCCACAAGGGTGATACTCAAGGCAGTAAATCCGATTTCATTTCTACCATCTATGGCAGCTTGCCGCGAACTTTTGCCCATCTCTAAGTGACGATAAATATTCTCAAGCACCACAATGGAATCATCCACCAAAATTCCGATGACCAAAGACATGGCTAACAGTGTCATTAAATTGAGGGTGAAATCAAAGATATACATACCTATGAATGCAACTACCAATGAGGTTGGGATGGCAATCATCACAATCAATGCATTCCTGATACTGTGCAAAAACACCAAACAAACCAAAGCTACCAACAAAATAGCTAAAACCAAATCATGATTTACAGCTTCAACTGCCTCTAAAGTAAAGGTACTGGTGTCATTGGCAATGTCAAAGCTCAAGCCCTCTTCTTTGAAACTTTTCTCCAATTCCAAAATTCTGGCGCGTACATCTTTGGAAACAGCGACAGCATTCGCATCAGATTGTTTGATGACCAAAAGCCCTATGGATTCCTTACCATTCACACGGTTGATGGTTGTTTGTTCTTTTGACAAATCAACGACTTGAGCTACATCTCTCAGGTAAATATTTTGTCCATTATTGGATGAAATGATGGTGTTTGACAATTGATCAACCGAGGTAAATTTACCTGCCAACCTGATCAATAAGCTATTCTCGTCATTTTTTACCTTACCAGTTGGAAAATCCAAGTTGGCAGCTCTTATTTTACCAAGCACTAAAGAAGCTGGTAAGTTATAAGCCTCCAATCTTTCCCTATTGAGATTGACCTTAATTTCTCTTTCCACACCACCGACAATTGCAACTTGACCAACTCCTGGAACTTGAGTCAAAACTGGCTGCACTCTATTTTTGATCAGATCGTAAAACTCAGTCGGTTTAGCATTAGACGTCACACCGATGTTGAGAACTGGAAACTCATCTGTGGAAAACTTTGATATGACTGGTGCTTTGGCATCTGGAGGAAGCAATGGAGCTACTTGTTGGAGCTTTCTTGAAGCCTCATCGAGGGCATTTTCTATGTTTGTAGACTGTGAAAACTCAATTACAATAGAGCTAAAACCTTCTGCTGACGAGCTTTGTATGAGGTTGATCCCACCCAAAGACGAAAGCTGATCTTCCAATTGTTTTGTTACCGAAGATTCTACTTCTGTCGGACTAGCACCTGGATACACTGTACTCACAAACACTATAGGAGCCGTAAATTTTGGAATCAATTCATAATTCAAAAATGAATATGAAATGGCACCCAAAAAGGCAAGTGTAGCAAATATGACCACTATAAGCGATGGCCTCTTTATGGATAATTCTGTTAGAGTCATTTTTTTCTTTTTAAAAGATTCTTATTGATTTGCAGCTGCAATCGCGTTTGAAACAGAAATTTTGGTACCTTCTTTCAGGTTGATCTGGCCTGAAGTAACTACCCTATCACCATTTTGAAGTCCGCCACTTATTTGTACTTTATCATTATTGGATAAACCAATTTGGACTGGAATCAAGGAAACAATGGAGTCTTTGATGATATAGACTTGTGCGTCGTCAAAAGAACCAACAATAGCAGATCTAGAAACCGCAGGTGATTTAATAGAACCGCTTCCTTCAAAATATGCTTTTCCATCTAAGCCTGCCTTCAATGGGTTCGTATTAGAATTTGGAACTGAGATTTCAACCAAATATGTTTTAGTTGGGCTTGCAGCAACATCAATAAACTTTACTTTACCATTAAAATCAACACCAGGATACACATTGGTAGTCAACCTAACTGATTGGCCCAATTTTGTTTTAAATACTTGACTTTCAGTTAAGTAAGTTTGGAAATCCAGGGTTGAAATATTTACAATGTCCAAAATTGGCATTCCGACGGAAACGTACATGCCATGCTCGATTTTTTTGTTTACAACCGTGCCGCTGATTGGTGCTTTCAAATATGCATCAGAAATCTGTTTTTTGATGCTAGACAATTGTATTTCATATTGTTTGATTCCTGTTTCAATTTCATCAATCTGTGATTGAGTTGCACCACCAGATTGGAGCAAGGTTTTCAATCTTTGCAAATCTTTGGTGGATTTTGCAATATTAACTTCAATTGAGTTTGATTGATTGCTCAAAAGTGTATGGTCCAAAATTGCCAAAACAGAACCCTTAGAGACAAAAGTACCATCATTGACATTGAGCTTGGTAATTTTTCCTTGAGCATCTGAAGCAACAGAAATTCTTTGCGTGGGTGCAAAACTACCGTCTCCAGCAAAACTGTTTTTGAATTCCATTTCTTCAACCACTTCTGCTGTAACCGGAATGGCATCATTCACTATTTGAGAAATTGCAGCATTTTCATTAAGAACTTTTTTATTGGCCTTCAACTTGGAACTGATGATGGCTGCAAGCGTTCCTAAAATAACTATGGCTACGATTAAGGTGATAACTTTTCGCTTATTCATTGTATTTGATGTGTTGTATTATCTAATTATTTCTTGAATATTTCCTTCTATATTTAGTAAATCTATTTGGGCTAGTTTTATTTGCAAGTCTGTCAATAAAGCCATGTTTTGTGCTTCAATCAAAGATTTCTGCGCATCCATCAGGTCTGTGAGCGGTGCAACTCCCTGATTATAGCGATCTTGTGTGATTGCATACGTTTTTTGTGCCAAGCTTACATTTTCATCTTGGCTATTC
Organism: Bacteroidota bacterium; assembly: GCA_029567325.1. GTDB lineage: Bacteria > Bacteroidota > Bacteroidia > Chitinophagales > Saprospiraceae > JADKBO01. The sequence goes on along the minus strand of JAKQLF010000251.1, from coordinate 1,769 downwards.
TTTTGTTGTTTATTAGCATACAAAGTTTGAAAGGCATTGACGTATTGCTGCTCCAAACCTTGCTTCAATAGATTTTTATCTTCATCGATTTGCAAGAGCTCCATTTCGATGGATTTGACTTTGTTTTGATATTTTTTGCCGTTATAAATGGGAACATTCAGTTGTAATCCAAATCCACCAAAAAAGGCATAGTTTTCTTTTTTGATAAAAATATCCAGCTTGTCACCTTGTATTTGTCCACCCATTTGGGCAAATGCGGCTAGGGTTGGGCCATTTTGAGCCAAATTGGAAGTGATTTGTGCAGACAAGACTTCCTTCTGTTTATCTAATAAGTCTATCGTCCTATTTTTCACTTTGTCAGAGTCCAAATATGCTGCTGTGCCATCGTATGCCTCAAGTTCTGTTGTTGTAAGTGTGAGTTTTGTTCCCGCTTTTTGCCCAGTAAGAATATTGATGATATCCATGAGAGATTGCTCTTGGGATTTCAAAATCTCTATTTGAGACTGCAAATTATTGAGATTGATTTGGATTCTATCGGTATCAATTCCAAGTCCTAAACCAACTTCTTGCCTAGCCTTACTTACTTCCCCTAGCTTCTTTAGGTTATCAATATTTGCTTGGACGTTTTTTATTTGATACTGTAATCCTTGTGTCTGAAAATATAGTTTCGCAATGCTATTTGTCAACTCTTCATTTTTCATTTGCTGATTGATGGCATTGAGTTCAAAAGTTTTTTTCAGGACATCACTACCCGTTTGCAATGCTTTTGAATAAATCACCTGATTGACTGAAACAGTTGCTTGGTGACTTTGGAAAGTACCAAACTGTACGGGTATGGTCTTAGTCAGGTCACCTCCAAAAAAATCGGGGATTCTTTGTGTAGGAAGTACAGGGTTGAAATTTAATTGTAGTTGACCAGAAACTTGTGGCAAGAAAGCAGAACGAAATGATTTTAGTTCATAATCATTTTTTTGGTCAGCTAATGCTAGCTTTCTTACATCTGGACTTGCAGTGATGGCTTTTTTGACAGCTTCATCCAAGGTAAGTTCAATTTGTCCTCCTTGTGCCAAAAGGTTAAGAAAGGAAAACAAAAGCAAAAGTATGGTTACACTTTGTTTCATTTGAATATTATTAGGTGTTTTATTTTATTGTTAATGCGTTTTCTAAAAACTTACAAATTTGATCCGGAAGGTTTTCTTCAAAATCTGTACTCAACTCGGCGTGATTTGGACATAAGTAAGATTCAAAAAATGGTTTTGATATGAAATAGTAGTCAATAAGTCCCTGGATAAATGTAAAAAGGTGCATGGGTGAGTAATCAACCAATTTTCCTGCTTTTACTTCATTATCATATTGTGCAAAAAATAACTTGAGTGTTCTTTGCATGGGTTCTAAAGCTTCCATTTGTGATAATACGCGTTCGGGATTCTTGCCCATCTCATTGAAGCAAAAAGCTGCCAGTTTTGGGTTTTCGATTTGTTGTTTTACATGAATGCGTACAAATGCCTTTAGTTTTTCAATCAGTGGCATGTCCATGTTCATGATTTTTTCGATATGGGGGACCAAGTCAGACATGGCTTCAGCAAATATTTTTTCAAACATGACATCCTTGCTTGAAAAATAATAATGCAACATTGCCTTATTGACTCCTGCCAAATCAGCAATTTTTTGCATCCGGGCACCATCAAATCCATCCTTCAGAAAGACTTCCATTGCAGCTTGCTTGATGATAGATTCAGTACTCAGTTTATCTTTCTCCATTCTTAATT
>JAKQLF010000230.1 GCA_029567325.1 Bacteroidota bacterium | reverse complement strand
GTACCTTCCACGTGGGTGGTATTGCATCGGTAACCAAAGCAGAGTCTGAAATCGTTTCTAAGTTTGATGGAAGAGTTGAATTTGACAACATCAAAATTACAGATAGCGACAACAGTAAAGTTGTACTTTCAAGATCTGGTGAAGTAAGAATTGTTGACATTGAAACTGGTAAAATTTTCAATACTCACCATATTCCTTATGGAGCAGACATAAAGGTAAAAGACAAACAAAAGATAGCTAAAGGAGATGTTATTTGCGAATGGGATCCATTCAACAACGTAATCATTTCTGAATATACTGGTATTGCTCAGTTTGAAGCAGTTGAAGAAGGTGTCACATTCAGAGTTGAAAGAGATGATCAAACTGGATATGCTGACAAAGTGGTCATTGAATCTAAGAATAAGAAAAAGATTCCAGTGATCAGAATTGTTTCTCCTTCTGGTGATGAGATCAAATCATATACTTTACCTGTAGGTGCCTATATCTCTATTGATGATGGTCAAGAATTGCAGGCAGGTATGAAGATTGTAAAAATCCCTAGAAATCTTGGTAAAATCCAGGATATCACGGGTGGTCTTCCAAGGGTAACAGAATTGTTTGAAGCAAGAAACCCTTCGAATCCGGCAGTTGTTGCGGAAATAGATGGTATTGTAACTTTTGGAAAAATCAAAAGAGGAAACAGAGAAACATTCATCGAGGATGAGAAAACTGGTCAGAAAAGAAAATATTTGATCGGACTTTCAAAACACATCCTTGTACAAGAAGGTGACTTTGTAAGAGCTGGTACACCACTTACAGATGGTGCGGTTTCTCCAATGGATATTCTAAACATCAGAGGCCCATTTGCAGTACAATATTACTTAGTAAATGGTGTTCAGGAAGTTTATCGTTCTCAAGGTATCAACATCAATGATAAACACATCGAAGTAATTGTACGTCAGATGATGAGAGATGTTGAAATCGTAGATCCAGGTGATACTCCATTCCTTGAAGGTGAGGCTGTAAACAAGCAAGAGTTTATGGAAAAGAACGACGAAATTTTTGATAAAAAAGTTGTTACAGATCCGGGTGATTCTTCTAAATATGGCCAAGGACAAATCATTTCTATCAGACAATTGAGAGAAGAAAATTCTTATTTGAAGAGAAATGATAAAAAGATTGCCGTAGTTAGGGATGCAATTCCAGCTACATCTAGTCCATTACTTCAAGGTATTACGAGAGCTTCATTGGGAGTTTACAGTTGGATCTCAGCTGCATCGTTCCAAGAAACAACCAAGGTATTGAGTACAGCAGCAATGTCTGCTAAAACGGATTACCTCAACGGGTTGAAAGAAAATGTTATTGTTGGAAAGAAAATTCCTGCTGGTACAGGAGTTAAGAAATTCAACGATATACAGATTGTAAGACCTGATGGTGTATTGATTGAAGAAGAAGATTATTCTAGAGATTAAGTCTGAATAACTTATACAAAGGAAAAGCCTTGGTGATCATTCATCAAGGCTTTTCTTATTTTAACAATTACTAATAAAGGATAATGAAATATTAGATTTGAATTTTGATTGCACGGGATAAGGTGAATTTCTCAAACAAATTTAATTTTGTGCTGAAATTCATAAAAAAATTGCATTGCCCAACAAACAAAAAAATCAAAATACATTTGTCAATAAATATTTTTCATACCTTTATGTAAAATTTACAATATGCTCATAAATCCAAATCAAAAAAGAGTTGTAAATGTTGATGGAGTTCAGTTATCTACTGTATCAGTGGACTGTGTCATATTTGGTTTGGAGGGAGATGAGCTCAAAGTGTTGTTGATTCAACATGATGAAGGACCAGTTGAAGGTCAATGGGCATTGCCTGGTGATTATGTGAAATTTGATTTTGACTTGGAGGAAATGCCAAGTATAGTCTTGAAGCAACTGACAGGACTAGAAAACGTTTTTGTTGAGCTTTTTGACGTCCTTGGTAAAGTGAATAGAGTAGCTCACCAAAGAGTCATTACGGCAGCTTACTTTGCTTTGATTTCTACTGAAAAATATGAATTGAAAAAAGGATTGGAAGCCAGAGATATTAAATGGGTCGATATTCATAATATTCCTGATTTGATCTACGACCACAACGAAATCATTAAAAAAGGATATGAAGCTTTGAAGTTGAAGTTGCGGACAGAGCCAATTGGAGTTGAGCTATTGCCAAAGCAATTTACTCTGACACAATTTCAGAAAATGTACGAAACCATCCTTGATATCAAATTGGATACGAGGAACTTCAGAAAAAAAATATTAAAAGAAGATATCCTCATCGACACCAATCAAAAGGAATTGAATGTACCTTACCGTGCACCAAATTTGTATACTTTCAACGCAGAAAAATACGATACTTTAAAAGCCAAAGGCTATTTTTTAAATATATATTAAATCGTTCACAATCGTTATGGTCAATTATTTTTTAGGACTCGATTTAGGAAGTTCATCTGTGAAATGTGCTATTGTTGATGAGCACGGTAACACAGTTGGTAACGGCAAATTTCCAGAAAAGGAAATGGTTATTGATGCGCCAAAAGCTGGTTGGGCCGAGCAAAATCCTGACGATTGGTGGAATTTTGTATTGGAAGCAATAAAACTTGCCTTAGTTGATGCACCCGCTGTAAAGGCACACAATATAAAAAGTATTGGAATATCTTATCAAATGCATGGTTTGGTGGTCGTTGACGACGAAGGTAAACCATTGAGGCCTTCTATTATTTGGTGCGATAGCCGTGCAGTGGAAGTAGGTAATGAAACATTTGATGCCATGGGTAGACAATTCTGTTTGGACCATTGCCTCAATTCTCCAGCAAATTTTACCGCATCAAAACTCAAGTGGGTTAAGGACAATGAACCTTCCATTTATGAGAAAATTCATAAGGCAATGTTGCCAGGAGACTTCATAGCATATAAGATGTCTGGTAAAATTACCACCTCAGTATCTGGTTTATCAGAAGGAATTTTTTGGGATTTCAAAAATGATGATGTTTCAACGGACCTTCTCAATACCATGGGTATCTCTGCTGACATTTTAGCGCCAGCATCCAATAGTTTTGAAGCATCTTCCACAACCAATGAAGCATTTGAAGAATTGACTGGTATACAACCTGGCACGCCGATAAGTTATAGGGCTGGTGACCAACCAAATAATGCGTTGGCTTTGGCCGTTTTGGAAGATGGCGAAGCAGCAGGAACTGGAGGTACATCTGGAGTTGTATATGCAGTGAGTAAAAGTGTGGTGCCAGACGCACAATCAAGGGTAAACTGTTTTGCACATGTCAATCACACTTCAGATGATCCGCATATTGGCACTCTCTTGTGTATCAATGGTACAGGAATATTATACAATTGGCTTAGGACAAATTTTTATGCGGATCGGGCATATCCAGAGTTGGAAAAAATAGCAAGTGAAGTGACTAAAGGCGCAGAAGGTGTTAGAGTTTACTCATTTGGCAATGGGGCAGAGAGGATGTTGGGCAATGCCAATCCTGGTGCGACCATCAAAGGATTGGACTTCAATAGGCATACCAGAAAACATATCCTCAGAGCGGGGCTGGAAGGTATAGCATTTGCATTTGCTTATGGACTGGAGGTCATGAAGGAAATGGGAATCGAGGTAAAGAAAATGAAGGTTGGCGATGATAACCTCTTTCAGTCAAAAGTATTTGGTCAGACCTTAGCTGATGTTGCAGGGGTTGAGATAGAAGTTTATCATACCAATGGTGCAGCAGGAGCCGCTAAAGGAAGCGCTTTTGGTGCCGGGTATTTTTCAAATTTGAGGGATGCGGTCAGTAATATCCACCAAGTCAATGAGTATAGCCCATCTGTAGATGCAGAGTTGATAGAAATTTATAAAGATTGGAAAAAAGGAATAGCACAATAAATATTAAATTAAAAAATTAAAAATTTAACATGAGCGTTTTACTTGGAAAACAAGAATATTTTAAAGGTATAGGAAAGATACCTTTCGAGGGAAAAGGATCCAAAAACCCTTTAGCATTTAAATATTATGATCCTGAACTTTTAGTAGGTGGTAAAAAAATGAAAGACCACTTCAAATTTGCTTGTGCATGGTGGCACTCACTTTGCGGAGGTGGAGGAGATCCATTTGGTTCGGCAACTAGGCCAATGCCTTGGTTGGAAGCAACAGATGCTGTGCAAAGAGCAAAAGATAAAGCAGATGCTGCATTTGAATTCATGACTAAAATAGGATTGGATTATTTTTGTTTTCACGACTTTGACTTAGTTGATGAAGGGTCTTCTGTGGCTGAGTCTGAAAGAAGATTGGATGCAATCACTGATTATATCAAAGAAAAACAAGGTGAAACTGGCATAAAGCTATTGTGGGGAACTGCAAATATGTTCTCAAACCCTAGATTTATGAATGGTGCAGCTTCAAATCCAAATTTTGATGTAGTTGCTAAATGTGGTGTCCAAGTTAAGAATGCCATCGACGCAACGGTGAAATTGGGTGGAACAGGTTATGTATTCTGGGGAGGTAGAGAAGGTTATATGTCTTTACTCAATACGGATATGAAAAGAGAAAAAGAACACATTGCCAGATTTTTCACTATGGCTAGAGATTATGGTAGAAAGAATGGATTCAATGGTACTTTTTTCATCGAACCAAAGCCGATGGAACCATCTAAGCACCAATATGATTTTGATGCAGAAACTTGTATCGGATTCTTGAGACAATATGATTTATTGGGAGATTTTCAATTGAATATCGAAGTGAATCACGCTACTTTAGCAAGCCATACTTTCCAACACGAATTACAAGCTTCTATTGATGCTGGTGTTTTGGGTAGCGTGGATGCAAATAGAGGTGATTACCAAAATGGTTGGGATACAGATCAGTTCCCTATCGATTTATACGAATTGGTAGAGGCAATGTTAGTTATGTTCCCTTGGGAAGGTTTCAAAGATGGCGGTATCAATTTTGATGCTAAAGTGAGAAGGAATTCTACAGATCCGGAAGATTTATTCATTGCACACATTTCTGGAATGGATGCATTTGCAAGAGCATTATTGGTAGCAGAAGCTATTCATACAGATTCTCCTTACAACCAAATGAGAACAAATAGATATGCCTCATTTGATTCTGGAAATGGTCAGCAATTTGAGTCTGGAAAAATGACATTGGAAGAACTTTATGGTATTGGAAAAAATGCAGATGAGCCACAGCAAATGAGTGGAAAACAAGAGCGTTTTGAGCAAATCATCAATGATTATATCTAGTCTTATCTAGTAACAAATAAGTATTAAGAAAAGGAGGTGAGCAGATTGTTTGCCTCCTTTTTTCGTTTGTAGGGTTAATTATTTCTGGAATGGTGATGCATAAAATGTTTATTTTTGTAAAGCATCAAATTAATTTCAATGCAAGAAAAAGATATTTCCCACGTCCAAGATCCAGCTGAAGATTTCGGAATAGAATATACCTACGCCGATTATCTCAAGTTTGAGTTTGAAGAAATGGTGGAGTTGATCCGAGGAAAAATCTTTAGGATGAGTCCTGCTCCCAAGACTGCCCATCAAAAAGTGAGTGGCAATTTACTTGGTATTTTTTGGCAGTATCTAAAGCAAAGAGAATGTCAAGTTTTCCATGCACCATTTGATGTCATCCTTCCAGTTGCAAATAGGAAGCGAGAAAAAGCAACTACCGTCGTACAGCCAGATATTGTTGTCATCTGTCGCCCTGAAATCATTGAAGAAGCAGGATGTTTTGGTGTACCAGATTTGATCATCGAAATCCTATCGCCTCACACATCAAAAAAGGATTTGCAACTCAAATACGATGTTTATGAAGAAGCTGGAGTTCCTGAATATTGGATTGTCATGGCAGAATTACAACTGATTGAGGTGTTTGTATTAGAGCATGGCAAGTATCAACGCATCACGACTTATGTGAAGGAAGATCAAATCATACCTAGATCACTTCCTGGACTTACCATACATCTAGAGGAAGTTTTTAGCTGATTTCATCAAAATTAAACCTTAATTATCCATTTGGAGCTGATCTTTCAACCACTGCATCAAGAAGTGAATATGAAGGTCGATGCCTGAAATTCATACTTTTAAATTGAGGATTATCTGCTTTCAAAGCATTAAATCAATAAAAATGTATGTATTGAGGTTAAAGGCAAGGTGAAATATTTGAAAATAATTTGTGGTTTTATGAAAAAGATGTATTTTTGCAGTCCAAAATTAAAATTAGACAATGGCAAATCATAAATCTGCTAAAAAGAGGATCAGACAGAATGCGGTAAAAAGGTTGAGAAACAGATACTACAAAAAATCTGCTAGAACAGCCATCTCAAAATTGAGAGCAATGACTACAAAGGAAGAAGCAATTGTGTTTTTGCCTAAAGTTGTTTCTATGATCGATAAATTAGCAAAGAAGAATACTTGGCACAAAAATAAGGCGTCAAACTTGAAAGGAAAGTTGATGCGTTTTGTGAGCACACTAGCATAGTACACATACTAAGAAGATAAGTTTTTAGATACTTTTAATATTAGTTAATTAGATAAAAAAAGGGGGAGCAGCAATGTCTTCCCCTTTTTTCGTGTTCGTTTTTTGATAACTGTTTGGCAATATTCATGAAAATTTATTCCACAAAAGGATATAGCCAAACAGTTGCTCCTTCTATTTTTATGGTTTTACTTCAACCACTTCGCCCTGACTATTGATATCTTGGACTTTATAGCCCATCTTTTCTAAAGTAGGCGCAATCTTTTCTTTATCGCCAGCAAAAATGATGTTCATTTTTTGTGGGTCCAAGTATTTGGCAGATAGTGAATTTATTTCCTTTGCAGTGATGTTATTGAGGATGCCATTTTGAGTAACTGTATAATTTGGGTCCAACTTATACTTAAGCATATTTCCTAGGAAAGAGGCTTTTTGGAAACCAGTTTCATACCGTCTTGCTTCACTCTGTGATATAGCGCTCTTCAAAAACTTCAATTCGTCTTGTGTGATGCCATTTTTTGAATAATTATCAAGTTCGGTTACCACTTCCATCAAAGCACTATCAGTGGCAGAGGATTTGATGCCTGAAGAGAAGGTAAATGATCCGGTATAGTCATTGCTCATGAAATTACTTCTTGCTCCATATGTCCATCCTTTGTCCTCTCTCAGGTTGATGTTGATTCTACCGTTGAATGAACCACCAAAAACATAATTCATCAATGATGATTTGTAGTAGTCACCAGTTGCATCGTACTTGAGATCGGTAAGGTAACCTACTCTGAACTCAGTTTGTGCAGCCTTAGGGATGTCAACAACATATACGGTGTTTTTTTCAGCAGATGTCATGGGCTCGGGCAAGGTTGGTAGATTGACAGCCTGATTTGGCAACTTCATGAGTGAAGTGGTGATTGCGGTCATGCCGGCATTGTCAATATCGCCAACCACGATGACATTTGCACCATTTCTACTGATGTATTTTTTATAATACATTTCTATATCAGCCAAAGTGATCTTTGCAACAGTGGCCTCTGTACCTGATGCAGGTTGTCCAAGGATATTTTTTTGACCATAAAGCATCATATCATAAGCCTGACTTGCAACATTCGCTGCATTGGTTTTCGAATTTTTGATGTCTTCAATGGCCTTATTTTTGATACGGTCAAATGCATCTGGTGTAAATTTCGGAGACAACAATCTTTCTTCCATCAATGCAAGTGTTGGCTTTAGATTTTTTTTCAATGTCCTCACAGTGACAATGGTGTTATCAAGTGCGGTATTGATAGATATGCTGCTTCCGAGTTTATCAAGTAATACACTCATTTCTTCAGCAGAGTGCATTTTAGTGTCTTCGTCCATCATGGTGGTGAATAAGTCAGCAACACCCAATTTTGACAAATCATTTTGCTCAACCATTCTACCACCTTTCAATTCCACTCTCAAAACGATAGTAGGAATTTCTATAGACTTGGACTCAATTATTTTCATACTGCCCTTTGTTGTTTTTTTGAATTCCGGAACTTTTACTACCGGAGCAGGACCTTCACCAGGGATGACACTTCTATCAAAATTATCCTTTGGTTTATTGTATTTAAGACCCTCGTATCCATAATCAGGAGCTACATACTTTGTTGTATCGATGGTATAATTGCTTTCTTTAGCAATAAGCATTTCATTGCCTTTGGTCAATACACTCAGTATAACCTTGTGTTTTCCCTTGATAAATTCATTATAAACCCTCATCACATCTTCCTTGGTAAAAGAAAGATAATCCTTCAGCTCTGTTTGTAAGTAATTTGGATTGCCTGTGAAAGTTTCATAAGCAGCCAATTGTGATACTTTACCTGATACACTTTCCAATCTATAAATGGCTGTGGCTTCAAATGAACTTTTAAACTTGGAAATGTCATCATCAGAAACACCTCTTTTTTCGAAATCTGCCAATGCTTTATTCAATTCTTCTTCCATATCTGAAAGGGGAGTACCGGGTTTTGGCGTGATGGCAAAATAAATATTACCACCCAATTCACTGGTAGGATTGAAAGCGGAAGCATTGAGGGCTTTTTGAGTTTTAACCAAACTTTGGTATAAAATGGAGTTGTTGTCTCCACCCAGAATTTGCGACAAGCAATCTACCGCAGCCTCGTCTTTGTGATACCTTGGCACGGTGGGCATAGCGCAAACCAATTGAGGTAATTTTGCAAAATTATCCACCATACTTACATATCTGTCTTCAGTAAGTTGCACATCAGGAAGGATTGTTTTTTCAACTTCAGGTCCGCGAGGAATAGATCCAAAATACTTTTCTACATATTTGACGATATCGGCAGCTTTTACATCGCCACCGACCGTGATGACAGCATTGTTCGGGCCATACCAGCGTAAGAAAAAGTTTTTCAAATCATTGACATCGACACGATTGAGGTCCTCTACGTATCCAATAGTCAACCAACTATAAGGATGGCCATAAGGGTAAAGATTTTTTGCGATCATTTCCTGGACTAAGCCATAGGGTCTATTGTCATAATTTTGACCACGCTCGTTTTTTACGGTTGCACGTTGAATTTCAAATTTCTTTTGAGTCACAGCATCTAGTAAAAATCCCATTCGGTCTGCTTCCAACCAAATCATTTTCTCTACCTGGTTGCTTGGTACCGTCTCATAATAATTGGTTCTATCTCTGTTGGTAGAGCCATTAAGGGTACCTCCAGATTCAGTAATCAATTTAAAATGTTGCTCATCTGCAACGTTGTCGCTACCTTGGAACATCATGTGTTCAAA
>JAKQLF010000060.1 GCA_029567325.1 Bacteroidota bacterium | reverse complement strand
TCTTTTAAATCATCTAATTTATTAGCTTCTGATACATTTTTGTCTTTTCTCCACCTTAGTATTCTAGGAAATCTGACAGCTACACCTGCTTTATGTCTACTCGATAAAGCCACACCTTCAAAGGCTAATTCGAACACTAATTCAATCTTCACACTACTCACAGGACCAAAAGTTTGGAGGGTATTGTTTTTTACAAAATTGGTAATTTCTTTCATTTCATCATCCGTAAGTCCAGAGTATGCTTTGGCAAATGGCATTAACTTTTCTCCTTCCCAAAGGGCAAAAGTAAAATCGGAAAATAAATTTGCCCTTCTACCGTGTCCTCGTTGGGCATAGATAAGTACGGCATCAATTGTAAATGGATTGACTTTCCATTTCCACATTTCTCCTGTGCGCCTACCTGTATGGTAGATGCCATCCTTTTTTTTTAACATCAATCCTTCAGCACCGATCTCTCTTGACCTATTACGCCATTCATGTAGCGTATCTAAATCAACAAAGTCCAGCTGTGGAGATAATCTAATTTGTTTTTGATCGCTGTCATTTACCACGTTTTCTAAAATCTTCCTTCTTTGATCGAATGGAATCTGCCTTATATCCTTCTGATCAATTTCCAAAATATCATACGCAATGATTTTGACGGGCGTGTCGTGTTGTAGTTTTTTGGATACATTTTTTCTGCCTATTCTAGTTTGTAATGATTGGAAATCCATTGGTTTGTCATCTTTCCAAGCAATGATTTCTCCATCTATAACAAAGTCATGACCTGCCATTTCAATTTTTTCAAACTCTGGAAACTTATCTGTGATTAATTCTTCACCTCTTGACCATAGAAAGACCTCTCCATTTCGCTTGATGAGTTGTCCTCTAATGCCGTCCCATTTCCACTCTGCTGTCCATTCATCAAGGACTAATGTTGATAAATCAGTCTCAGAAATTGCATGAGCCAAATAAAATGGGTAAGGTCGAGATACATCAGCATTTCCTTCTTCGAAACTAAAAAGACTGGACCAATTTACCTTTTCTGGAGACCAATCTCCCATCAAATGATGTGCAATGGTGTTTTTATCTACATTTAAGGCCTGAGCTAAAGCAAGTATAACTATGTTTTTCGAGACTCCGATTCTGAATCCACCTGTGATAAGTTTATTAAAAATCCACTTCTCTGCTTCATCAAGATTTCGCCACATAAGGAGCACAAAATCTTTCTTTTCTGTCTCTGTTTTGTTTTTTAATCCTTGTATTTGAGTAATACATTCATACAAACTAAGGTCAAATTTCGAATCTGAAATAGGCAATATCAAAGCAATAGTTTCGGCCAAGTCGCCAACTATATGATAGTTTTGCTCAAATAACCACAAAGGAATGCCTGCTTCTTCTGCACACCATTCTCGAAGCAGCGTGGTATTGACAGTTCTTGGTGGTTTTTTACCTATTAAAAGTGCGATGACCCACAGCTTGTTGAGCTCGTTTGTTTCTTGTATAAAATAAGCAGATAGCAGTGATGTTTTCTTCAGACTACTATTGGTCTGACTTAATCCATTGATAAGTGTGGTAAATAATTTCATACATTTTCCGCATTTGTATCTACTTCTTCGTCGCCAGTAAATGCTGTTTTCACGGCTTTGGCGTCATAACCTTGCTCTGAGAGCCACTGCGCAAAGATTTCAGTGTAGCCATGCGTGACAAATACTCGATGTGCTCCCGTATTTTTTATTGCTTCATTGAGCCCTGTCCAATCTGCATGATCCGAAAGTACGAATCCACGCTCTGCATTTCTCCTTCTTTTGATTCCACGCACATTCATCCACCCTGAAACAAAAGCTTCTTCATAATCACCAAACTTTTTAGTCCATGCTGATCCAATAGCTGATGGTGGTGCTATGATGATTGCTCCTTTGTATTGATCTGTTTTGGCGCCATTTTCTATTTTTGGCGAAAGCTGAATATTAAAACCTTGACTACGCAGTACTTCATTGGTATTTTCAATAGCTCCATGAGCATAAATAGGTCCAATGTCACCATTTAAATTATGGATAATGCGTTGGGCTTTACCAAGGGAATATGCAGAAATGATACTAGTACGACCTATTTCTCTGTTTGATTGCCACCAATCATTAATTTCCTGATAAACTTGTGCCTGTGGTTTCCATTTAAAAGATGGAAGTCCAAAAGTAGATTCTGTTATAAAGGTATGACATCTTACTGGTTCAAATTGACCTGACAAACCATCATTTTCTATTTTATAATCGCCACTTGCTACCCAAATTTCACCTTTATATGCAAGCCTTATTTGCGCAGAACCTATGATATGTCCAGCAGGATGAAATGATATCTCTACTTGATTGATGGTAATTGATTCTCCGTAGCGCAATCCTTGTACTTTTATAAATGAACCTAACCTATGTTTGAGTATTGGAACAGAGTCAATGGTAGCCAAATATTGTTTATGACCAGTTCTAGCATGATCAGAATGGGCATGTGTGATTAATGCTCTATTGACTGGTTTCCAAGGATCGATATACACATCCGCTTGCGGGCAGTAGATACCTTTCTCCGTAAAAACCAATAAATCTGCCATGCTTTAAAATCTATTAATATGTGAAGCAACAGTTTTGCTCAGTAATAGTTGATTTAGAATATTTTCTCTCAATTAGCCGACCAGTTTACCTTCATTTCAATGGACAAAACTAACCATACAACTCATAGTGCACTTGAGATTTGTTATATCCCATTTTTAGAATAATGTTTGCGACAGCTTCATCGATCATTTGTGACCATCCACAAAGATAAAAATGTCTCATTGGCGAAACTTCTTGGTAGCTTTTCATGTACACATCATGTAAGTAACCATGGTGAAACCCATCTAATTTTTCTCTACTCATTGCTACGTCGTAAGTAAAATTAGAATATTCACGTGCCATTTGCTCCATTTCTTCTCGATAGAGTATTCCTGCACTATTTCTAGTTCCAAAAATCAAATGAATTTTATAAAAATCAAGTTGGTGATTTCTCACATGAGCTAGCATACTTCTGAATGGTGCAATGCCTGTACCTGTACAAATCATAATGATTTCGTTCTCTAAGTTTTTTGGTAACACAAATCCACCATCGGGTCCTTTAAACTTAAGGGTATCGTCTACTTTTACTTCTTCAAAAAGATATTTGGTACCTACGCCAGCATCTGCTTTTACGATACAAAACTCCAGTACTTGTCCACCATCGGGATGACTAGCTATGGAATAACTTCGCCATCTCTGATTTCGCTTTTCACCTACAGGTAGATCCATCGTTACAAATTGACCTGGTAAAAAATAAAATGCTTCATCACCAACAGACACAAAAAATTGTCTAGTTGTGGGACTCATTTCTTTAATGTCAATCACTCGACCTTCATACCAATGAACAGGCATCTTCTATTCTATTTTTAAAATAAATTACTTCACATTTATTAAAGGATAATACCTTTCTTTGATCACTTCCATATGATGAATGACATGACCCACGATGGTATATCCAAGACCTATGACAGAAATGGGATTACCTGAACCAATGCCTTGTTTTAACAGGTCTTCTGGCTTAAAACTTTTAAATAATTGGATAGTACTCTGACGGACAGTCACAAACTCATCCATCAAATCTTCAAAACTTCGCTCAGATGCGTGAGCTTGTACAGCATATTCATTTTCATCAAATCCAGGTAATGGTGTTTGATCGTTTCTCCCAATTCTCAATGCACGATAGGCAAATATCCTTTCTGTATCTATGATATGTTGCATAATATCAGCCATTGTCCATTTTCCAGGTGCATATACTAGATCACCAAGTTGGATGAGTTTATTTTTTTCTGCATCTAGCAGTTCAAAACCATAAACTTCCAAGGCTTTTGCAAGCTCCATTTCGGGGACTTGATTGATATATCTTTCGAAATAAACTGGAAGAAAAGGGATATCTTGTTTTGTCATATTAACTATTTATTCTTTGTTGGCTAGTTGACCACAGGCAGCATCAATGTCTTT
>JAKQLF010000219.1 GCA_029567325.1 Bacteroidota bacterium | reverse complement strand
TAGGCATTGGGAACGGTCGACGATCTGTCTTTTTTTCTTCACCCATCCACAACCATACCAATCCATTTTCTTCAATAACAGGGAAGTATTCCACCTTTTTGTTTGGTATTCTCTCTGTGTGTGGACCTTCAGACGGTATTTGTACACATTGTCCAGATCCATCATAAGTCCAACCATGATATGGGCATACGATGCAATCCTTATTGATTTTTCCCTCGCTCAAAGGCACATTGCGATGATTACATTTGTCCAACAAAGCAACAACACTACCATCCTCTTTGCGCCAACATACAATGGGGACTTCAAAAATCTCTACCCTTTTAGCTTGTTTGGTTTTGAATGATTTTGAAAGTCCTGCTGCATACCAGCCATTGACCAAATTTCCAGAAGCTTTGTACATATTCATAGTTTCACTCCAGAGTCTTTAGTGGATTTGAAAATAAGGATGTGACCAGGCATTTCTTTGGCAATTTTGAGCCATTTTGTCCAAAAAATGGTATTCTCCTTGGGCTCTTGTAACTTGGATAAATGATAAATCGGAACCCAAGGAAACTGATGATGGAGGCCATGCTTGGGAAAGTTGTAAAAGAAAAACTGCTCAATGAAGCTTGGATATTTTACACTTCTGGTGAAAAGAGGCTGATCTATATAAGGCACAGGTTTCAAAGCCTGTTTGTCCAATTCATTGTAATCCAAATGTGTGTGTTGGCTGATCAATAAAGGGTCTGAGATGAAAATGTAAACGAGAAAGGATAAGCCCCAAATCTTCAATAGATTCAATGGTCCAATTGTCATGATTAAAGTTATGAATACAGCGATTATCCAGAAAATGCTGAAGGTGTTCTTTAATTTCAAGTCATTTTTTGGAAATAACTTAAACAATTTTTTGATGTTGAAAAAAGTCTGTGAAGTGTAATTCACTGCAAAAATCGGAATCCAATATTTCCAGCAAAAATCAATCAAGTTTCTTTGGAATCTTGTCAAATCTTCAACTTTAATTTCTGGAATCGTCGGGTCTTTTTCTTTCCACCCAGTCCATTTATGATGAGCGTTGTGTATATAAAGCCAAGGGTAATAAGGTACTATGCAAAAAATGGAGGCAACGTGGCCAAAGATGGCATTAATGGTTTGATTTCTAAAAAGACTTTGATGAGCCAAATCGTGCAAGATGAAAAACCACTGGAGCATATTGATTCCCAACAAAAGTTGTCCAATCACCCAAATCACCCCCGTTTCTGATAAGGACAGGTAAATGGAGATGGTGGTAAAAGCACATTGCCAAAAAAGTAACAAGAAAGACTTCGCAAAAACGAATCGATATTTGCCCGACATTTTAGAAGGACTCATCGATTTTTGTTTTATTTGAATGTCATTTACCATACACAAATCTAAATGTTTATTCTTGAGTGATGGTCACATATTTATTCCAATCTTTCAAAGCTATGGATGATTCCTTGCCATTGTGCCATTTGATTTTGAGCTTCATGTCTTTTATATTTTCGAGATCACTGCCCATTCCAAAATGCATTCGAGTGTCGCCCATAGCCATAAAACCATTGGCAAGGTGTTTTTCTTTAAATTGTGTTTTTTCTTTACCGTTGATGGAATAGGTAAGCCAAACTTTAGTCCCCACTGCATCTTTATTTGTTGTAACTCCATTCCCAACTAACTGGATACCAATCCATTGTTTATTTGTTGTTATATTTTCATAAAAGAAGGGATTCCCAAATTGATTAGTCATCAATATGTCGAGATCGCCATCATTGTCAAAATCAGCTAAAACGACCCCTCTTGTGTTGGCTTTATGGTCAAACTTCAACGCATCAGTAGCATCAATGAAATCTCCACCTCCAATATTGAGAGAAATTCGATCTGCTTCATTGGGATAAATAAAACAGCCACTGATGTCCGCCCACTTATCTGCATAACTATGAATTTCAGGCCCGGTTCTAGCTATTTGGGCTTGATAATACCAAAAATCCTGCGCCTTTTCCCATTTCTTATCCCAAGCATCGTCGACCATGCCATTGGCTTGTACTACATCTGTCCAACCATTGAGGTCTATATCGCCCATGGCGGCACCCCAGCCAAATCTATTGGTATTCAATAGGTTGTGTTTTTGAGCACCTTCGTTAAACGTGATTTTGTCAGCATGGTCAGGTGTTTTGTTCATCCAAAGCAAACTGCCTTCTGCTTGCATGGCGTGGTGGACATTACTCACGTAAATGTCTTCTTTACCATTCCCATCTAAATCACCGACAGAGGCATTCATACCTTTATAAGTATCCAAACCTATTTCGCCATAAAATTTCCCATTTTGCCTTTCAAAATATTGGCCATTTTTATTAAGGTACCAATCGTCTCTGCCGAAATCATTGGCAATAAAAATATCTGTGAATCCATCGTTGTTCATGTCGGAGGTACCAACGGCGAGGCTCCATCGAGTTTCAGTCAATTTAGAGATAGATTCAGGGATAACTTTAAAAATGGAGGAATCACCAGTATTCAACAACAGGAAATTCTTACCACCATTATTCGCATTGTGCCAGCTTTCATGGAGAAAATGGAACATTCTTCGATCACCTTCATATTCAGGTAAAGGCAGGTCAAAAATATTGAGGGCAACTTTTTTAGATTCGTAATCAGGCAAATATTGGTGCAAAGTATTGGTCAATAATATGTCAAGTTTGCCATCGTTGTCAAAATCAAGGCTATTAGCCGCAAGGCAAACCGTATTTTCGCTTTCCAAAAAGGGAACAGTCATCTCTTTGAAGGAAAGTATTTGTTCTGGAATCATTCGGTTTTCAAACAAATGTGATTTACCAAATCCAAAGCCAACGAATAGATCTTGGTCTCCATCATTATCAAAGTCCAGAAAGTATGCAAATCCTGGCGCTCCAAATTTTTTATTATCTGAAAGGTACCTTTCTAGATCAGGAATTTTTACTTTTTCGAAGGTGAGCTGACCTTTATTGAGGTATAATTTTCCTCTATCTGAAACATCTTTCAAGATTTGAGTCATGAATAAATCTGGTAATCCATCCAAATTGACGTCTGCAACTGCGGCTGCATCACCAACTGATAAAACCCATTTTGCAACGTTTTGTAATCTTTGATCCACAGCTTCAATGACTTGTCCGCGTTTTCCGAATAAGCCACTTTCAGTTGCAAGTATTGGTCTCAGCTTCATAGTCAATGCTGAAGGTGACAAGGCGTCATGTTTGTTGAAACTAAAACT
>JAKQLF010000211.1 GCA_029567325.1 Bacteroidota bacterium | reverse complement strand
ACTCAAAGGGTGACTAGACAATTGACAAAGAGATTTGATCATAGATAGCTCTTGAACGTCTACGTTTTTGCCTTCATATTTTACTAGATAAGCATCATTCTTGGTCAAAGTCCCTGTTTTATCAAAAATGACATGGTCAATGGTTTGGAAGTGCTCGACAGTCTGGATATTTTTTAGAAAAAATCTATTCTTTGCCAATAACCTCATGATATTGGAATAAGTAAAAGGTGGAGCCATTGAAATAGCACAAGGGCAAGCAACAATCAAAACGGCCGTAACTGCATACCACATGATTGTCACATCAAACATTACCCAATAAACACCAGTAATAAATGCCACAGCCAAAATTGCAAACGTGAAATACTTCCCGAAAACGTCTAGCAACTTTACACCCCTATTCTTAAATTCCTTAAAAACATCCTCTTGCCACAATTTGGTCAAACGAGACTGGTCAACAGACTGATCAGCAATCATATAAAATGGATGCCCTTTGTGTCGACCGCCAGCATAAATTTTATCGCCGGTCTTTTTGGACACCAAATCTGACTCACCAGTCACAAAACTATAATCAATATTTGCTGTCCCTTCAGAAACCAAACCATCTGTCGGTATTATTTCATCTGTTCTGATAAACAAAACGTCAGAAATTCCAACCTCATCCAAACTGATTGTTTCGAAAACATTGTTTTTTCTTCTCAACACAGAAATAGGAAAATAGCTGCGATAATTTCTTTCAAAATCAATGGCTTTGTGGGTAATTTGCTGCACATACCTGCCAATCAATAAAAAGAATATAAGTCCGGAAAAACTATCAAAATAACCTTCACCAGAATTGCTTAGTATTTCATAGGCGCTTCTGAAATATAAAGTAATAATTCCGATCGCGAGTGGAACATCTATATTAAGCGCTTTGGCTTTAATTGCTCTAAATGCAGATGTGATAAAATCTGCGCCGCCAAAAAACAATAATGGTGTCGCTAATGCTAAATTGATGTACCCTAAAAAGAATTGATTCCTTGCTTCTTCAAATCCCAAATATTCTGGAAAACTCAGTAGCATGACATTGCCAAAAACAAAACCCGCAAGACCCAATTGATACATTAGGCGATTGCTCCCTTTCACACTTTTAGTATTGGATTTGAGATTTTGTAAACTGATGTCAGGAGGATAGCCAATGCGGCTCAAAAGCATAAATAACTGTTTGAGCTTGAATTGCTCATCAGCTTCAAAGGTAATTATAGCTTGTTTTTTGAGAAAATCTACCCGTACTTGATGCACATGTCCATCTATTTTTTCTAGGTTTTCTAGTAAAAAGATACATGAAGAACAATGAATAGCGGGCAAACTCACCCTAACCTTACAAATGTTACCTTCTTGAAACTCAAGTATTTTTGCAACAACTTTTTCATCATCAAAAACATCAAACTGTTGAGCAGAATAAGTTTTTTTCTGACTACTTCCTGGCTGTTCATTCAAAGCATAATATCCTCCAAGTCCTGATGAAGACAGGATTTCATATACCGTTGCACAGCCCTCACAACAAAAATGATTTTCATTTCTGATGATGCCATCTTCTGTATATTGATCCCCACAGTGGGTACAGGAATGTTGAACTCTTTGAGCAGCCTGACCAACCATCTTAGATAGTTGTAAATGCTACATACACCAAAACAATTGCCGATACAAACATCAATAATAGCATTCCAAAATTGGCAAGTGCATATCTCTTGTTAAATGATTCTGAACTCATAATCTGTTATAATTTTTCACAAATTTAGATTGGGAATTATTGTCACTAATTGACGACAGTCAGCACTTAAAATGATTTGAATCATAAGGCTCCAATCATGCTGATTCTACCTTTACAGCTTCAATAAATATAAATAAAAATGAGTTTTGAATTGCTTCAGAAATATGACGTAGCTGTACCTAGGTATACCAGTTATCCTCCAGTTCCTGCATGGGCAATTCCTGCCGTTGATGAGCAAATGTGGAAGACAGAAATCATCAATGGCTATGATTCTGAAAAAGGATTGAGTCTTTATATCCACCTACCCTATTGTGAACAATTGTGTACCTATTGCGGATGCAACAAGCGAATTACTATCAATCACAGCGTTGAAATCCCATATATTAATACTGTCCTCAAGGAATGGAATTCATATATTCAAATATTTGGAGAAAAGATTCCAAAAATCAAGGAGTTGCATTTGGGCGGCGGAACACCAACTTTTTTTGATCCAACTAACCTGAAATTACTCATAGATGGAATTTTTGAAAAGGCAGTCCGGGCAGAAGATGCCGCATTAAGTTTTGAAGCACATCCCAATTCTACGACAGCTGACCATTTGGAAGTATTATATAACCTGGGATTTAGACGGATCAGCATAGGTGTCCAGGATTTGTCACCCAAAATCATGAAAGCCATCAACAGAAACCAAACTGTACAGGAAATCACTTTTGTGACCAATTATGCCAGAATTTTGGGTTATGAATCTGTCAATTATGATCTAATTTACGGATTGCCATTCCAAACGATTGGAGACATTGAAGTCACCATGGATTATTTGGAGGAAATGAGACCTGATCGAATTGCCTTTTATAGCTATGCGCATGTGCCTTGGAAAAGTGCGGGACAGCGTGCATTTGAAGATCAAGATGTACCTCAAGGTTTTGAAAAATATCAATTAAAAAAATACGGAACTGAAAGATTGAATGCCTTGGGATATCAGGCGATTGGTATGGATCATTTTGCTCTAGAAACAGATTCTCTTTATCAAAATTTTAAGGCAGGACTCATGCATCGGAATTTCATGGGTTACACCGATAAGAAAACCAGTTTACTCATTGGGCTTGGAGCTTCTTCTATCAGTGAAACAGCTTCTATGTACGTACAAAACGAAAAACACATTGAGGACTACACAGCAGCCATTGAAAAAAATGGATTAGCCTTGACCAAAGGCCATCAGCTTTCTGGAACTCAACAAAATATCAGGACACACATTCTCAAACTCATGTGTACGTATCAAACAAAATGGTCTTCATCTATGGAAGATCAGGTCATCAAAGATCTTTGTGTGCAATCCATGCAAGAATTGGTCGATGATCAACTTGTTGTGTTAGAGACAAATACTTTGTTCATCACGGATAAAGGAAAGGATTTTATACGCAATATTTGTGCAGGAATTGATTTTGAATTCGCATTACCTACACAAAAAGTATATAGTTCTGCGATTTAGTCTATTTTATTGAGGCATACTTTTCAGTAATTGCAAGTCTTTTATGGTGATGTTGCTGCCTTCGATTTCAATGATTTTTTCTGCTTTAAAATCAGACAATGTCCTGATCAAAGTTTCTTTTGCTGTTCCTGTCAATGCTGCAACATCTTCGCGCAACATACTGATGACAGGTCCATTTTTTTCATGTAATACAATGAGTGAATTCGCAACTCTTTTCCTCACAGAAGAATAAGCAAGGTCCAATAATTGCGTTTCATTCTGATCCACTTTGGAGGCCAGCATTTTGATGAAAATTGCCGCGACATCTCGGTTATTGAATAGCAATTTTCTGAACTCTTCGCTCGGTATCATCCTTAATTCACTGGCTTCTAACGTTGTACAATTGTCATCATAAACTCCATCGTAAAGCATTGGCAGGAATCCAAAAAAATCACCTTCTTTGTAAATATTAGTAATAAACTCCTTACCAAATTCATTTATTTTAGAAGCCTTCACCTGACCAGAAATAACAAAAAACATCCATTTCGGAAATTGGCCGGCTTGATATACGATATCCTTTTTATTATACTTTCTTGTTTCTCTATTGATTGCGAGAGTTTCCAGATCTCTATTTGCCTTAGCTTCATCGATGAATTTTTGAAGTCCACTTTCTGTGCCGTCAAATAGTGTTTTTATACGCTGACTTTTCTTGAGCCTAGACTCGATTGCTTCCAATAAATCAACATCATCAAAAGGTTTAGTAATATAGTCATCAGCGCCTAAACTCATACCTCTCCTAAAATCGGTTTTCTCAGCTTTTGCTGTGAGAAACATAAATGGGATGTCCATCAATTTTGGATTGGAGTTCAGGATTTTCAGAACACCATATCCATCCAATTCAGGCATCATCACGTCACAAAGGATAAGGTCGGGAGATTCAGACATGGCATGGCGTACTCCTACTACCCCATTTTCAGCAGAAACAACTTCATAACCAGTTAGCTCCAATATTTCACAAAGATTATCTCTTACCTCGTAATTGTCTTCTATTACTAATATTTTCTTTTTCATTCTATTGAATTTTTATGGGTATGGTAATGGTAAAGGTAGTCCCTTTATGATATTCCGATACTAGTGAAATCTTTCCTTCTATCAATGATAAATACTGTTTAATGATGTGAAGCCCTAGGCCAGTCCCTTGTATATTGGATACATTACTTGCTCTGAAAAACCGATCAAATAAATGTTTTTGGTCATTTTCTGGTATTCCAATACCAAAGTCCTGAACTTCTATAACTAAGTCCTCTTTGAATGCAACACTCACCAATATAACATCATCAGAATATTTAATTGCATTGGACATAAGATTGAATAAAATATTTTTGAGCAACTGAGCATCTGAAAGTATGGGTATTACCTCACCTGTGATGCTTACTTCAAATTTTTGGTCTGGTTTGAGGATCCCTTTTAAATCATCAATTGCTGATTGTACAATTTCTGGTACATTGATCATGGTAAAATTTGCCGTCAACTTCCCTTCCTCTAGCTTGCTCAGTGACAAAAAATCGTTGAGTATTCCAGTTAAGTTATTTACTGCTGATTTAATTCTATCTACATGTTTGAGTCTAGATGTTTGCTGTTCTGATAGTTCGTAACGTTGTATGAGAGAAGCAGAAGATAAAATGGTAGCAAGCGGAGTTCTGAATTCATGTGAAGCCATAGAAACAAAACGAGATTTTAAATCTCCGAATTCTTTTTCTTTCTCTAGTGCGGTTTTAAGTTCGATACCTTGCTTGACCAATTGATCCTCAGCATATTTTCTTTCTAAAATTTCACTTTCAAGGTTCCTATTAGTCTTCAAAAGTTTATTTACTACCTCTTCGATTTCGTAGGTTCTTTCAGATACCTTTTTCTCTAGGTCTTTGTTCAAAGAAATGATTTCGCTTTTGGCTTGGTTGTATTCCGTAAGATCATGGACTATACCCGTGAAAATGATTCTATTATTTAATACTACTTCACTTACTGCAAGCCTCAAAGGAAAAAGATCACCACTTTTTTTCAATCCAGTCACTTCCCTACCTATACCAATGATTTTGGGTTTCCTGGTATTGTGGTAGTTTGAAATGTATTGATCATGTTTACTTTTATCGGGTTCAGGCATGAGCATTTTGACATTTTTCCCGAGTAACTCTGATTGATTGTATCCAAAAATATCGCAGGCAGCAAAATTTACAGACTCTATAGAACCTTCAGAATCTATGGTAAGAATGCCATCTGTAGCCATATCAATAATCGCTTGCAATCTTTGAGCCAAATCCAGGTAGGTGCTGTCCATAAATATCTGAAAATATTTTTTGAAGGTCTAAAGTAAGACAAAGATAATCGAAGTAGGGTGACCAAAGTCATTTTTCACAATGAGCCCAGTCAATTTTAAATTATGGACGAATGTTGATCTTTGAAAATATTATTACTTGAAATTTTTCATCTAATTAATTTTACAAATATGAATCTTACAAATCCTGTGTCAACCATTATGTCTAAAGATCTATTGACTGTTGACCCTGACGATACAATTGCAAAATTGGACAACATATTTAAGCATCATCGCATACATCATGTGCCTGTAGAACAAGATGGCAAACTGGTTGGCATTGTGAGTAAATCTGACTTACTTTTCTTCAAGCGAGGATTTGGAGATGATAAGGATCTTGAGCAACTTGAGGAGATTCGCCTCAATAATTATGAAGTCAAGCAAATCATGACTACCAAAATGGCAAGATTGGAACCAGAGGAGCGAATCAATGTTGCCTTAGAGATTTTTAAAGAAAATATTTTTCACGCCATTCCAATCGTCAAAGAAGGCAAATTGGTCGGTATGCTTACAACTTATGACATTTTGAAAAATTTGGCAGATGAAGGTTTGGCGGTCTCCGAGTATAAATATGTTTAATTAATTTTTCGCTACACTTACAAATCATCAATGAAATGACCATGAATATTAAAGTATATGGGACAGGGACTTCTGGATATCAAATGGTATTGAGTACCTTAAATCATTTTGTTTCTAAAGCCGGAATAGAACCTCAGATCACACAGATAACTGATGTTGTAGATTTTTTGGAAAAAAAGATTTATTCAGTGCCGGCTGTGGAGATTAATGATGAAGCAGCTATTTCTTTAAAAACTAATGGATCATTCAATCATTCCCTTAGGGAAATTGTAAAAAACGTGCTCAAAAGGGAAAATTATGGCAAAATGGCGCACATTGTTGTCCCTATAGATTTTTCTGAATCTGCAATTAATGCTTTTTTCTATGCACAAAAATTAGCTTCTGATTTTGACGCGGTTGTAGATGTGGTGCATGTAACTGTTCCTCTTAATTTTGAAATACCCGATCATCAGTTATTGGAAATTCAAATGACCTCAGCAGAAAAGGAACTTGATCAATTTGTAAAAAAATATGATACCGATTGGGGGACCGATATCCTCAAAAATGCTTTTGTAGAAGGACATAGTGAGGTAGGCTTTCCCGCTGATCGCATCATTCATTTAGGAAAAAAAATAAATGCTAAAATGATCATCATGGGCGCAGGTGAAAATGATCTGTTGGCAACAATTGTTGGTTCTACTACCAAAATTATGATCAATAATACGACCGTTCCTCTATTGATCGTCCCCAAAGATGCTAAATTCAAACCAGTGAAAACTATAGTCTTAGCGATAGAAACAGAAGAAGATTTGAAGCCTAGTATGGAGGCTATTGCTGAGATCAAAAAAATATACAATCCGAAAATATATGCTGTCCATCACGGACCAGGAGTCATCGACACCTATGGCTTTGAGGAAGTTTCTCTCATTTTACTTGATTCTGGCCAAGCTCAAGAACGAATAGACCAGTTTGCTAGAAGTGTTGATGCAGATATACTTGTTGTAAAGAAAAAACAAAGAAATCTATTGGAAAAAGTATTTCATAAGAGTTTTTCCAATGGTGTTGCGTTGACTTCACCCATCCCTGTCTTAATCATTAAATAATTTTAAGAAATCATTGTTTCCTTATTGAATGAACAAGTAAACATGTTTTAAGAAAGATGAGACAATTTTTCGAATAAAATTATTATTGCAAACTGCTACAAACAACATAAAAAAAGGCATCTCCAAATAATCAATATTTAGAGATGCCTTTTATGATTGGTTAAGTTATAAACTCAATATTTACTGCTTATTACCATCCAGCATTTTGAGCCAAATTTGGATTTGCATCAAGTTCCAACTGTGGAATAGGCCATAAAAATTTAAAGTCATTTCCAGGAACTGCGGCAACGCCATAAGGGCCTGTGTAAGGTGTTCCTAGCGTGTAACTTGCAGCAGGTGGGTTACCATTTGCTACTTTTGCAGGTATACCATCCATAGGGAACAAGTCATCTTTTTGTAATCTGTGAATGTCACCCCATCTTTTTCCTTCCATCAAAAATTCAATTCTTCTTTCTTTAAGGATAGCACCTACAAGATCTTTTGCAGTGTCAAATCCAGTATAAGATTGAGTTGATTTGTCAGCAAGTGCTCTATCTCTCACCATGTTTAAGAATGCTAAACCATTTACAGTATCGCCCTTTCTAGCATAAGCTTCTGCCATGTTTAAAATAACTTCTGCATATCTGATGATTGGGCTAGCATCGGTATAGTTTACATCATCCTTGTACTTGTTGGTGAATTTTCGTCCAGATGAAGTGAAAACCATTGAAGTTGGATCGCCTGGGACGTCTGATCTTCTTTTGTCGTCAGCCAACCATTGTGGATCTCTCCATATGATAGGACTGATACAAACTAAAAGTCTTCTCTTGTATTGTGATGCCAATGCAGCGTTTACTCCTGGGTTCATTGTAGCAGCTTGTAACAAAGAGAAAATAGACTCGGTGTTGCTGTAACTACTGTTAAATACCGCTCCTGGTGTAGCCTCCAACTTGTATAAAGTAGAAAGTTTAGTTCCTTCAGAAATTACTTTATCCCAGTCTCTCATTGCTAAATAAACACGAGTTTTGAATGCAATAGCCGCACCTTTAGTTGCCTTTGTAAGCGTTGTATTGGTGATTGTTGCTTCAGCATCGTTTAAGTCTGCAATTACTTTTTGGTAAACTTCAGCTACCGTGTTTCTGCCTTTTGCCAATTGCTCGTCAATTTCAGCTTGTGTATCTACACCCACTTCTCTGTATGGTATACCTATGTGACTTGCCCCTGCAGTCTCATTGTAAGGTCTAGCAAAATGCGTAGATAATTCAAAGTGAGTGATAGCTCTTAAAAACTTAGCTTGACCGATGTAATCATTTGCAACTGCATCAGTTATGACACCATCAGCTGCAGCCTTAGTTACTCCTTCAATGATCAAGTTACATCTATTGATCAAACGGTCCATCTACCCAATAATAAACATTGTTTGCTGTATTTGGGTCATAGGTTGCAGTGTAGGTCAATTGATAAAAGGTAGCCGTATTCACAACATCTTCTCCCCTATTATCATTTTGTTGGAAATAAGCTGCTCCCCAAACATAACCTCTACCTCCGTTGATCGTGGTAGCATTAAACTGTCCAATTGCTGCTGCATTATACATACCGTTCATTGAGCTTGCGATCAATGAAGGTGAAGAAAAGGAAGCGTCAACTGAGATATTGTTAATTGGAGTTAAATCCAAAAGCTCAGTCTCCGAACAACTTGTTCCAAGTAGGAAAAAAGAAAAAATTCCTATATTTTTTATAATATTTTTCATCATAATTCTATTTAATTCGATTAACAATGGATGGATTAAAAAGTAACATTAAGACCAAATGACATAATTCTTGATCTTGGTGTACCATTAATATCAACACCAGTATTTTCCATTTCCGGATCAAGACCTTTGTAGTCAGTAATCATCAGTAAATTCTGACCTTGCACGTAAGCTCTCAATCTCTGAATACCCAATTTGTCTGTTAATGTTCTTGGTAATGAATAACCCAAACTAACATTGTCAACTTTAATAAAATCCGCATCTTCAACAAATCTAGTGGTAGCAGCACTGGTCAAATTGACAAATGGGTTTGAACTTGCCCATAAACGTGGAGTGACTCCGTCGCCTGGATTCTCAGCACTTTGCCATCTTCCAAGTATTTCAGTACTGTTATTGTTAAGGTTAAGGTTCAACAAATCTCTTCTGGTACCATTAAAGATTTTATTGCCACCACTGTATCTTACTAAAATATTCAAATCAAAGTTACTGACTTCCAACTTTGAAGTGAATCCACCAAAATAGGTAGGTAAAGTATTACCCAAAATTTTTCTATCTGAAGCAGCCAATGTAGCAGCTACATCAATATTTGATGGGTTATTTGGATCAAACACCTTGTAATTTGCTGTAGGGATATTTCCTTGAACCAATGAACCATCTGCTTTTACATATACTGGGTTACCATTTGCTGGGTTAACTCCCCAGTATTCATACCCAAATAATGAGTTCATGGATTCACCTTCTCTGATGATGATGTTTGGAGCAATATTGGTATTGGTAGAACTTCCGCCGATGATGTCCGCTCCACCATTAGGCAATGCAACAATCTTATTTTTCATCAAAGTCAAGTTTGCACCAACCGTCCAAGTAAGTTTTTCATTACTAAGTACGTTATAATTTACTGCAAATTCATAACCTTCATTCAAAGATTTACCAATGTTTTTATTGATTCTGTTGAATGGCACACCAAGTGAAGGAGCAACTGGTTGTGAAAATACCAAATTGTCGATGTCATTTTTGAAGTAATCAAAAGTAACTTCCACTTTGTTATCCATAAATCCTAAGTCAACACCAAAATCTGATTTATTACTTGTTTCCCAAGTCAATGCATCATTACCAAATTGGCTAAACGCAATACCATTTAATGTACCATAAGGAGATGCACCACTCAAACCAAGGTAAGGGTAACTTCCGATTTCTGTATTACCTACAGAAGAAAATGAATATCTCAACTTCAATTGAGACAACCAATCTTTAGTTCCTGACATGAAAGACTCATTGGCTATATTCCAACCCAAAGAGTATCCAGAGAATGTATTCCATCTGTTAGCAGGTGCTAATTTTGATATTCCATCTCTTCTCAAAGATCCTTGCAAGAAATATCTCTGACCATAATTATAGTTCAAACGTCCGATATAAGATATGATACCAACTTCAGTCTGGCCTCCACCTGATTGTTGTACGGAATAAGCATTTGATACGATTGATTTATTGTAAAACTCATCCAAAAGATCTGTACCTATGGCAGCAAAATTTGAGTTTTTCTCCTTCTGATGCTCAGTACCAAGAGTTAAACCAATGCTATGCTTTTTCGCAAGAATTGTGTTGTAATTTAAGATGTTTTGCACGTTCCATCTCAATGATTCGTCAGTACTGTTTTGTAATC
>JAKQLF010000057.1 GCA_029567325.1 Bacteroidota bacterium | reverse complement strand
ACGTAAACTGTATCAGAATCAGGCATACTTTCTACACTAAACACTGTACCCAAATCTTCAATAAAAACGCCATTTGACTCGATGATGAATGGCAAATCTTCATTGTGCGTCACTGTAAATTTGCCTTTACCACTTAATTTTAGCTTTCGATGCTCGGTACCAAAACCATTTTCATAACTGATTTTGCTATTTGATTGCAAGGTTACTTCACTTTGGTCAGAAAGCGATTGGGTGACAGATGTTTCATTGGCTATCAATTCTAAAGGCATTTTACCATCATTCATAAGGAAAACTACTGACAAAAGCCCTACAATTAAAATAGCTGCTAAGCCATACATCCATCCCATTTTAGTGCTAGGTTTTGGTTTAGCATTGAACTTTTGCCAAGCAGCCTTTTTATCAGGTGTAGACCATTCGACATTAGAAACCATCAAAAATGCCTGCTGCATATTTTCAAAATATAGTTGATTTTCTTTGGAGATTTGTTTCCACTCTTCTAGCTGCATCGCTTCATCAGGTGTTGCTTCACCACAAAGATATTTGCTGATGAGATCATCCATGCTGTAATTATATAGGTCCATTATAAGTATGTTAATAACGTGAAGACAATGATTTGAATATATTCTGACAAAGCGACTCTCATTGTCTTAAGTGCTTTACCCATTTGGTTTTCAATAGTTTTGGGTGATAGATTTAGTTTTTCTGCTATCTCATTATACCTAAGTCCGTCCATCCTGCTCATAGAGAATATTTTGCGACATTGTTCAGGGAGACTTTCGATGGTTTCCTTTATTTTGTCGGCGATTTCTTGAATAATAAGCGTGTCCGTGACCGCTGTACTTTCAGGATTGGAGATGGTATTTGAATATTTGGAAGCAACTTTATCGTGTTTGATTTTATTCATACACTTAAAGTAAATTGCTTTGTACAGGTAAGCTTTGATAGATGTGTGAATGACTAACTTGCTGCGATCATGCCACAAATCCATAAACACCGATTGTACGATATCTTCAATATCATTTTGATCCTTGACCATTGTCTGACAATATCGGTAAAGCGCATCGTAATGATCTGTAAACAACTGCTCAAAAGTGGCTGTTTCTACAGATTTGACTTCTTGTATGTGTTTGATTTTATCATTCATATCCTTATGCTTAACGTACATCTCTTTCTGTATGTTTTTATGATGTGGAATGTACGTGAATTCTATTGATGGATTCATTCCTAAATTATTTTTTTTTATTCTTTATCTAAACCTAGCTAGGCCTCAAATTTTATCTCTCAAAACTCTATTTTGTAAGCTAAAACAGGTACAAAAGGCATC
>JAKQLF010000173.1 GCA_029567325.1 Bacteroidota bacterium | reverse complement strand
GAGCAGTTTTGCACTAGTGGGGCGGACGGGGAAAAGATCAGCGCCAGTAAAGGACCAATCATGGGGTTCAACGGAAGTGCAATAATGGACTTTGGTAAGTATATTTCAACAGTAAATCAATAATCAGCGGTAGTACGGGCGGACAAATATAAATCCCCCACCAGCGCAAAGCTGCCGCCGTTGCACGCCATACGGTAACTTGATTTCAAGCAACCCTAACGAGAAATTTAGAAACTTGATAAATATTGTATATTTGCAATATGATCTGGCAAAATCACATAATATCAGATGGACAGGTTCTCCTCGGCAAGCCAATCTTGAAAGGAACAAGAATTTCAGTTGAATTGATTCTCGAGCTTTTCGAAGCAGGCTGGACAGAGAAACAGATTTTGGAGTCATATCCTTCACTAACAAGTGATTCTATTAGAGCTGTGTTTGCCTACCTGAAAGACTGCCTAAAACAAGAATTGTATTTTCCTATCTCAGCTTAAATGTTTCTTGCGAACGAAAATTTACCAAAGCCAAGTGTCGAGCTTCTTAGACGTAATGGTTTTTTAGTGCGAAGTATACAGGAGGAGACACCAAGTGTTTCGGATAGTGAGGTGGTACAAATTGCATTGCAGGAGAATTTAATCATTTTGACATTCGATCGGGACTATGGAGAATTGATATTTCGCTATGGCAAACAAAAACAACCTGGAGTCATTTATTTTCGGGAAAAAGGTTCTGATCCATTATTTGCCGGACAGGTATTGAGTGATTTGTTAGCTGCTGGACAGATAAAATTCGAGAATGCTTTTACAGTAATTGAGTCGAATAATATTAGGCAAAGATTCTACTAGTGCTGTACGGCGTGCAACAGAGCAGTTTTGCACTAGTGGGGCGGACGGGGAAAAGATCAGCGCCAGTAAAGGACCAATCATGGGGTTCAACGGAAGTGCAATAATGGACTTTGGTAAGTATATTTCAACAGTAAATCATTAATCAGCGGTAGTACGGGCGGACAATTATAAATCCCCCACCAGCGCAAAGCTGCCGCCGTTGCCTGCAAGCGTAGTGCGACACCCTACAAATTCAACAATGACCTACGAACTAGAAAAAAGTATTTGGACAGACACTGACTTTGACAAAATGGGTTGGCACGACAACCAAGTTTATAAAGTTCGTTTGACAGAGGATTTGGAATTAGACATTGATTATATTTTACAATGGAATAAACCAGACCTTGAAGGACTGCCATTTACATTTTGGGTTGCACCGGCAACGTTAGTTTTTAAAAAGATAAAAAATCTGACATTTGACTTCGCTATAGGGTTTGAAAATGGATTCGAAATTGATGATATTGAAAAGCCAACTAAAGAAAATCAAAATAAATGGACAATTATAACTCAACAAGGAGAATTTCAATTTGATTGTGACGGCTATGAGCAATTTATCAGACAAGAACCATTTTTTGAATTTGGGCAGACAATTTCTTACACTAGACGTAATGGATATTGTCTTGACAGAACAACCAATCAAGACAATCCAAATCTAAAAAGAGAGGATATTTTAGAGCAACGACAGAAGGCATTAGAACATTACGAAAATGTAAAAAAGCGGCATCTTAAATACCAAGAGTTGAAAAATTTGATAAAGTTGAGAGAAAATAATGAAATCGATACTAAGACTTACTTACTTAAGAAAAAGGAAATCAATGACCATATTTTTTCTTATAGTTATTTTCTCAAAGGGACAGAGTTTGAAAGTTGGGGCAGCTCAACTCAATAAAACGCCAGCAGGCAACAGAGCAGTTTGGCGCTAGTGGGGCGGACGGGGAAAGGGTCAGCGGCAGAAAAGGACCAGGCATCAGTTTCAGCGAATAATAAATTTTGGGCACTAGTAAGTAAAATTAAACAGTAAATCAATAATGAGCGGTAATA
>JAKQLF010000171.1 GCA_029567325.1 Bacteroidota bacterium | reverse complement strand
AGACTATTTGGATGTAAAGTAGGAGATGGCTCAACCTTCCCGGTAGCAAATGTGAAGATGACGGTATGGGATAGAGACCTATTGAGTGACTTCTGCGAAGTAACACTGACACTGATAGACAATCAAGGAGCATGTGGACCTACAAGCAAAGTGGTGTTGAGTGGTAATGTGACTATAGAATCAGGAGCAGGACTAGCAAATGCAGAAATTATCTTGGAATCTGCACTACCAGAATATCCAAAGAAGACTAGAACAAACGAATCAGGAGCATACACATTTGGTGGAGTTCCAGTGGGAGTTGATTATGCAGTGAAAACAAATCTAGACGAGAACTACAAAAATGGAGTAAACACACTAGACTTGGTACACATCCAAAGACACATCTTGTCCTTGAAGAAACTGACAAGTCCGTACAAGATGATAGCAGCGGATGCGAGCGGCGATGCAGCGATCAGAGTAGAAGACTTGGTAGCCTTGAGGAAATTGATCTTAGGAGTGACTGATGACCTACCAGGAAATACAAGCTGGAGATTTGTGGACGCAAGCCAAGAAATGGGAGAAACACCATGGCCATTTACGGAGGTGATGAGTCATGCAAGTATCAAAGAAGGCAAAGAAGACAACTTCATAGCTGTGAAGATTGGTGATGTTGACGGATCGGCAAAAACTGGCTTGAGGGGTGAAAACGAAGTAACACCAAGAAACAGCGGAGTGACCTTGAGCACGGAAGACAGAATGGTGAAAAAAGGTGAAGTGGTAGAAGTACAATTGTCTGCCGACCAATTCACAGAGATCTACGGCTTCCAGATGGCAATGAAGCTCAAAGGTTTGACGCTCATCAGTGCAGAGGGTAGAGGTATAGAAATCGGAGACGATAATTACGCAACACCAATGTCCAATGTGGTGACAATGAGTTGGTCTAGCGCCAATGCTAAGTCAGTGAGTGAAGGGTCAACAGTGATGACGCTGAGATTCAAAGCAACACAAGATGGCCAATTGAGCCAAATGATCGAAGTCAGCAATGACATCTTGCGATCAGAGGCATATGTGGGATCAGATATGGAAGTGAGCAAGGTGACTTTGGAGCTTAGAAACGCTCGTCCGACCGCCTTCCACCTATCCCAAAACGAACCAAACCCATGGAGAGGTGAAACAGTAGTAAATTACGAATTGCCAAAAGCAGGTAAAGTAACCTTGACAGTCTTGGACATCACGGGCAAAATGGTGGCTCAGAAAATAGTAGATGGCGCAGCGGGCAAAAACACGATCGGCCTTACGAAGGCAGAGTTGGGTGGAGCAGCCGGTGTGTTGATCTACAGATTGGAGAGCGGCGGTTTGAGCACTCAGAAGAAGATGATTGTGATCGAGTAAAAAATCATCAAAATCAAAGCAATAAAAAAGCGCTTCTCAGGGTAACTTGAGAGGCGCTTTTTTATTTAATTTTTTTTCTGTAAAACAAAGTCCATAAAAAAAATAGTTTTGGGAAAATCAAGCGGGAAGAAATTTTAGGATAAACCTTTCATCTTTTGAGTATTATTTACCTTATGAAACATGTAATTCATTTATTTAAAAAATGTAACTATTCAGCTATATCCAATTTTGATCAAAAATGATCCATTTTAAGTGATACTTCGGCTATTTTTTCAGTAAGAGCGCTGCTATTACTTCAAAAATGAGCCTCGTCTGACTTAAAATGTCTTAAATTTTTGATTTAAAAGCGAATAGCTGAATAGTTACCAAAAAATACAGAATTTATACAAGTAATTCTTATTTATTTTCGGAAGACTGAATGGATATCAATTAAGAAGATTCGAAAATTATTATCTTCACCAGCCATCTTAATGACAATTCAAGGTTAAGATGAATTAACTCATTTTTGGACCATTTTATTCAATCAAAAATTATTAAGATTTTATGAAAGTAGGTATTCTTTCGCCCAGTTCTGCAACTTATCCATTGATTGCATTTGAATTTATGGATGGATTAAAAACGTATTTAAAAAATCAAGGTCAGCTCTCTGGTGTCGAAATGGTCAACGACAGCGTAGGTTATGGAGGACAGGAAAAGGAAATTTATACAAAAGCCGAAAAACTTTTGATGATAGATGACATAGATGTTCTTTTAGCCTTTATTGATTTGAAAGTTTTGGACATTCTTACTCCGCTTATTTATGCCAGTGGTAAGTTGATGATTGTCATTAATCCTGGAGCAAATTATCCAACCAATTGGGTGCCGGCAGGAAACATCATCCATCTCTCCTTGTTGGATGCTTTTTGTTGTTGGATGACAGCTGAATATGCATCCAGAGAAAATGAAAAAAGCGCTATAGCGGCATCTACTTTTTATGATTGTGGATACCTACATTCGGCAGCAATGTCAAAGTGTTTTTGGAAAAATGGTGGACAAATAGTTTACAATTACATCAACAATAACCGGTATGATGAAACCTTTGCAATCACTGAGTTAGCAAATTTTATTTCAGAAAATAAAGAAGTGAAAAATATATTGTGTCAATTTGATGCTAAACCTGCTCATTTATTATATTCAAAATTGAATGAACTAACGGATTCTGAAAAATTGAAGTTATTTGTTTCTCCTATGATGTTGCAAGAAAGTGTGATCAATTCATCTGTAGAAACTGCAAAGTTTAATATATCTGGTCACCAAGTTTGGTCGCCAAATTTATCAAATGATACCAACAATTTATTTCATAAAGTATTACAAGAAAATGGAAAAAAAGCACCAACTATTTTTACTTTATTGGGTTGGGAAACGGCAATGATCCTAGATCAAATCATGAATATCGAAAACATTTCGCTAAATGATGGTGAATCCATTGTAAATAAGCTGAAAAGCGAAAAATTTAATAGTCCAAGGGGCGAAATGTTTCTCGACACAGACACTCAATTCTATATAAGTAAACCATATTATTATGAAATAATGGATGGACGCATCAATGGAAGGCAAGAGCAAGAAGCATATGTTTTGGAACAATGGCAGCATTTCATCAGTGAACCGACGCAAGGAGCTATTACAGGCTGGATGAATACTTATTTATGCTATTAAGCCATGGAAAAAATTAAAATTCTTTTATTAGTCAGTAGTCGTTTTGGTCTTCCTTCCATGCGGGACATGGTGCAGTCTCAAACCTTGGGTGTAGTTGGCATTCCAGCGCATTGCGAAGAAATTATTCAAGAAGTAACCATGTTGCTTGCTCCTTATGGAATTCCCATTTTAGTTTTACATAAAGGTGATTTTGTCCCGACTTTACAAACTGCTATTGAGCGCCACGAAATTAATCTAGGCTTTGTATTATCCTTTAGTTTTAAAATTCCAAGTATCAT
>JAKQLF010000168.1 GCA_029567325.1 Bacteroidota bacterium | reverse complement strand
AGTCCAAATGTTATCTATGGGCATATACCCAAAAATGAGTAGTGATCAGTTGCAATAGCAGCGTGCCAGCATCCTGATCGATCATTTTAATGACGGCGAAAAATCCAACGAGCACCGCCCCTATTTTCCAAACTTCTGTTTTAAGGCACTCAATGCATCGTTCATCGTTGGCTCTTTTACCGCTTTGCCTAATGGCCCTTTTGATTTGTTAAAAGTATTTTTAGCAGGTGGTATTTCTGTTTGTTTTATAGACAAGGCAATTCTTTTTCTCGCCACATCTACATCCGTTACTTTTACTTTTACCTGCTGGTTGAGTTTTAATACTTCGCTGGGATCTGTGATATACTTGTGTGATATCTCAGAAACATGCACCAGGCCATCCTGTTTTACACCGATATCAACAAAGGCACCAAACCTGGTGATGTTGGTTACCACGCCCGGCACTTCCATTCCTATTTTTACATCATCAATTTTATAGATCGCCGCAAATTCAAATGCCTGCGCCTCGGCCCTTGGGTCAAGACCCGGCTTTTTCAATTCATTCAAAATATCCTTGATGGTGAGCTCGCCAATGGTTTCGGTCGCATATTTTTTTGCATCTACCGTTTTGAGCAAGGTTTCATTGCCAATAATATTCTTTACTTCAGTGCCCAGGTCTTTTACAATATTCTGCACAACGGTATAAGCTTCCGGGTGAACGGCGCTGTCATCCAGGATATCCTCACCGTCTTTTATTCTTAAAAACCCGGCGCATTGTTCGTAGGCCTTGGCGCCCAGTCTTGGTACACTCAATAATTGTTTCCTGCTGTTGAACTTGCCGATCTCATTCCGGTGTTTGATGATATTGTCTGCAATGGTGGAGCCAATGCCACTAACATAGCTCAGCAAATGTTTGCTGGCGGTATTCAGGTTCACACCCACATTGTTCACACAACTCACCACGGTGGCATCCAGCTTTTCTTTTAAGCGAAACTGGTTAACATCATGCTGGTACTGCCCTACCCCGATACTTTTCGGGTCGATCTTTACCAGTTCCGCCAATGGATCCATCAGCCGCCTGCCGATACTAACGGCGCCCCGTACCGTAATATCTTCCTTGGGAAATTCTTCCCTGGCAATTTCTGATGCCGAGTAAATAGAAGCCCCGTCTTCGTTTACTAAAAATACCGGCAGACCGAGGTTGAGTTTTTTGATAAACTGTTCTGTCTCTCTGCCCGCCGTACCATCGCCAATGGCAAATACTTCAATGCCATATTGCTCTACCAGGTTTTTGATCTTGATCTCTTCTGCATATACCCGGTTGGCTTCATGTGGAAATACCAGCTCCGTTTTTTGCAGGTTGCCATTTTCATCCAGGCACACCACTTTACAACCCGTTCTGTATCCAGGATCAATGGCCAGTATTCTTTTACTTCCCAAGGGAGAACTCAATAATAACTGGCGCAGGTTTTCTGCAAACACATTGATGGCTTCTTCATCCGCTTTTGCTTTTAAGGCTGTGCGGAATTCTGTTTCCAGGCTGGGTTGCAACAATCTCCGGTACGCATCTCTGATGGCTTTGCGGAGATGATCGCTGCTGGAGCTGATACCTTTTACATAGAGCTCCTCTACGATCTCCAATGCCTTTTCTTCTTCCGGCGCAATGGCCAGGCGCAGGTAGCCTTCTAAAAAACCCCGCAGCACGGCCAGTATCCTGTGCGAAGGCGCTTTATGTATCGGCTCGCTAAAATCAAAATAGTCTTTGTACTTCACCGCCTCTGTTTCTTTATCCGTATTTACCTTGCTCTGCATGGTGGCTTCTGTTTCAAACAGCCTTCTCATTTTTGCCCTTACGGTGGCATCTTCATTCACCATCTCTGCAATGATATCCCGGGCACCCTGTAGTGCGGCGTCTGTATCCTTAACATTCTCATTGATAAATTTGCTGGCTTCACCCGCAATATCCATATCCTTTTGTTCCAGCAACAGCATAGCCAATGGCTCCAGTCCATTTTCTTTTGCGGTTTGCGCCTTGGTCTTTCTCTTGGGTTTGTAGGGCAGATAAATATCCTCCAATGCGGCAATAGTAAGCGCCTTGTTTATTTTATCCTGCAGGGTGTCGGTCATCTTGCCCTGCTCGGTAATGGTCTTCTCAATAAATTCTTTGCGCTCGGTGAACTCTTTTAAAAATTTCGCCTCGTCTTGTATTGCTTGCACCTGTACTTCATCCAATGCCCCTGTTTTATCCTTGCGGTAGCGGGCGATAAAGGGAATGGTGGCGCCCTCTGCCAGCAGGGCCAGCACGGCTTCTACCTGCTGTTGTTTGATATTGAGTTTAGCG
Source organism: Bacteroidota bacterium (assembly GCA_029567325.1). Taxonomy (GTDB): domain Bacteria; phylum Bacteroidota; class Bacteroidia; order Chitinophagales; family Saprospiraceae; genus JADKBO01. The sequence continues at coordinate 4,300 of JAKQLF010000168.1, read as the reverse complement.
GCGATGGGTTGTATGAATGATTGCATGTTGTATTCTTTTGGGGCTGCGAAATTAACCGTGTGGGAGGAAATAAAAAATAAAGGTTAGGCACATATTCTTTGGCATACCTACGGCAAATCATGAAAAATATTTGGTGGAACTAAAAAAGATTTTGATATTGGGTTGCCCTTGATTGTTTTCTCTCTCTTATGTTATCCCGGCAATTAGAGGCTACGTAACCCTGAATGCTATAAATTTTCAAGCGAAAATTGGTTAGTTTGACTTAGGTTTTCATCATTTAGTTACAAATATCATAACACCATTTTTAGTTTCGCCGAAGCCATGTTATGAACAGTCTCTAATAATTAAAAATAAAAGAAATGAATAATGGAGATAATAAAGGATCAGTTTGGAGAATTTGGGACATGCATGTGCATTCACCTGCCACCTATGGGGGTTCGTACCAAACATTTATAGATAATGCAAAAAAATCGACCGCGGCGGTAATTGGCATTAACGACTATTGTAGTATTAAAGGTTATGAAGAAATAATGAAGCTGGGCAATATACCCGGTAAAGTTATTTTTCCAGTTGTTGAGTTACGGATGAATAACTTACTGACTACTAAAAAAAATCCCAATGGCGTCAGAATTAATTTTCATATAATTTTTGATAATGATCCTACGATTTTTCCTAAAATTTCAACATGGATTACTTCTTTGAAATGTTTAGATGAGAAAGGTAGCAAAATTCAACTTGGGGTAGCTTCAGACCTCTCTAAAATATCATTTGACTTTGATTATGTAGTTGAAAGTCTAATTGAATATAAACTTCATGACAGTCATTCCTTAATTTGGTTACCTTATGATGAATATGGAGGAATCGACGAAATCGATCCCGTAACCGACGGATTATTCAAACTTTCTCTTATTAATAAATCTCATATCCTTGGCTCCTCAACAAAAAATCAAATTGACTTCTTCAAATGGGATGATCCCAAATTTTCAAAAGAGCAATTCCAAGATTGGTTTGATAAACCTAAGCCATGTATAAAAGGTTCAGATGCACATAAAATTGACTACCCATTTGGACACCTTCAAAATCATTTATCTCAACCGATTGATAAACATTGTTGGATTTGTGCGGATATGACATTTAAAGGATTAAAACAAATTGTTATTGAGCCTGAAAGGGTGTTTATAGGCGATGAACCAGATTTGATAAAAAGAGTTAGAAGTAATAAAACGAAATTCATTAAGTCATTAGCCATAAATAAAATTTCAGGTGTAAATATTGACGATGTTTGGTTCGAAAAGTTTTCCATTGAACTTAATAGTGCTTTAGTTGCAATAATTGGCAATAAGGGAAGTGGCAAAAGCGCAATAACCGATGTAATAAGTTTGTGTGGGAATACTTATCAAGACAAGGATAATTTTTCCTTTCTTACTCCAAATAAATTTAGAAAACTAAAACCCTACAACCTTTCAGAAAAATTTGAGGCCACTCTAACATGGGAAGACGGCACAAAAGATATAAAGAAACTTAATGAAAATACTGATAAACGTTTACCTGAAAGAGTAAAGTATATCCCCCAAAATTTCCTTGAAAGACTTTGTGCAAATGTTGAAAGTGATGATTTTGAAAAAGAGCTTAAACAAATTATATTCTCTCATACACCACCGGAAAAGCGTCTCGAAAAGTCAACTCTTGATGAACTTATTAACTACAAATCCAGCTTGATAAATGACGAAATTACGTTGCTACAAACTGACATTTCTAAAATAAATATCCAAATCATAGAACTTGAACATAAATCTACAAGTGATTTTAAGAAAACTATAGAAAATAAATTGCAACTTAAGAATAACGAGTTAGCAACGCATTTAGTAGTTGTTCCTCAAAAGCCCGTTGCAGAACAAGAAAATGAGGAAAGTGCCAAACTTGTTGTTGAATTAAACCAAATCCGAGAGAGGATTAAAACTCTTGAGGAAGAAATCATAATTCACAAAAAAGAAAGAATAGCCTTAGTTTTAAAACAAGAAGAACTAAACAGGGCATTTCAGTATTATAAAAATTTAGATGAGCAATTAAGAAAAGCACAAGAGGATACAAATGAATATGCAATCATTCTGAAAAAGTATAATTTAAGCAGAGTCAACATCTTCACATTTAAAATTGACATTACATCTATTGAAAGTGAAATTGACAAAGTGAAAATTGAGCTTTCGACTCTTGATACTGTTCTAAGCCCCGAGACAGGAAAAATATTTGATGTAAAAAAACTAAATGAGCAATTGAAAACTGGTCAGGAGCAATTAGATAAACCAGCAAAAGAGCAACAAAAATACTTCGATGAGCTAAAGTCTTGGGAAACACAAAAAGCAGAAATTGAAGGCAACATAGAAACTGAAGGATCTTTAAAATTTCTCGAAAGTCAAATTAATTATCTCAACATAGAATTAGTGCCAGCACTAGAAATCAAGTATGAGGAAAGAAAGAGATTGGCAGGCTTGGTATTTGAAAGAAAAGTAGATTTGATAAAAATTCGAAAAGAACTCTTTGAACCGGTTACTCAATTTATTGATGACTTCAAGGAATTGAAATCGAGATACGATGTAAAAATTGATGTTGCACTTGAACTTCGTTCGTTTTCAGATAATTTTTTCAATAAAATTAATCAAGGAAAAATAGGTACATTTTGTGGTAAAGAGGAGGGTTATAAACGTTTATTGGACATCATTGAAAAATCACATTTTGAGACAAAAGAATCTTTTTTAGCCTTTTCAGATGAGATTTTGGATAATCTTCGGCATGACAAAAGAGGTTCGTTAAATTTACTTGTTGAAATTGAAAGTCAGCTTAAGAAAGGCATAGAGATTAGAGATTTATATAACTATATTTTCAACTACGATTATCTTCAACCTGTATATAATCTGAAACTTGGATTTAAAACTCTACAGGAATTGTCCCCTGGAGAAAGAGGCGCTCTCCTATTAATATTCTACTTAATACTTGATAACGATGATATTCCATTGATAATTGACCAACCAGAAGAAAATCTTGACAATGAAAGTGTATATCATATTTTAGTCCATTTTATTAAAAAGGTAAAAGAACAAAGGCAAATAATAATTGTGACGCACAACCCTAATTTGGCCATTGTCTGTGACGCTGATCAAATAATACATATGCAAATTGAGAAGGAGAATAGAAATACAGTAAAATTCTATTCTGGTGCTATTGAAGATATTATTACTAATAAAACTGTAGTAAATATTTTGGAAGGCACCTTACCAGCTTTTAATAACAGAGATCTTAAATATAGTAGATAACATTTGGGGCTTTACCCGAGTTCGTGGGACACGAATGCAGAAAGTTTCCTGAGCCTTGGTTCGTGTCCTCACGAACCATATCCGAGCCAATTTACTTCCGCTTCGTTTATCTATAATTTAGGGCTTCCCAGACGAGTCTCACACTGAACTTCTCAGACTAACGTGGGCCTCGTCGATCTCCCGTAAAGTTTTTCAAAACCGCAAACTATTTTTTTATGGTAAGCCGGAAACTGAAACCAGCGAAGCCCGGGCTTATTCCTGTAAGCACCAGGGTGTTGCAATCAAAGGATGTAATATCAGCGGTCGAAACACTAAAAATGTCAGCGCCACCATCATCAATGGACATTCTGCCTTCACTATCAATGCTCCAGGTGCCGGCAGCATTTTCAGGAGGGTCGCAGGCTACCCCTGCGTCCTGGTAAGAGCTGGTACCATCAGCATTTAAGGTTAGCTTGTCATCTTTGTTGCAATCTTCCAAACTGTCGGTAAAGTCAACAAACGCCCCACTTCTTTCAAACTCCAGTTTTGATAAGCTGTAGGTGCCTGCAATGTCGGCCATTGTTTTGCCACAAGTGTTGGTTTCGTTTTTTTTACAGGAAGCAAATACTACTACAAGCAGTGCCGGTGCCAGGAATTTTAATTTCATCATTGACGTTTTTATAATTAAGAGATTGAAGAAAAATGAAGGTACGGCATCTTTACTTCGCCTTTGTACCCACCTACTGCAAACATGAAAAGGATTTATTGTGATTGTGCAATCTGGATCCCCCCAAAATCATGCTGACAATTACCTGGATGTTGCACTGTTACAACAGCGAATCCTTACCACCGCTTTACATCAATGGTTTATCAACAATGTATTGCCTGTAACAACCTCCAGGCTGCTGCCCGTACCCAATTGCAGGGTACCAATACTTTGATTGGTATTAATTACCGGCATGGGTTGGGTGGTAAGGGTTCCTCTATTGATAAATACATTGGTGTTGACA
>JAKQLF010000163.1 GCA_029567325.1 Bacteroidota bacterium | reverse complement strand
ACTGAGGTCATATCTAGATAATCCTTGTGTTCCCATTAAGCCCATGAAAGCAGCTGCATCGCCTTCATTTGCAGCAAAATTTGACATCAAGTTTACTTCTATGTTACTCAAAAGTAAGTTGGATGCTGCAGTGGATGGGTTATTTGGGTCTTCATTGACGTTTAAATCTGTCAACGAACAACCAGGCACAACCATCAAAACTGTAGCCAAGATGATATTGTATATTATATATCTAATTTTCATTTTCAACAATTTTGTGGTTTAGAAAGTAGCATAAAGATTGATGCCATATCGTCTTACATTTGGTGTGGATCCCAACTCTATACCTTGGATGTTGATTGCCGAGGTGATTCCTAATACTTCTGGATCCAAATTGAGGTCTGGTAGTAAATTTGGAGCTTTAAACCAAAGGTTTCTTCCTGATACGGAAAGTTTCAAATTTCCAAAAGGAGTTTTTGAAGTCACAGATTTAGGAAAAGTGTAGCCAATAGAAACTTCACGCAATCTGTAAACTGTACCATCATAAATATTGGTTTCACTAGCTCCATATGCGCCATAACCTCTAGTGAAGTGTGATTCAAAAGGAGTAACTCCTGTTGTATTTTTAATGATATTTCCTCCTTCATCTTTTACGGGTTCGTAAGTTTGTGGATTACCATATACACCTGGAATTACCCGGAATGCCTCTCTATCATCCTGAAATGCCAACATACCACGAAGCAATAATGATGAACCGGTAGATGTAAAGAAATCGCCTCCTTGCTTCCAGTCGATCAATGCATTTACACTGATGCCTTTGTAACTAAATGAATTGATAAAACCAACCAAAAAATCTGGATTTGGATCCCCAACTATTTCATTGGTGGGCAGTATAATGGGTAAACCATCTGCTTTGTTGATCAATATAGGGCTATTGATATCTGTATTATCAACTCTTGCCATTTTTGAACCAAACAACATACCATATGGAAGTCCTTCTCTGTGAATATTACCAATATCGTTTACTCCTCCTACGTATATCTCAGATCCTTCACCAGCGTCAACAATCAATGATCTGATTCTGGTAAAATTGATGGCTGAATTCCAATTGAATCCCTTGGCTGATCTGAAAACATCCACGTTTACTGCTAATTCTATACCTTGGTTTTGAATTTCTCCAGCATTGACAATTGCTTGTGAAAATCCAGAACTAGAAGGTACATCGGTACTTGTGATTTGATTGAATGAATTCCTTTTAAACCAAGCAAAATCAAGACTTAATCTGTTGCTGAATAATCTGAGGTCGGTTCCAATTTCTATTTCTTTTGTCAACTCGTTTACCAAGTCAGCTTTCCCCAAAACGTTACCCAAGGAAGCCACATTGACTCTAGTTCCTGTAGAAGAAACAAAAGGTTGATTGATAGAATATGTAGTAGCTGTCCTGTATGGAGAAGCTTCATTTCCTACTTGTGTGTAAGAAGCCCTGATTTTAACAAAATTTATGGGGATTGAAGTCAAATTTATAGCGTCAGACAGCACAAATGAGGTGCTAACACCTGGGTAAAAATAGGAGTTGTTTGATGCTTCTGGATTCTTTGGATTGATCAATGTTGAAGACCAGTCATTTCTTGCAGTGAATCCAACATACAAATATTTCTTAAATCCAATATTTACATCTGCATAACCTGCGTACAACCGCTGTAATCTTGTTCTATCTGTTCTCCCAAGTACTGTTGTAACTGCAGCAAGATTCTTGATTGAATTGTCTATAATTCCATCACCGTCCAAAAATTTAAGATTATTTTGTCTTTGGTTTTGGTTGAAACCAGCTGTTACAGTAAGATCCAAATCTTCTGTGATGCTTTTGTTTGCCACTGCAAAATAGTTAAAATCCAATTCAGTATTGCGGATGTCTTGTGTCCAAACCCGACCATTTGGATCAGCGACACCGCCAGATCTCACTGAGTTTATTTGAGCATCTGTATAGGTATTAAAACCTCCTCTGGCATTGACTGTCAACCAATTAGTTAAAGGATATGATAATGAAAGTGCGCCAAAAGACCTGTTGACATTACTAGAAAATTTGTTGTACTTTACTAACCATAAAGGATTGTCCAATGCACGATAAAATGTATTATTACCATTGACAGGGTTTTCAAAAGGAAAACCGAGTAAATCAAAGTTTCTTGGCAAATAGAACAACCTAGAATAAATACTAGCTTCATCTGGAGAACCATAATCTGCATAATAAGAAGGCGCAATAGGAGGAGATGTCTGTGTGGAATTTACATAATTAACATTTCCAGATACTGTAAGTCCGTTTTCCAAATGTGTATTTCCACCAAATGATATGGTGGTACGAGAAGCTTTTGAATTATCAACGATACCACTATTATCCATTCTAGAAATGGTTGTATTCAAACTTTGTTTTTCATTGCCAGTAGCAACAGATAGTGAATTTTCTGTCAACTTACCTGTATTGAAAAACTCTTCGAGAAAGTCATAAGGTTGCAATGGAATAGCCTTAGCCCTTAAAGATCCAGGTTTATTTGGATCTGCTTCCATTAATTCTGGGAAGATTGCTGGATATCCATTGGCCGTAGCATAAGGAATACCAACCAAAGGATGTGGGATGGTACCCTCAGGATATCCAGGTGCATAAATTTTGGAATACCTTTGTGTGCCCGCATAATTTTCATTATTGATTTGATCCACATACTCAGGAAAAGGTGCTCCCCAGTTTCCAATAAATCCTCCGTTATAATTTTGGTTGGAACCTTGAGCGTAAACATTTTGGTAATTGGGTAATGAAACTACATTTTCTGCAGCATAGGAAGATTGATAAGTTACCTCCAAGCCTTTATTGGCTTTTCTACCTGCTTTGGTATTAATCAAAATTACTCCATTTGTAGCTCTAGAACCATACAAAGCTGCCGCAGCTGCACCTTTCAAAACAGAAACCGACTCGATGTTGTTTGGATCAATGTCAAATGCTCTGTTTGAGAATTGTGTAGCATTTCCCTGTCCATTGATGGAATTGTCAAAAGGAATACCATCCACAACAAAAAGCGGTTGGGTGTTACCGGTCAAAGATGAAAATCCTCTGATGTTGATCTTGGTAGATTGCCCTGGAGCACCACCAGATCCGGTAATATTAACACCAGCAACTTTACCAGATAATGCTCTCAAAGGATCCGTTTCGGATCGCTGGACTAGTGCTTCAGATGAGATATCCGTAACAGCATACCCTAGGGCCTTTTTATCCT
>JAKQLF010000049.1 GCA_029567325.1 Bacteroidota bacterium | reverse complement strand
AAACGCAATTTCAAGAGCAGCCCCTTTTTTCTAGTCTTGCATCACCGTACAGACTAGTGCAGTTTTTTCCTTCCATCATTTTTTATTACAAATATATAAATTATTCATAATATATATTAAGATGTGTCCTAACCTCAGGCTCGAAGCTCGCGGCTTTCCGGTCTCCAGTTTCCAGTTTTCCCTTCCAAATTTCCGATTTTTAATATCTTTGCACCCTAAGCAATAGTACAGTTCCATTTACCCTTTAAAAACAATGGACTATGTGTACAAAATTCAAACTATTCTTAATTGGTTTTTCTCTGATTTTATTTGGCCATCTTGGCTATGCTGCGACTTATTATGTCTCTCCTACAGGTAATAACGGTAATTCCGGATTATCATTGGGTGCTGCATTATTGACCATTCAGGCAGCGGCAAATAAAGTGATGACGGGTGATTCCGTGCTGATTGCAGATGGCAATTACGCAGGATTTGATTATCGTGGTGCTTCTGGTACTCCGGGTGACCGTATCGTATTCAAAGCTATAGGTACGGGAGCAATTATAACATCAAGAGGTCCCTTGCGATTGGATGGTATCAATATAGAAGGGACTTCAGGTAATGAGATTAAATACATCGAAGTCAATGGTTTGAAAATCATCGGTTTGGGTGTTGCAGGAAATGGCATCCGTTTGGTTTTTGCAGATCATTGTGTTGTTCGCAATTGCACCTCGGATACGAATGAACGAGGAATTTTTAGTGGATTTACTGATCATTTGCTATTAGAATACAATATTTGTTCCAATGCTCAGGACGAACATGGAATTTACATTTCCAATAGTTCCGATAGTGTCATTGTGAGATACAACATGAGTTTTAATAATAACAATATTGGTATTCACATGAATGGCGATTTGTCACAAGGTGAAGACGGCATCAATCACTCTCCTGTGGTTTATGGTAATCACATTTACGAAAATAAATTGGCAGCCGGTATCAATTTGGATGGAGTGTTTAATCCAATGATTTTCAACAATGTCATTTACAACAACCACAATTGTAATGCCATCATATTATTCCAAGGTGACGGGGCAATTGTCAGTAATTCAGGTAAAATTTTCAACAATACGATTGTCGTGCCTAGTGATGGACGATGGGGTATCATGATGTTGCCAGGTGGCCAGGTAAATACTGAGATTTACAACAACATCATTCTCAATTTGCATTCTTTTAGGGGTTGTATTGGTGTAAATGCAACTACTTCATTCGCAAGTAATTACAATATTGTGCAAAACAAACTGAGTACAAATGGCGGGTCGAGTGTCATTACTTTTGCTGCCTGGCAAACGCTTGGTTTTGATGCCAATTCTTACAGTGTCACCAATGCACAAATTCCAGCTTTATTTGCTGGATATGCGGCCAATGATTTTCATCTTACTTCAAGCTCCTTAGCCAAAGATAATGGTACTTCAGCCGTTAGTTATTTGGTAGCCAATGATTTAGATGGAAATGTGCGGCCGATGGGTGCGGCATATGACATTGGTGCGTATGAGTACAGTCCTCCTTTAGCTGTGTCTGATGTGTCCACTTTAAAAGTTATGGATATGGGTGGAAAGGTGAGTGTTTCGTGGCAAGCATTGGTCGAAGAAGATGGTGCAAAATTTGAAATAGAAAGATCTACCAACGGCATTGATTTTGTGAAGATCAACCAAGTAAATGCCAATCGCAAAAACACTCATTACGCTGTTTTGGACATGGAACCAACCTTTGGCCTTAATTATTATCGTGTAAAAACGCGCTTACAAAACGGCGAAATCAAAACTTCTCCCATTCGTGCCATTGATATGGTTCAAACAGCCATTAAAGTTTATCCCAATCCAAGTTCGGGTGAGGTTTATCTGGAAAATCCGGAGTTAGTAAAAAAGGTTTTTGTTTACAATAGTGCGGGCATCTTGCTCAAAACGATCCAAAATCCAAATACTAAATTGTCTTTGGATATCCCGTCTGGAAATTATCTTTTGGTTTTTGTTGGTGATGGTTTTGAAAAGAGCTCTCAAATTATTGTTAAGCAATGAGTATTCAGCAATCAGTTTTCAGCTGTCAGTTTTCGGCGGGATTTTGATTGCAACTTATCTGCTGGTAAAAAACTTTATACGTGCAACATTCAACCCGCTTCGGGGTTGGTGATTATGGCGTTATTGAACCCGAGTTTCACTCGGGGCTATTAACATTGAACCCATACGGGTTCTGTTGATAAATTTTGGTTTTCTCAAATCTGATCATTCCTGGAAATAAGGAAGGCATTCAACCCGCTTCGGGATTGGTGATTATGGCGTTATTGAACCCGAGTTTCACTCGGGGCTGTTAACATTGAACCCATTCGGGTTCTGTTTATAATTTTTGAATTTGTAAATTTTGGTTTTCTCAAATCTGATCATTCCTGGAAATAAGGAAGGCAAGTGGGCCTTCCGCTGCAGATCGTTTTATTTTTGATTTCCGATTTCCGTCCTCCGATTTCCGTTCTCCGTCCTACCTTTTTTTCAATTCAAAAATATCTTTCCTACGATCCTTCAAATTGCGTACACTTCCAAATTGATTGAGCTCCCTAAGTAAATCAATATCCACGTCTGCAATCAAAATCATCTCACTGTTGGGCGTTGCTTCTGCTTTGATGCCATTGGTGGGGAATGCAAAATCACAAGGAGTGAAAACCATCGATTGGGCGAACTGTATGTCCATATTGTGTACATTGGGCAAATTACCTACACTACCAGCAATGGCCACGTAACACTCATTTTCAATGGCTCTGGCTTGTGCACAATTTCTAACCCTGGAATATCCATTTTGAGTATCCGTCAAAAACGGAACAAATAAAATATCCATTTTATCGTCAGCGAGCAATCGACTCAATTCCGGGAATTCCACATCATAACAAATCAAGATGCCAATTCGACCGCAGTCGGTGTCAAAAGTGCGCAATTGGTGACCGCCTTGCATACCCCAAACCTTTGCCTCATCAGGAGTGACGTGGAGTTTTTCATAGCGCTCCACCGTTCCATCACGCTTGCACAGATAACCAACGTTCAAAAGCACATTGTTGCTGATCTCTGGCATGCTGCCAGTGATGATGTTGATGTTGTAGGAAATTGATAATTCTGAAAACTTTTTCACAATACCCGCGGTGTGTGAAGCCAATTCCCTGATGGCCGCAGCCTCCGAAAGGTGGTTGTTTTCAGCCATCAATGGTGCGTTGAAAAACTCAGGGAAGAGGGCAAAGTCAGAACGGTATCCAGAAACAGCATCCACAAAAAACTCAGCCTGTTCCATCAATTCGTCCACATTTTTGTAAGACCGCATTTGCCATTGGATCAAACCAAGACGCACAATTTTTTTGAGTGTGCCAGTACCTATTGTTTTCTTTTCGTAGTAAATATTATCCCATTCCAATAACACGGCAAATTCCTTTGAAGCTTTATCTCCTTCCAGATATCCTTTCAAAACCTTTGCAGGGTGAAAATCATTGGATATTTGGAAGTTGAGCACAGGATCATGAATTTCCTTGATGCGTACCTTTTCTATATATTCCTTTGGACTCATTTCATCCTGAAACTTATGGTAATTCGGGATGCGACCACCAAAAGCAATACCCTTGAGATTTAAATTTTCACACAATTCCTTTCGGTAATCATATAGTCTTCGGCCCAATCGCAATCCACGATATTCTGGTTTGATGAAAATATCAATTCCATACAACATATCACCTTTGGAAGTATGAGATTTGAATGTATAATTATGCGTAATGTCTTTGTATGTGTGACCGTCGGAATACTTGGTATAATCCACAATGATAGACAAAGCAACACCTGCCAAATGCCCATTTATTTTGATAACCACTTGTCCTTCAGGGAAAATTTCTGTCAACGTTCTGATCTGCTGAGGTTTCCAATAGGAATCGGTCATAGAGGTATAAGACTCCTGCATGGCCTTTTTCAACTCAGGATAATCATCCATTGTCAAATACACCAACTCTACATTTTCTATAGCAATCACACTCATAAAATAGTTTAAATTATTTGTAAAAAAGCAGCCTTCCTTTGCATTTGTTGCTTTTCATTCTGTTTTATCGGGCTGAAAAATCGCGGAAGATTGCCCTAACCTGTAAACGAGAAAGTTACGTTATAGTTTTAATAATGGGATGAAGGTAAGGTTATTTTGAGTAATGAGGGGGCAAGGGGGTGGATCTATACAAAAAACTGGATTTTAGCTAGTACTTTTACTGTAATATGGTCATGGGAAAGATCGTTATATATTGAACTTGAAATTAAAATAACAACAGGTTTTTTTTATAATTGAATAAGCCTAATCGATAAAATTTTGCTTAATCCGATCAAGATTAATTCGAAAAAAAAATTAGTAAATGAAAACACTATTTTTTAGTAAACATAAATCTAAAGAATTTGCCTTTCGGAATACAGAGGCTCATAACATATTCTCGAAATTAGATAATGACGTACTGTCGACTGCGGGGTACTACTATGCCAACTCACTCCATTTTTATGGAGTTGGAGCTGAAAATAATTATGACAATTTAATCGATCAAAACAACCTTGTAAACAGTATTTATCAACCTATCCTAGGTTATGAAATAGCAACGTTTGGTGAGGATATTTTTGGAAATCAATTTTGTTTTTTGGAAGAAAAATTTTATTTGTTAAACATTGAAACCGCAGAATTGGAAAACATAGCCGATTCATTTGAGGGATTTTTGAATGTGATAGAACAAAATGTTAATTATTATGCGGGGTTTCCTATAACAGAAGAAATGAGGGAAGATCACATATCAATGTTAGGACTTGGTTATCGTTTATGCCCAAAAAAACCTTTTGTTATTGGTGGTGAATATTCTTTAAACAATTTAAGCTTAGAAAAATTCGAACATAATTTAAAGTATAACGGCCAAATTGCTGCACAGATAGTCAACTTAGAAGATGGCCAAAGGATAAGTATTATTCAAAAATAGATCGATTAAAATAGACTTTATGAATGTTGAAAGTATTTTTTACTTATTCGTGCTAGTTAATTCAATAATATTTTGATTGGCCATTATCAATTATTATTGGAGTTTTAGGTCTTTTTTCTATATCGAGGTTTTATGGCGAGAAGGATATTGCTTGGGTTTACTATTTAAAGTTAAATTTTTTTATTATTCTTCAATCGCACATAAAAATTATAATAGACCCAACAACAAAAGTTAGCCATATAACTTGAAAGTATGATGAAAATTAAGCTAAAAAAGCAGGCACTAATTAATATTAGTCTTATTGCTACACTTTGCATATTATCTTGTGATAACAAAAAAGAGGATAAAGAGAACACAACATTTGAATATGGAGAATCTTGGGAAAGCGGTAAAAGACTATTCTATAGTAGTTGTGCTCAATGTCATGTACCTCGACATAAGGATGAATTACTTAAGAAGTATTTAGGAAAAGAAAATGATGTACCATTTTCAAATAAATTATTAAACTTAAAAATAATTTTAGTTGACTCCAATCATCTTGGTAAGAATATTCAAGCCGAAAAATTTACAGAGGTGCAATTAAAACAGTTGCTTGAATTTGTTGAGAGTCCACAAAGGAAAAGATTTATAAATTAAGGTAGTGAAGCCTTTAGCTGAAGAGTAGGGCAAAATGTAAAAATTGCTTATGATGAAAAATTGGAATTGGAAAACAATATTGGATTTCGACGACCTGATTGGAAATGATAAAGACTGTTATAAACCAGAGAAGGTTGATTTTCCATCACATCATTCAAAAAGGATATGTATATTTAAGTTCAGGTTTAATTGCAATAGTACTTATTATAGCGCATTAAAATCTTTAAATCCATGTACTTTGTCATCATTGTTTTATATACTTATGGTCTTATCATGGGCATGTGGAAGGGTTTCAAGTATATAAAAATACGACTTTTGAGTAAGGGACGAGCACTTAGCTTTTTGAATGTTTTCCTATTTTCTTTCCCCTTTAATGTGATTTTGTTCCTTCCTGGTGTGCCGTATATTTATTCTTCAGAGCTTTCACCAGAGCTCTCCAAACTCAAAAAAAGGGCCGATTTTATAAATAAAATTAGTTTCATTACATTTATTTTGAGCATTTTGCTCTTTATTATTGCCATGTATCTTGAAAGGAAACAGTAAAATATAGATTATTTTGACTCGCTTGGAAAGTTGCAATATTACAAGCAGTCATCTCATTCAGGAACATTCAAAAAAAAATAGAAATGCGCCATTTTGTAATATTAATAGTGATGTTCATGTGTCTCCATAAGATTGGATTAATGGCTCAATCTAGCCCATGTTTTGCCAATCATTCTTTCAAAGAGTCAACTTTCCAACTGATAAAAAAAGGTCCTGAAAAGTACAAAACTGTTCTATCGACTCTTGGCATTGAATATTTAAATCCATGTATTTCTGGTATCCAAACCTCAGATGCAGGTGATAGCTTGGAAGTAATATGTGAGTTTAAAGATAAAACTAGGACAATAGAGGTGCAAATACTTCTGTTAAAAGAATCCAGTCGGCTTTTTAATCGTTTTCAAAAGTATAAAGATTATACTTTGGTGGCCAGCATTGGGAAATTCAGTACAGATCAAGTTTTTAACTTCACAGTGCCAAATAAAAGCAAATTTGTTTTGTTTTTTGTCAACTTGTCAAATATTGATGATACCACAGCAGTTGAACTTTCAAAAATTAATAAAGATGAGTGATATAATATTTCAGGAAGAAGGCCAAACTTTAACAGCACTGTCTATGTACATGCTTGGTTACCCATATTTAGTCTTATTCGGGACCAGACATTAAATAATCTCAAATTCTTGAATTGGAAAGGCGCAAGGCCTTTCGCTACGTTGTTCCAAAAATCATTCAATGAGGCTCGAAGCTCGTGGCTCGATGCTCGAGGCAAAATGACCGTATTCCAATCAAAGGGATTCTGCCATTTCCGATCTTCAAATTCCTCTGAAATCTGATCACTGAAAACTGACTGCAAAAACCAGTTTCCTTAGCCAGATATTTGTAATAGAAAAACCGGCTCTTCCACACGTTTACATGTCGTACCTGACGGCACGAAGACTTCTATTAATTTGGAGGCTAACCCATATTTAGTCCCATACGGGACTGGAATGTGCTTGACCTCGGCCAATCTCAAATTCGTGATTAAGGTAAGAGCATGGCCTTTCGCTGCGTTGTTCCAAAAATCATTCGATGAGGCTCGATGCTCGTGGCTCGATGCCTGAGGTTAGGACACATCTTAATATATATTATGAATAATTTATATATTTGTAATAAAAAATGATGGAAGGAAAAAACTGCACTAGTCTGTACGGTGATGCAAGACTAGAAAAAAGGGGCTGCTCTTGAAATTGCGTTTACTCAACAATTAACAAGCGTTG
>JAKQLF010000146.1 GCA_029567325.1 Bacteroidota bacterium | reverse complement strand
TGGATACAACAATATAAAACTTTATGGCAGCTACAGGTCTTCACGTCTCTTGGAAATCAATACGGATCAAATACTTGCAGCTCGTAGACTTCCCGGTAGCCTTGATGTCACTTATTCGGGTGTAGGTCTTGGATTGGCGCTAAGAGATTTGGATTATCGATTTAATCCATCCAAAGGATATTCTGTCGAAATAAATACTATCATAGGTAGTAAAAAAATTCTACCTAACGTGACCATTACCCAATTGGAAGGATTTGAAAATAGTTACGACACACTGAAACTTGTATCCCTGCAAGCAGATATCGACCTAAATGCAGCCTATTATATACCTGTCAAAAATTGGGCAGCGCTAAAGTTTGGTGGTACCGCAGGTATTCGTTACAACCAAAATCAAATACAAACCAATGAGTTGCTAAGGGTAGGAGGTAATAAACTACTGCGTGGTTTTGATGAGGAAAGCATTTTGACAGATTTTTATGCATTTAGCACTGTTGAATTTCGGTTTTTGTTTGATCAGAATTCCTATATGAGTCTTCCATTTGTAGACTATGGCGTCACAAGAGTGATAGATGCTAATGGACAAATGGTCATGGACAACGTCATGGGTGTAGGCATGGGCCTTAATTTTGGGACAGCAGCTGGTATTTTTAATTTATCCTTTGCAGCAGGTAGAAATCTTGGCAACCCATGGGATTTTGGAAAGATGAAGATCCACTTTGGATATGTCAATTTGTTTTAATGTTTTTTAAAACAATCAACTAAAAAATATTCCATCTCTTTATGTCATAGTGCTTTAATGGATAATTGCTAAATCTACTTCTTTACAGCCTTTACTTGATCCACAGTCACTATCTTTCCGTAGTCATTTCCCCATGAATGATTGATATAATTCATGACATCCGCTACTTCATCATCATCTAGCCCTGGCGCTGGCATCATACCATTATAGTCAGTACCATTGACAGTGATTTTGCCTTTTTGACCATATTTGATGGCGTAAATGCTTTCGGTTTGTTGATTTTTTAGGTAATCTGATTTAGCTAATGGTGGAAAT
>JAKQLF010000136.1 GCA_029567325.1 Bacteroidota bacterium | reverse complement strand
GCAATCAGTGGCCAGAACTTCACAGCGACAAACTGCCATTGAGCTAGTTGACAAAACTGGCGTAATGATGCAGATGAAAGATAAGCTTAAAAGAATTGGCTCGATTTATCGGGCTGGTGTTTCCAAATTCTCCCAGGCAGTTCAGCAAGGAAGCCGTTCTATTTTAAGCATGAATTCCAAACCACCTCAACCTGCTTTCAATGCACCCTCAAGAACAAAATAACGACGAGATCACCAACCTCTTCCGGGGGACGGACAACATCAGGAAGTCCAGGGGGAATAACCCTTATTTTGGGATTACCGTTGAACGGGCGGGTATTCCCGAAAATGCCATTGCTTTGAAATTCATCACCAGCAAGGGCGAACAAAGGGCTATCCATTACCATGATATCATGTCCCCAATGGATTTTGACGGGGTGGGGAAGATCGTATTGTCAACCCCGCGTTTGGTGGCAACCATTGAGGGACAGGATTTGGGCGAGCTTTTTGATTACATCATTGAGCACCGGGTGAAGTGGATTTCAGAGCCTCAATCTTCTTTTGTGGAGGTTGAGGCTGGGAAGCCGCAGGTGACGGGGGTGAGGTTTGAAGGGGCATGAATTTGTAATGGTCTGTTTTTTAATTCCTTACCGCACAATTTAATGCTCGAATGACGTATGTTATAAGGGCGTTAATCTATTTCGAGGCTAATTGATAAATTCTATCTTACAGGCATTCCTTATGTGATTTTCATATTATTTTTTTTTAGGCCCTAGATCAGCTCTGTGGATTTCCTTTCTTAAATCATCCACAAACATTGATGGCTTGTTCCCTTTCAGTAAATTATCAAGCCAAAAATCATCTAATAAACTCAAGGTCAAACCAGCCGCTCCTCCCACGATAGGCCCTGCAATTATATTACCTAAAGCTTCACCAACAGCAAACATGAATGTGGATTTAAGAAACTTTCCTTTATTTTTCTCAAAAAAGGTGTTGTTACCTTTTACTTCATTTATATACTCTTTGGAAACCTCTTGGCCGTTTGAATTTTCGCCTATATTATTTATCCATTTCCTAAAATACTTTGCTGAACTCAAATGCCTCATTTTCAGAACTGATTTAAAATCAAGCTTTTCTTGAATAAAGAGTTCTTTTAAGTTTGGTATGTTTTCTATTTTAAGAATTTCAGAGGTGTTTTCAGAAATTTGATAAGCCTTCCCAATATTGGCTAGATTTTGCTGTACGATTTTAAAGTGTTCATAATTTTCATAACTTTTGAAGTTATACTTTGCCAAAACAACAGTTTCAAGCAATTGGTGGCCTAATGATAAAAGCAATTCACGCTGTTGCAAATTCAACTTATTAGGTTCAATTTCATTAGGTAAATTGAGTTCTGCAAAATAGTTATTCTTATACCCTTCAGTTACAATTCTTACTGCATCTTTTGAAAATTCTAGGCCTTGGGGAACAATATAATTTTTAACTATTTTTTTAGTTAAATCTTTTCTTTTTTTCGAATATAAACCTAAATGTTTTAGCGCTTCATTGGCATGCTTTTCTGGATCAATATCAGATTCAATTAAACTTCCAGCGATAAGAGGAGGCGTTTCATCCATAGTAGACTCATCAATTGAGCCATCTTCAAGTTGAGTGCCTTTATGAATCATGAGAAGTGGCGTCCAAATCATAAATTTGAAATACCTCTTTTCAATGAATTCTTCTAGTAAATTAATCCCCAGCTGTTTAGCTAGAAAAAATAGTTGAAAATTAAGCCTATCGCTTGATATAACAACTTGATCAAAAATGAGTAATTGTTCGAATAATTCGGAAAGGATTCTTCTTGAATCCTCACCTTTTATCTTTTGAGGGCCAAAAGCATATGGAGAACCTAATTTTGTGTTAATTACTTGGTTCTTTTTTAAACTTTTTTTCGAAAAATTCTTCATCCTCAAGTATTTAAAGGATCATCTTCTTAAAAATGATAACAGTTTTTGAAACAATACCTCATGCAATAGGGTATAAATTGCTATGTTTATTAATGTACCCTCTTCTTCCAAGTATCATCCCTCTTATTATGATAAACTGCCAAAACATAGATCACTTTTTTACCCACTGTATAAATCACATAATAAGGGAATTTGCCAAACTGAATCCGGCGACTATTTTTGTAGACTTTACGATAGGTGTCTGGATTTGAGCGAATTTTTTGCAGCGTTTTGAGGAAATCATCTAGAAATTCTTGCCCTTTACCTGAACTTTGCTCTTCATACCAATCAGCAGCTTCATAGAAGTCAACTCTAGCCTTTTTACGGTAGCGAAACTGTAATGCCATATTTTTCTTTGAGTTCTTTGCTGAATTCTTCCCCAGTATACAGGTCAGCCGTGCCGTTTTCGATTTCGACCATAGCTTGGTCTAAATCAGCCTTTTGCTCAGCGGATAACTCAAAGTCATCCTCCAATTCTTCTTTGGTGATTTCATCGAACAAATACCTGGCCAGCTCAATTTTTTCGAGCTTGGTCAGTTTTGATACTTCTTCTATGATGCTTGTGCTCATAAGTCCTTTAGTCTTTCCCCAAATATACAGGCAAAAAAGCTTTTTTACAAACAAAATTGTAAGTGGGGGCGAAGCCGCTCATCCTGGACAAAATAAAGAGAGGGGCAATGAAGCCCCTGCTCTATTGCAGATCACTCAGAAACGGCATCCATAGCCTCATCTACTTCTTTACCAAGCAGACTGCCTTGCCTATGGTACTCAATCTTCTCAACATAGCTGGCAATGATTGAAGCTTGTCTGCGGGTAAACCCTTTCTCATCTTTGAATGCTTTTTAAGCAATGCCGCTGTCCACTTCCCCTAAGCCGCAACCACTGAAAAGTAGAGTTCTTTGTGCTTGGTTTCAAAGTCTTTAGGTGTCAAAAACTTAATTGAACTATGAGGTCTAAGCTCATTGTAAGTATGCCACCACTCCTGAATTGCCTCATTGAGTTGATCCAGATTCTTGAACCATTGCAAATTTAAACACTCGGTTCTCAAGGTGCCATTGAGTCGTTCCATCAAGCCATTTTGGGATGGTTTGCC
>JAKQLF010000133.1 GCA_029567325.1 Bacteroidota bacterium | reverse complement strand
TAACATAATTCTAATACCTATCACTTATAGAAATTGAGGTGAATTACCAAAATCACTTGAAAACCTTGACAAAATTGCGTTTTTTGTCCCTAGAAGTGATAAGTGTTGCAAAACATCCCGTCTGTATATACAATATTTTGTCAATGGCAATAAATATGTTTTATAAAGACTAAAAATTAAGAGATGCAAAATGAAAGAAAAGGAAATAAAAGAGGAAAAAAGTTTTAAAAAGACAATGACATCAAAAGCCCTTGAGGCAAATAGAAAAAATGCCAGAAAATTAGCCATAATAAATGAGTTTGGCAAATATCTGTTTGAACTCCTCGCAACATCAATATAAAATTTAAAACACTTCCCAATCAAAAGAATCAATTCAATCCAACTATTTATTGTGTCGCAATATGGATGAATATTGTTCTATGTTTTTTTGAGGGATTGATCAACCCGACTCCCGCAAGCGACACTCCAAGCTATTTTTTTGAGTATATTGGCGAACAAAGGACTGTTTCATCTTGTCCTCCCGGGCATGAAAAATCAACCTCGAGCCTTAGAGCCCATGGGCCTGATTCTAGTTCACCCACAGGTATCTTTGCGTCAACATACCACCAGCGATCCCCGTAATTTCCGATGGCTGACCCACAATCACCCAAATCCCAACTTTTGAAATCACCTTGCTGATATTCTCTCAAAACTGGTCTTGTGCCATTATCATTTGGTTTATGCAGATAAACCCTTGCTTTGATGGGTACACCGCCGCTCCAGGCTGATTTGCAAAGTATTCGATACCCAATATCAGCTGATGCAAGTTTGTAATATACGGTATTGTCTTTAAATATAGCAATCATGTCACCAGGCTGAAAGGTCTCTGCTCCTGTGCTGCATTGAACATCGTTTGGAGGGTCAATCGGAGGTATGATGGTGCTTGGGCAGTCTTCCATATGTGTGCCCAACCACATCGTCGCAAAGCTACCTTTCCCGCTTGCTGCTGTTTTGCCAACTCGTAAGTAATA
>JAKQLF010000131.1 GCA_029567325.1 Bacteroidota bacterium | reverse complement strand
ATAAAAAAAATATTTGCTTTTGGAGTTACAGCAAGTTTATTGTTGACTTCTGCTTGTACAGATTTAGTTAATGAAGAGCGAGACTCAATTGTGCTTCCAGTAACAACAGATGGATTTGCTAAAGTAAATGTTCCATCATTTTTAGAGGCTGCGTATAAAGACCTTTCTGCATACACAGACCAAAATAACATTTATGCATTGGGACAACACACATCAGCTGAGATGATACCTCCAACTAGAGGTGTTGACTGGGGAGATAATGGAGTTTGGCGTACTTTGGATGCACACACTTGGGATGCAACCCACTCTGCAGTTTTAAATGCATGGAATCAGCTCAATCAAAGAGCTTACCGTTGCAATGAAATTCTTGCTTCAGACGCGAATCCACAACAAGCCGCAGAGGCTAAATTCCTACGAGCTTTAAATATGCATTTGGTAATGGACTATTTCGGACAAGTTCCTTTTAGAGAAGTTACTCAAGGTGTTGATGATTTACCAAACGTATTGACCAGATCAGAAGCATTTGACTTTATTGTGAAGGATTTGACTGAGGCTATTCCACAACTACCTTCCAAAGGGCCAAGTACATCAAACACTGTCGCTACTAAAGCTGCGGCAAACTTTTTGTTGGCTAAATTATTCCTCAATAGTGCGGTTTATAAATCAGCTAATCCTGCAGGTCCTTATACATTTGCCAATGCTGATTTGGATAAAGTCATTACCTATGTGAATGCTATTGAAGCAGAAGGGTATAAATTGGAGGACAATTACTTTGACAACTTTAAAGCCAGTGCAAAAAATGAAATTATTTTTAGTGCGATTGAAGGATCTCCACAAAACAGATGGTTCATGACCTTGCATTATGGCCAAAACCCTTCTGGATGGAATGGTTTCACTACGCTTGCTGATTTTTATGACACCTTTGATCCAAAAGATTCCAGGTTTGGAGTGCCTGCAGCAAAAAATGGCACTACTTATTCAGGAATTGGCTATGGTTTCCTTTTTGGTCAACAATTTGATGACAATGGAAAACAAATTATTGACAGTAGAACACAAAAACCTTTATCGTTTACTAAAGACGTGCCTCTTGCCGGTGCGGCTACTGATAAGGGAATCAGAGTAATCAAGTATCACCCAGCTACTGCTGATAAATATATTTTGATGAGATTTGGTGAAGCAGTATTGATGAAAGCTGAGGCACAATTGCGTTCTGGCAAAGCCGCAGATGCATTGGCGACCATCAACAGCTTAAGGGCTAAGAGAGGTGTTGCTGCACTTGGTGCACTTGATGCAGAAGCAATGTTTAAAGAAATTGGTTTTGAAAAATATTGGGAAGGAGATAAGAGAACTGTTGAAGTAAGATTTGGCAAGTTTGTCAATGGTACTGGATCAACAATTGATGATGAACATACCGTTTTATTCCCTATTCCAGCTCAAGCTTTGGTATCCAATCCAAACTTACAGCAAAACACAGGTTACTAATATTTATGCTATTTAACATAGTGGGGGGGATTAATTCCCCCTTTTTTTTTCACTTAAAATTGAGGTATCTTAGGACAAGTCATTTTAGCCATAAATTTGTTCACTTTTAATCACTCATTGCCTACTTTCGCTCTAATAGTTTATACTATTGGTCCTTAAATGAGTATTGATTGGTAAAAAATCTTCTTTTATGGGCTGAAATTATTGACCTAAATTCTTTCAAATTAAGATGATCTAAATCTTCAAGCCATATGCGATTGATAATCTTTTTTTGGTCAATTTGTTTTTTCCTTTCTTGTACTGACTCCATTGATAAGAAACTTTCATCCTTAAATGATGGTGAAGCTTTTGCTTATTTTGAGGTCAATGGTAAATCATTCTATAATGACACTACCCTATTTAAGGGATCAGTTTTCAAATCCGAAGAAAGTTTTACCATCCATTTATTTGGAAATGACCAGAGCAATGTGATGGCCTCTTTGGCACTTCCGAAAGATCAAAATCAAAAATTCGAAGTAAAAATTGGTGCGAAAAATCAACTCGAATCTGATCTCATGTTTGGCAAAATCTCACAAGAAATACAAGGAACCGGGATAGGATATATCATAACTGATGGAACTGCAACTATTAGGAAATTCAACCAAAAAGAACTTGCCATCACATTCAAAGGAAAATGTACCAACATCAAACAGTTTGATGATCCTTCAAAACGAGAAAATCTAAGTGGTTTTTTAGTCTTCAAAACACCGGACATTAAAGAATAAGTATGAATAATTCTATCCTCTTACAACAACTCAAACGCTTTTTATGGATGCTGCTGGCTTCCACGACCTTCTTTGCATGCACCAAGCAACAAGTGGAGGAGAATACGGTAGGAGCTCAATTTGAATTGATGAATGAAGAACATACCCAAATAGGATTTAAAAATGACATTAAAAATACGGAAGACTTCAACATATTCAATTATCGCAATTTCTACAACGGAGGGGGTGTTGGCATAGGAGACATCAACAATGATGGCTTGGCAGATATTTATTTTACCGCCAATATGGGCTCCAATAAGTTATACCTCAACAAAGGAAATTTTGTCTTTGAAGACATCACCGAAAGCGCAGGAGTTGCTTGTGCAGAAAATTGGTCAACTGGAGTGGTTATGGTTGATATCAACAATGATCAGTTTCTGGATATTTATGTTTGCAATGCTGGTCTGAATGAGACCCGAACTGGAGGTCAAAAAAATAAACTCTACATCAATAATCAGGATAGCACATTCACTGAAAAATCTGAGGAATATCAATTGGACGACGCTGGATACACTACCCATGCCGCATTTTTTGATTATGATAAAGACGGAGATTTGGATGTATATTTATTGAACAACAGTTTTATACCTGTAAATACGCTCAATTATAGTAATAAGCGGGAAATGAGGGCAGAAGATTGGCCAGTCAAGGATTTCTTGAAAGGCGGAGGAGATAAATTATTACGGAATGACAATGGAGTATTCCAGGACGTAAGTGAAAAAGCCGGCATATTTGGCAGTCTCATTGGTTTCGGTTTGGGAGTAAACATCAGCGATGTAAATAATGATGGCTATGAAGACATTTATGTTTCAAATGATTTTTTTGAAAAGGACTATTTATACATCAATCAAAAAAATGGAAGTTTTAAGGAAGAACTCGAGACCAGGATAAAACACATCAGCATGTCATCCATGGGTGCTGATATTGCCGATATTAATAATGATGGATTAGTAGAAATCTTTACGACAGATATGTTGCCCATCACTGATAAAAGATTGAAAACAACTTCTTCTTACGACAACATTGACTTACAAGCTTTGAGACGCAAACAAGGATTTTATGATCAATACATGCAAAATAATCTACAATACAATACTGGTGATGGTACATTTTGTGAAATTGCTCAATTCTCCAAAGTTGCAGCATCCGATTGGTCATGGGGAGCACTTATTTTTGATGCAGACAATGATGGTTTGAACGATATTTATGTTTGTAATGGCATTTATAATGACGTGATTGACCAAGATTTTATTGACTTTTTCGCCAATGAAATCAGCCAAAAGATGGCTATGAGTGGTGAGAAATCCAAAATTGATGAAATCATCAAACAAATGCCATCCAATCCCATTGAAAATAATTTTTTTCACAATGATGGAAATCTGCAATTCAGTGATAGCGGTAAATCTTTTGGATTTAATGAAAAAAGTTTTTCCAACGGAGCCGCTTATGGAGATCTTGACAATGACGGAGATATGGATCTTATTGTCAATAATGTGAACCAAGCTGCATTTGTTTATCAAAACCAAAGTAAAAAAGAAAGTCATTATTTACAGATCACACTCAAAGGAGACGAAAAAAACACGTATGCAATTGGTGCTCAAGTAAATGCATTTACATCATCGGGTATTCTAAAAAGAGAATTAATGCCCAGCAGAGGCTTTCAAAGCAGCGTCGATTATAAACTAACTTTTGGTCTGGGTAACATCGACCAAGTTGATTCTATGAGTATTTTATGGCCAAACGGCCAATTACAATGGGTCAAAAATCTGCCAGTTGACACCTTACTTACATTTACATATACCGAGGTTTCAAATAAATCAACCGTATCAAATAGTCAAATAAACATCTCCAAACCTTTGTTCAATCAATTGACATCCCCATTCCTTGCACACAAAGAAAATGATTTCGTTGACTTTTATTATGAACCCAATATTCCATTTAAATACTCCAGACAAGGGCCAGCACTAGCGATAGGAGACGTTGACGGAGATGGGCATGAAGATATTTTTATGGGTGGAGCAAAAGGTCAGGTTGGCCAACTTTACCTGTATGATGAATCGATCGGCAATTTCACACTCAAACTAGAAAAGGCATTCGATAGATTCATAACATTCGAAGATGTAGCAGCTACTTTTTTTGATGCAGATGATGATGGTGATAGAGATCTGATTATACTCTCAGGAGGGAATGAATCATTACCATCAGAACTTGAAATTTTACCCAGACTGTTTTTCAATGATGGAAAGGGCAATTTCACCATTGGTAAGTTTCCTAAAACAACATCCAATTTATCTATTGCTTTGCCAATTGATGTCGATTCAGATGGGGATCTAGATTTGTTTCTTGGCGGAGGAAATGTAACTCGAGCTTTTGGACAAACGCCAGAAAGTTATTTGATGCTCAACCAGAAAGGGGTGTTTACCAAAGCGAATGCTCAAACGATGGGAAAACTCCAATTTGTAGGCAATGTACAAGATGCGGTTTGGGAAGATCTCGACAAGGACGGAAAAAATGAATTACTTGTTGTAGGCCATTGGTTTGAACCCACCCTATTTAACTTCGAAGCAGGTAAATTTGAATTACAACAAAATAAAATATTTGAGAATAAAAAAGGTTGGTACAATACAGTAACTGCGGATGATATTGATCTTGATGGAGACATTGATTTGCTTTTCGGCAATCTAGGAAGTAATTTCAGTCTAATTCCTGATGTACAACACCCCGTCAAATTATTTGTCAGTGACTATGATGGCAACGGAAGTCAAGATAATGTTCTGACCAAAACTATTGATGGGAAAGACAAGCCAGTCTTTTTAAAAAGAGAAGTCACTTCTCAATTAACTTTTCTCAAAAAGGAGAATCTTCAGCATGCAAGTTTTGCGGAAAAATCGATTCAAGAGTTAATTTCCAAAGAGAAAATAAATAAAAGCATCGTCAAAGAACTGAATGAGCCAAGATCTTTTGCTGCAATCAATGATGGAAAAGGAGGATTTACCATCGTATATTTTGACGCCATGGCACAATGGTCAAGTATCAATGATTTTTTAGTGAATGATTTCGATGGAGATGGTAAAAAAGAGATATTGACTGTCGGTAATTTCTATCATTTTTCTTCAAATTTCACAAAACTAGATGGGAATTCAGGATTGATCATGAAATATAATGGGAAGAGCTTTCCTGCCCAAACCACAGCGAAGTTTGGCTATTCTTATGAAGGTGAAGCCAGAAAACTTGCATTGGTAAAACACAAAGAACATCCTGTGGTGATCACGGCAATCAATAATGACGTCGCCCTCATTCATAAAACTAATTTATATGAATAAGGCGTTTTTCATTCTATTGCTTGTTTTCTTTTGTTTGGCTTGTAAGGATCAAGCGGATAAAGGAACATCTGAGCTAAAAACGAAAGCTGTCTTTGAATTGCTGGATGTCGCTCAAACCGGCATAGACTTCAATAATGTGTTGAATCCTACCAACGAACGCAACATTTTTAGCTATATGTATTACTACAATGGTGGAGGCGTTGCAACTGCTGATTTGAATAATGATGGATTGGACGATGTAGTTTTTACAGCCAATGAAGGCGAAAGTAAATTGTATATTAATAAGGGAAAATTGGCATTTCAAGACATCAGTAAGTCATCAAACTTTGTCTTTGAAGGATTTTCTACTGGCGTAAATATAATAGACGTCAATAACGATGGATTAAAAGACATTTATATCTGTCAAGTAAATTTCGAGCCTATTTTCAAAGGGATCAATAAATTATTTGTTTGCACGGAAATTGACTCAAGCGGTGTTCCACATTATGTAGAATCGGCCGCTCTTTATGGTTTGAATTTTCAAGGATTTTCTACACAATCTGCTTTTGCGGATTTTGACATGGACGGAGATTTGGACCTATTTCTATTGAATCATAGTATCCATAAAAATGGCACATTTGGAGAAAGATCCAGAAACAAAGGGAAATATCACCCTACTTCAGGAGATCGTTTGTACAGAAATGACGGGAAAAAATTTGTGGATATCACTCAAAAATCAGGCATACACAGCAGTGCACTTGGTTATGGATTAGGGGTAAAAATCAGTGATCTCAATTTAGATGGTTTGCAAGATATTTATGTGGGAAATGACTTCCATGAAAACGATTATTTGTACATCAATCAAGGTAACTGCGTTTTCAAAGATATGGTGGATTCGTCTTTGATGCACACTTCCAGATTTACCATGGGAGTTGACATTGCCGACATCAACAACGATTTGCAACCTGATATTTTTAGCTTAGATATGTTGCCTGCTGATTATGAAATGCTCAAGAGATCAGAAGGTGAAGATCCTTATAACATTTATCAATTTAAATTAAAACAAGGTTACAATCATCAATATTCCAGAAATAATTTGCAGCTCAATAGGGGTAACGGATTATTTTCTGAAGTAGGTCAATTGGCTGGTGTTCATGCGTCAGATTGGTCATGGGGCACCATCATCCAAGACTTTGACAATGATGGACAAAGGGATATTTTCATCACAAATGGCATCCCAAGGAGGATGAATGACATCGACTATATTGATTTCATTGTAGACGATGTTTTACAAGAAAAAATTGAGCGAAAAGAATTTGATGAATCAGATTTGACAGTACTTCAAAAACTTCCAGAAATAAAAATCCCCAATGTATTATTTCTACAGGGCGAAAATTTAAAATTTAACAACGCTGCCTCTGCGATTAAATCAGATAAAGGAACTTTCTCAAATGGCCTGGCTTATGCAGATTTTGACAAAGATGGAGATTTGGAAATTGTGACCAACAACATCAATGATGGAATTTCCTTTTATAAAAATTTATCTGTAGAAAACGGGCAAAAAGCATTGAATAAGGTAATACTTAAAGGCCCAGCTTCAAACCCTGAAGCCATTGGAAGTAAAATCATTGCTTTTACAAAAGGACAGGTGACCATTACCGAGAATTTTAAAGAATCTGGGTATTTATCAGCATCTCACATCGACAATTATATTTCTACAATTGACAATCAAAAGCCGGATTCCTTGTGGGTAATTTGGTTTGATGGCACGATTACCAAAGTGACTACGGTAGCAGAAAACAACAATTCTATCCAGTATGAAAAATCAATTAGTCGATTTGACTTTTCTTCCCTGAATACACTTTTTGACAATCCCCCACTCAACTTGAAAGTGGAAAATTTTCCATTTAGCCATGAGGAGAATGCATTTGTAGAATTTGACCGGGAATTTTTGATGCCCATGATGACCTCTACAGAAGGCCCCGCAATGAGTGTTTATCAAGATGCTACTTTAAAAATTGATTTCATTTATTTGGGAAATGCTCGTTTTAAAAAACCAAGATTGTTGACTTGGAATGGCGTGGTAATGAAGGATGTGACTCCAGTTTGTATGAAGAATGATAGTCTTTATGAGGATGTTTGTGCCGAGTTTGTGGATGTGAATAAAGATGGTAGAATTGACTTGGTTGTTGGATCAGGAGGTAGTGAGTTTTACACCACATCCGAATACAATATGCCCAGATTGTACCTCAATTTGAAAGATGGTTGGGTCAGGGCAGAAACTGCTTTTGATCCTAGTTTGCAAATAAATGCCTCAGACATTCTGGTGGAAGATGTCAATGAAGATGGTTTTGAGGATTTGATCATTTTTGGTCGAAAC
This sequence comes from Bacteroidota bacterium, assembly GCA_029567325.1. Lineage (GTDB taxonomy): Bacteria > Bacteroidota > Bacteroidia > Chitinophagales > Saprospiraceae > JADKBO01. The sequence goes on along the minus strand of JAKQLF010000131.1, from coordinate 3,668 downwards.
AAGCCTTGGCAATATGGACAAGATACACCAAGTAAAATCTTGATCAATTCCAAAAACAATTCATTTCAAGACGAGACAAAAACCTATTTAAAGATAGAAGATGCTGTAGCCATGGTAACTGACGCAGAAGCAGGTGACTTAGATGGCGATGGGGATCGTGATATAGTTGTAGCAACAGAATGGGGTGGTTTGAAAATTTGGACAAAAGAAGGAAATAGATATAAAGTTTCAGAAATGTCGATTCCAAAAGGACTTTATCATTGTGTGAAATTGGAAGACATCGACGGAGATGGCGATTTAGACATCTTTGTTGGCAATTTGGGTTTGAATAGTAAATGGCAAGCTGATTCAACTTTAGCTCTAAATATGTATGTGGATGATTTTGACAAAAATGGAAAATCAGAACAAATCATTTCATTATATGATAATGGCCGCGAAGTTCCTTTTGCGACTATGAAAGAACTCGTAAAACAAATGCCCTCATTAAAAAAGCAATTCATTTACGCCAGCGATTTCTCAAAATTGACATTGAATGACATTTGGTCAAAGGACCTATTGAAAAAGGCAAAAAACCACCGAATTACATCTTTACAAACCGGCGTTTATGAAAATCAAAAAAATGGATTTTTATTTCGTCCGTTGCCTATTGAAGCACAATTTAGCAAAGTCATGGATGCAATTTTTGTTGATGCTGATGGTGATGGAAAGAAAGATATCATACTCGGCAGTAATTTTTATGAAATGAATGCTCAAATAGGCAGAATGGATGCAGACCCAGGTACTGTTTTGATAAATAAAGGAAATTGGTCATATGAAGCGAAGACAATTGCTACCAACAAATTGCGGGGACAGATCAGACAGATGAAATGGTTGAATGGCAATGTTTGGATTGCTAAAAACAATGGGCAATTATCTAGGATAGACTTAAGAGGAAATAGAAGTCAAAATAACAATATGTAAAAATAAAAACATGGGACAACACGCGGATGACATATTAAATCGTGCACTTCAGCAGATCAGAAATGCGTGTACGGACCAAGGAATTCTTGCGGGGATTATAGATGCCGACAATTATCGGAGAATTTGGGCCAGAGATGGCATTGTCGGCGGATTGGCTGGCATACTTTCCGATGATCGTACCATCATTGATGGACTAGGAAACACACTTTCTACTTTGTGGAATGCTCGTGACCAAAAACTGGGCACTATTCCAAGTAATGTGGACCCAAATAATGACCAAGCAAGTTTTGGATCGTTGGTTGGTAGAGTGGATGCCACAACATGGTTTCTGGTCGGTGCTGCACAATACATCATGCAGTCTAAAGATTTTTCAGGCCTAGAGTTTTTACAAAAAGATATCAAAAAAGAATTCAAGTTACTAAGTGCTTGGGAATTCAATGGTAAACATTTGATTTACACACCAATGAGCGGTAATTGGGCAGATGAATATCCATACCATGGATATTTGTTGTACGACAATTTATTGTATTTCTGGGCGGCAAGCTTATGGGGTGACTTATTGAATAATCATGAATTAAAGCTCAAAGCGCATAACATTAAAACAGCTATCACAATCAATTTCTGGATGACACCTGATTTGCTTCCTAAGGCATATCACAAAGGTTTGTATGAAAGAAATCTGGAAGATCAACCGCCTTATTTCATTTGTGGCTTTCACCCAGGCGGTATTTTCAAAAGATTTGACGCCGCTGGAAATGCTCTTGCTTTAATTTTGGGTTTTTATTCCAAAGAACAGTTGGCTGCTCTCCAAGACTACCTTGCATCATTATGGTCGCAAGAATCACTCGCAGGTTTTATTCCTGCTTTTTGGCCTACCATAGATGAGCATGACGAAGATTGGACTGCAATTGCAACGAATTATAATTATCAATTCAAAAATCAACCACATCACTTTCACAATGGGGGTATTTGGCCGGTATGGATGGGACTCACTGCACTAGGTTTGAGAATGAATGGCTTGATTTCAGAGGCAGATAAAATTCAAGATAGATATAAAGCTTTTTTGGTTTCAGAAGATTTCGCATTTTCTGAATATATAGAATCACAATTTTTTACTGGTAAAGGTCAAAAACCACTTACCTACTCGGCATCAGGATATGTATTCTGCAGCTGCAAGCATTTTTCTAACCTAGTAACCAAAAAGTAATCAAATGGTCGGAGATTTCATAGAATTAAAAATTGAATATTTAAACCTAGCGAGTCAGGTATTGGATATCATTTCCCATAAAATAGGAACAGCACCAGTTGCAATTGCCATCTCAGGAGAAAGCGGATCCGGTAAATCAACACTGGCAGTTGCAATGGCTGAATTACTAGAAAGAGCAAATCAACCCAAAATCATTTTACACATGGATGATTACTTTAAATTACCTCCATTATCAAACCATAAAAATCGAGAAAAAAATCTCGAAAATGTTGGCCCACATGAAGTCCATTTAGACTTATTGGAAAAACACATTGAGGACATTAAATCCAATAATTCCAACCAACTCATCAAACCACTTTCTGATTATGCAAATGACGAAATCAACGAAGAAGTCGTAAATCTGAGTCCTAATTCGGTAATCATTGTAGAAGGAACCTATACTTCTTTGCTACAAAATATAGATGTCAAAATATTTATAGACCGGGATTATAAGAGTACGCTCGAAAACCGTAAAAAGAGAGCAAGAGACCCGATTACGCCATTTGTGGAAAAAGTACTTGCAATAGAACATGAAATCATCAGCAGACATAAAGCACTTTCTGACATCATCATTGATCAAAATTACCAAATTAAAACCGCTTAATCACTTCATTTTCAATCAGATTTAAGTCCAAGCTAAAGCCATGAATTTCAAACCTAAAATGACATTTTCCCAGATCATCAACATGAATGTAGGATTTTTGGGAATCCAATACAGTTTTGGCCTACAACAAAGTGCTGTAAACCCCATTTATGATATGTTGGGAGCAAGCCCCGACGAAATTCCTATTCTGAATCTCGCAGGGCCACTTACCGGTTTGATCATTCAGCCCATTATCGGAGCATTGAGTGATAAAACATGGAGTGATCGGTGGGGAAGGAGAAAACCTTACTTTTTGATAGGTGCCATACTTTGTAGTATAACTTTACTTATTTACCCCTTTTCGTCTTCATTATGGATGGCGGCTGGACTGTTGTGGATTTTGGATGCAGGAAATAATACTGCCATGGAACCCTATAGAGCTTTCATAGCTGACAATTTGGATACAAAGCAGCAAGGTTTAGGATTTCAGGCCCAGAGTTTTTTCACAGGTTTGGGTCAGACCTTGGCAAATCTTTCTTTGTTTATTTTTCCTCTTTTATTTACGGGCTACCTAGGCAAATTGCCCACTTGGGTGTATGCATCTTTTTTTCTCGGGGCATTTTGTTCGATTGCCAGTATCCTTTGGAGTTTAAAAACCACCAAAGAAATTCCACCTGACACCGCAGAATTAGAAAGGATCAGAAATGCCAATCATGGATTTTTGTCACCATTTGTAGAAATTTTTGGAGCTATCAAAGACATGCCAAGGGTCATGTGGCAACTTTCATTGGTATACCTTTTTCAATGGTATGCATTATTCTGTTATTGGCAAAACTCCTCAAAAAGTGTTGCTTTGTCTGTGTGGAATGCTACTCCAGG
>JAKQLF010000099.1 GCA_029567325.1 Bacteroidota bacterium | reverse complement strand
TTTGCCACGGCTTCTTCTCACGGTGACAGTGATGTCTTGGCTTTTGAGATATTTTGCAAAAAGATTTAGTCTATCTTCATCTGATTTTACAAATGGAGATCCATCGATTGGATTGTATTCGATGATATTGACCTTTACAGGAAATATTTTACAAAGTTTGGTCAGATTTTTAGCATCTTCTATGCTGTCGTTAAAATTCTGGAAAGCTATGTATTCGTAACTGATTTTATTGCCCGTTTTCTGATAAAAATAGTCTAGTGATTCCATCAGCACTTCGAGATTATTTTGCTCATTGATTGGCATGATTTCATCTCTTTTGACATCATCAGCAGCATGAAGAGATAGTGCTAAATTAAATTTGACTTCTTCGTCTGCGAGTTTTTTGATCATTTTGGCAATACCTGCAGTACTGACGGTAATTCTTTTGGGTGAAATATTGAGTCCAAAGGGTTCACACAAATATTCTACACTTTTCATAGTGCTAGCATAAGCAAGCAATGGCTCGCCCATACCCATATAAACCACATTTGTCAGTGGGTGACCAAAGGTTTCCATACATTGTTTATTGACCAAAACATATTGATCATAAATTTCTGATGGGTCAAGATTTCTCAACCTTTTCATTTGTCCAGTGGCACAAAACTTACAAGTGAGACTGCAACCTACTTGTGTAGAAACACATACCGTATATCGATCATCATCAGGCACAGGAATCAATACTGACTCTATCATATGTCCATCATGCAACACAAAACGACTTTTGATAGTGCCGTCATTACTTTTCTGAACTTTATCCGTTTTTATGGCGCGAATTTCAAAATTTTCATCCAAATATTGTCGAAGTGGTTTAGACAAATTGGTCATTTCTTCAAATGAAAAAGCGGACTTTTGCCACAACCATTCATATATTTGCTTGGCACGAAAAGCTGGTTCTCCTTTGGCAGTGATAACTTCTCTGATTTCATCTAGAGATAGCTTCCGAATATCCATTTTTACAACATCTATCATACCACAAAGGTAAGTCTAAAAACTGATATTTCAAATGAAGTCTAGTATGGTATCTTTATGGATTGGTCTATTTGCAACCTTACCTCAACCTAAATTTTTATTTCGGAGACATTTTGCTGTGCTATCCACGTATATTTCGAATGTATAGATAATGTTTTAGCTAGATATTCTTGCTCAGTTTGTCCAGGTGTGGGTATAAAAATTGCCTTAATGTCCAAATGGGCAATATCCATCACGGTAGTATAACCTGACCTAGCAATGAGTAAGTGACTACTTTGTAGAGCATCAGAAATTTGCATAGTATCTGCCAAATCTAATA
>JAKQLF010000082.1 GCA_029567325.1 Bacteroidota bacterium | reverse complement strand
AGAAAGACAAAAGAGTGAACAGGGCTTTAGATTCAAAAAATATTAGCTTTTACATTAGTCCAAATTCTTGGCATACAGATTCCATTTTTTATCTATCCACAGACAGCATAAGAATTACCGTATCGTACAAGCCAAAGATTGACTTTTCACAGCCATTGGAATGGTTTATTAGTGGCAATGAAAAGGATGGCAGGTCAATATTAATGGAAATTAGAAACCTGCATTACATGAATAGGATAAGCCCACAAACCTATAACAGGATTATTGAAATGGTTCAGGATAAAATTCAAAACAAATAAAACAGTAACATGATTCATCTCTATCGCCACGCCCACGGCAAAAATAAGGGCAAATTTGACATTGCTTTAGTAGTAAGAGGCAAGTACATTGTAGGAAGCAATCAGGGGTATGAAAGAAAGATTTATTGCCTTAAAGCCATACAGTCAATAGGTAGCCAATGGGGAGGGCTTTGGTGCTACGTTCAGGACGATACTGGCAAGCCAACAGTTAGCACACTTCATAAAGTAGGCAATAAAATAGTTTTAACTCCCGTAAAAAGAAAGCCATCCAAACCCTACCAACCACAAACCATAAAGAAGTAAAAAGCAAGTAACCAAACCAAAAAACAACAATCACTATGAGTAAAGAGACAAAGCAAATGACAGGATTGGAGGCTTATAACGCAGGTTTTCAGCATGGAGTGTCATTTTGTAGAAAGTACGGGATACCCGAAGATGCTGCCGGTTTAGCCAGTGCAGAAAATTTAGAATACCAATTATGCTTTTATTTTGGGGAAAGTAACCAAAGATTTGAATTGCCAATATCAAACAAGAAGGTTTTGGAATGGATGGATATGTGCTTAAAGATTAATGCAGACTCAAAGGGAGTATTCAATCAAAACGACACTCGTATATGGATTGTAGCGGCATTACCCAATGAAGTATCGTTAAAGAATGAGCAAGATTTCCTTAATTCACAAAAATAAAAAACAATACACAACATGGTAATAACAAAGATCACCTACGGAGAAAGCTATGAGGCTGTAAACAGCTATGGTTTAAAGTCATGGAACAAGTTGGGGGTGGAGATAGAGATGGAAGCAGGAGAGAGTGCCGATGAAGCCTACCAAACCGCCCACCAGTTCATAAAAGAAAAGTTGTCAAAGCAGATGGAAGAAGAACCAGTGATACAGAAAAGGCAGGAGCCAAAGAATGAAAATCAAAAAATAGCCCAATATGTAAGTGATTTGCTGCTTTGTAGGGAATTGGAAGGTAAAGACGGCCTGTTAAGTTTTGAGGCATTTGTAAAACAGATAGATAACCAAACTGTAACCAGTGCATACGAAATGATGTACAAAAAATTAAGCAAATGAGTGAAGTAAACTTCGATAAATTCAAGTGTAGGTGTTCCGCAATCACTAAAATGATGGCAAATAGTAGGGATAATCCTGTGTTAACCGCATTGCAGGCTCAAAAATTGGCTAAATATGAGGCATCTACAAGCCTCACCGACAGCCAAAAGGTCGAAATGGCAGAATTGCTTGTAAGAAAAGAAAACGGGCAAAAAATAGTGCTTTCTGATGGCTGTATTGAGTATTTAATGGAGTGGTACGCTTGGGCAGTAGAAGGAATGATACCAGTTGACCGGGAGGCGATGGATATTGAGTACACAAGAAAAGGCAAATCAACAGAAAACGATTGCATAAATCTTCTTTCAAGGGTAGATAAGCAGCTTTACACCAAAAACGATATTCGCATATCAAACGATTACTTTACAGGGGAGCCGGATATATTTGTTGGTGAAGAAATAATGAAAGCAACTAAAATTACAGATAATAAGAGCATTTGGGATTATCCCGGATTCTTAAAAGCCATTCATAAAAAGCCTGAAAATAATTATATAGAGCAGGTTCAGGGTTATATGGAAATTAGCGGGGCAAAAGTAGGTGAGATTGCAAAAACGTTGGTAAGTATGCCGGTGGAAATAATGTATGACTACCAAAATAGGCTACTCAAAAAAATGAACGCTATCAGTACGGAAAGTCCTGATTTTTTGGAAGAATGGGCAAAATGGGAACACTCTATGCTATTTGAACACATTCCAATACACAAAAGGGTATTTAAAATACCAGTACAGCCATTTGCAGCAGAAAGAAAGCAACAACTACAAGATCGTGTGAAGATATGCAGGGAATGGCTGTGGAAGTTTGATGAAATGTACAATCAAATGAATAAATAAAATACGTGGTATAGGTGTTTTTAAGTAATTTGCTCCCTAAAAAGGAGCATTTTTTATGTCAAAAAGATTTCAAACTTATTTTTCGGTGCCTATCCCGCCCTTCAAGGAAGAAAAATTAGGCGCTGGCAGTATTACTATCCGATTTGTCCTCACCGGGAGAGTAATCAGTAAGAAGAACAACAATCAGGCTATTGCCATCCGAAAGGTAGCACATGATTGGGCAAGTAAACAGGAAAAACTTAGACCCGCTACATGGGCAGACGTTCACAAGGCAATAAACATGGTGAAAGGTAAAATGATAGGCAATGCAGCCTACAAGGAATTTCTTGCCAAACAGAAACCAGTGATCGTTGAGCAAATGCAGGAATGGTCAAGCCGGTTAATTGAAAAGGGTGTGATATTCCCTTTGAGTAAATCCACCATGAGTTTACGCCTGTACATAAAAGACAAGTACAGGAGAGATACACTCAATGCAGCCCAAACAATAACGGACTTGCTTGTTGATGCCGGGGTAATAGTTGATGACGATGATTTGCACCTAAACCCAATTCATGCCGGTTCTGCAAGATACTACGATGAACTGCTGCATAACATCGCTTTCATAAGCCTTAGCTTTAAAATGTCAAAAGATGTGGTATAGGTGTTTGTAGGTTTTAGCCACGCCACGGCTAACCTGTTAAGCAACTCCGGGTTGAATTATTAGGCTTACCTAAAACGTGAGCATCAAACAAACCGCAGGGGCGGACTTGCTCACGTTTTAGGTAAGCCTAATA
>JAKQLF010000025.1 GCA_029567325.1 Bacteroidota bacterium | reverse complement strand
GATTATCAAATAAATAAATATCTTTGTAGAACGATCACTTACCCTATCAAAAGTGGTACACTTTGAATGAGATAAGGTGGTACACTTTCATGAGATTTTGCACGGTAGTCGGAGTTTAATTATACAATTATTAAATCTTAACTTGATTGATGAATTACAACTGTGCATATACCCAATGGTGGAAGGAAGTGGATCACACTTATTTAAAGACATCAACGGCAGGGTTATTTTTGATCTTCAAAAGACCAAAATCTTTAAAGGTGGAGCTATTATATTGTATTATCATCCGAAGAAAGATTGAAAAGACACTCATTCTATCCCAGATCTTCATGCCTCTTTAAGCAAAAATAAATTCAAAATACTTTTAAATAAGGGCATGCAATTTCAAACAGGATACCAATGGATTTCTTGTTTTGGATTAAACAGCATTAATTGATAGATTTGACATTTCAAGAACTATCAATTTTATTGAAGATATTAAAATGGGTGAACTATTAAAAACACTGAATCAAACCATTACATTTCTACTTGAAATAGCGATGTTATTTGCTTTGGGTTATTATGGAATGACCAAATCATGGAATTTATTTTCCAAACTTTTATTAGCGGTGTTACTAATTGGCATTGCAGTTTTTTTATGGGGAATGTATGCAGCTCCAAGGTCTTCAAATAGACTCGAAATGCCTGCTTTGGCTTTTTTCAGGGCAAGTCTATTTCTTACTGCTTCCTTTTTGCTCTACCAATCTGGGCAAAAAAACAGCGCGCTTATTTTCGCTGGGCTTACTATTGTAACACAAACCATTAGTTGTTTTACTGAAAAGTAAAGTGGTTTGTTCATAGATACAATGTTGATTTAGTCAATAGTTAAACTTTACAGCAACAGATTAAATCTGGTAAATCTCCGAAAGTAAGTTAGCCAGAACGCATCAAGCATTATACCTATGAAATTTATTACTTGCATAATTAAAATAGTGTATTATTATATGTAAACAAACTTCAATTCCTCGTTAAAGGTTTTTGCCCAAATTATTATTTGATTTCTCGTCAAATGATTATTAAAATATTTATTAATATTGTCAGTTTTACAATTAGTAGGGCAACGGTAGAAGAGGTGTAGATTGCCTTGGGCATGGCCGATGCCTTTTAAATCTTTAAAGCACTGACGTCACATTGTTCTATATTGGATTAAACGTCTTTTGGAATAACTTATCGGGAATGAAGACAGTTTTGATATTGTGGATTCAAATTGGAGCATTAACTATAATATTTGGTCAACAGAATGACCTTTACTTTAGGCATTTGACTGTTCAGGATGGCTTGTCTTGCAGTTGGGTAAAACAAATTTTACAAGACCACAAAGGATACATGTGGTTTGGTACAGACGATGGTCTCAATAGGTATGATGGGGTAACCATCAAAAATTATAAACATACTGGCGGAGGAAAACCCGGGCTCCTCAACAACAATATCACTTGTCTTTTTGAGGATTCCAAAAAGCAATTATGGATCGGGACAAATAAGGGGCTAAGTCTATATGATCGCAAGATGGACCGATTTCTACCTGTGGACAACGTAAGGTATTATATCAAAAAAATATATGAGCTCAAAGACGGTCAACTTCTGATAGCATCGCCTGAAGGTTTGTTTATATACAATCCTAAAAACTGTATTTCAAAACAAGTCAATCAAACGCTTGCCATTTTGGACATGCTTTGGGATTCCAAAGGACGATTATGGCTAGCGACTTTTCAGGGCCTCGCTCTTATGAGTATCAATGGTTTTAATTTCAGGATGATTGACACCAATAATGACGGGAATGCCTCTGGAATTGACATCATTTTTTCATTATACGAAGATTCTAATGGTACCATTTGGATAGGCACCAACTCTGATGGTCTCAAATACTTAAGTTTTGAAGAAGCAAACACTGATAAATTCAAAATTGGCACATATCATTCTAGTCCTAACAACAGTGGCGCTATATCCAAGGGAGCTATATTTTCATTTATAGAAGATGATCATAAAAGGTTATGGATTGGGCTTGAGAATGGAGGAATTAACTTGCTCGATATTTCCGACAAGCCTCAACCAAACGCAAAATTTCAAAAATATACTTTTGATCCCAACGACCCAAAAGGCCTGTCCGACAATTCTATCCATTGCCTTTATGTGGATAATCAAAAGACTATTTGGATAGGCACATACGGACAAGGTATAAATTATATAAATCCTGCACTCGCCAAATTTCAGCATATTTATCGCAAATCAAATGATGGCAAAACCCCATTTGACAATAGAATCAATACATTTCTGGATGAAGAGGATAAACTTTGGATTGGCACAGAGAATGGCCTCAATGTCTACGATAAAAAGACAAAACTCTACAAAGAATTCAAACACAATGAATTTGATCCTACTTCACTGGGTTCGAATGCTGTATGGTCTATTTTGAGAACCAGAGATAATAAAGTGTGGATTGGATTATGGGAAGGTGGATTGAATCTGATGAATGAGCAAACAGGAAAATTTAAAAGATACCATTATTCTGAAACCGACTCAACGTCTATAGGCAGTAACAGTATGTTTGATCTGATAGAGACATCCAAAGGTGAACTTGCTATAGCTTCTATGCGAGGAGGGCTCAATTTTATGGATCGTGAGCATGAAACTTTCAAAAAAATAATTACTGATTATTCTGGTGCGACAAAAAGTATTTCGAGCGATTGGGTAAAAGAATTATTGGAAGATAGTGATGGCAATATCTGGATATCTACATCAGAAGCAGTCGATTTTTTCAATCGCAAGAACAACTCTTTCGTGACCTATAGAAACGATCCAAAGAATCCTAAAAGTATTAGCTATAACAGTGCTAATGTGCTCTTTGAAGATAGTAAGCAAAACATATGGATAGGCACAAGTAATGGTTTGAATCTATTTAATAAAAAGGACAGTAGTTTTATCAAATTTACGGTGGAAGATGGGTTGGCCAACAATTCAATAAAATCTATTGAAGAGGATGATTATGGTAATTTGTGGTTGAGTACAAACGGAGGGCTTTCAAGATTTACACCGGGTGATAAACCTCAATTTATCAACTACAACGAGGAGGACGGTTTGCAAGGAAAAGAATTTCTGAGCAGATCTTCTTTCAAAAATAAAGATGGACTCCTCTTTTTTGGAGGAAATAATGGTTTTAATGTTTTTGACCCAAAGGCCATAGGCCAAAACAAAATCATACCAAATATAGTTTTTTCTAGTTTAAGCGTAATGAACAAGCCAGTAATTCCAGGTGACGATACTGGTATTTTGAAGGAGGAATTAAATGGCATCAAGACATTAACGTTAAAGCACGAGCATTCTATTTTTACCATAGAGTTTGCTGCCCTTAACTTTCTTGCTCCAGCAAAAAATCAATATGCTTACTATTTGGAGGGCTTTGAAGACGACTGGAACTTCGTAGGCAGCCAACGCAGTGTAACTTACACCAACCTAGACCCAGGGACATACACCTTTCGAGTAAAAGCGTCCAACAATGATGGCTTATGGAATGAAGAAGGTATAAGCTTGAAGATCGTTGTGCTTCCTGCCTGGTGGGCTTCTTGGTTTGCAAAACTTATTTATCTCGGTATTGCCATTTTCCTCATTTACTATTTTAGAAAACATACATTGATATCCATAAACTTAAAAAATACATTATGGAAGGAGCATCTTGAAAAAGAGAAAATTGAAGAGCTCAATCAATTGAAAAGTCAGTTTTATGCCGACATTTCACATGAGTTGAGGACGCCTTTGACTCTTATACTTGGGCCTTTGGATCAATTGAGAAAAAATCTCGGACCTACAGCAAACATTGATATTATTTATAGCAATGCCGAAAGACTCAAAATCCTGGTCGATCAGATCATGGATTTCAACAAGCTGGAGAACCAAATGATGAAAATTCAGCATTCAGATATTGATGTGGTGCAGACTGTCAAAGAAAACGTCAACAGCTTCAGAATCCTGTCTGAATTAAAGGGTATTGCCATGCACATTAACACCTCGGTTGATACCTGCATGGCCAGACTTGACGAAGATAAGCTTCAAAAAATACTTAATAACTTGTTATCAAATGCTGTTAAACATACACAGCAAGGCGGCATAATCAATATTAACTTGGTCATCCACCGGCATGCTTCATCCATGACTTTGAGTGTTGCAGATACAGGATCGGGTATTCATGAAGATGACTTTGGAAAGATTTTTGAAAGGTTTTACACTTCCAACTCGTCCTATGAAAGTAAAAAAGGAAACGGCATAGGGCTCAACCTCACCAAAAAACTGGTAGAATTGATGGAAGGCAGCATTGATGTAGAAAGTGTTTATGGCGAGGGAAGTGTTTTTACGGTGGACATTCCTATCCAATTGCTCATAAATAAACATGAAATAATTCAACCCACCCCCACCATTCCTGATAAAGTATTTATTGAGTCTGACAAAACACTCAAAACAATACTTGTAATTGATGATAATCAGGAAATCACCTATTATATACACTCCGTTCTCAAAGAAAGGTATGATGTGATCACCACAACAAACCCTTTGGAATATAAAAGTTACTTGAATGAATATTTGCCAGATCTCATTATTTGCGATGTAATGATGTCTGGAATAGATGGTATCACACTTTGTAGTTTATTGAAATCCGATATTAAATATTCTCACATACCCATCATTCTCCTCACAGCAAAATCTGGTGCAGAAGATATAGTCATAGGCTTTGAAACAGACGCAGATGATTATATTGGAAAACCATTTGATGCTCAAGTGCTCATAGCCAGAATTGACAATCTCATTCGCAAAAAGGAAAAAGTTAGAAATGAGCTTATAAGTGAGGAAGGATATATCCAAAACCCATCTCTTTCCAACAAAATGGACATCGCATTTATGGAACAAATTCTTGATTTGATAGAAAACAATTTTAATGATGCGGCTTTCAATGTCAATCACATCATTGATGCTGTAAATATGAGCAGAAGCGCTTTTTATAAAAAATTTAAATCTCTTTCAAAACACTCCATCAACGACCTTATCAAAATAAAACGACTAAATAAAGCTGCAACTTTACTCAATGAGAACAATATGAACATCAGTGAGATTTGTTATGAATGTGGCTTTGCAGATCCTTCCTATTTCACTAAAGTTTTCAAAGAACATTACAATATCACACCAAAAGAATATCAGCTTCAATTAAGTAACCATAAAAGGTATTAAACTTTTTTATTGCCGTATCACACCTTTTCCCAATATTACACTTCATTGATTATCAATACCATTATAATCTTTGGACAAATTCCCCAATTATTTAGACAAAATTACTAGTGCAGAAGCAGGCACATCATGTAGTTTTAGCTTCGAAAAATGAATCAGGCCTACTTCGTTTTGTCTACCACCTAATCATATGAGATGGTTGATTAAAATTCAAATCACATTTTTTAAAAATTAAGCTACATGAAAATGAAAACAACACAGTTTTTGGCCAAAGGAAGAAGCTTTCTGGCGGGATGCTTGGCGATCATGATCGTCAATCAAATACAAGCACAACAAATCTGCAGTAATTCTACAGGAACCAACAATGGCTTTTATTATACTTGGTGGAGTGACGGCCAGGGTAGTGCATGCATAAACCTGGGCTCCGGGGGAGCGTATAGCACATCCTGGACCAATGTTGGAAATTGCGTAGGTGGTAAAGGTTGGCAAACCGGCACTAATACAAGGATTGTTGGTTACAATGCTGGTTACTTCAACCAAAGTGGAAATACCTATTTGGCATTGTATGGCTGGACCACCAATCCACTGGTTGAGTATTACGTTGTGGAAAGCTGGGGTACCTGGAGACCTCCGGGAGCCTCATCAGTTGGAACCGTTACCACAGATGATGGTACTTATGACTTATATAGGACTCAGAGAGTGAATCAGCCTTCCATTCAGGGCACTGCTACCTTCTATCAATACTGGAGTGTCAGAACATCCAAAAGAGCTACTGGAAGCAATGCAACCATTACTTTTGCCAACCACGTGAATGCATGGGCCAATAGAGGTTGGAATCTAGGAGCCCATTCTTATCAGGTCATGGGAACAGAGGGTTATCAAAGCAGTGGAGGATCGAATGTTACTGTTTGGGATGGAGGATCAAGTTCAGGCGGAGGCGGAGGAACTGGAGGCGGATCCGGTTCTGTTAATTACACGGTGAGGGCAAGAGGAACCACAGGCGCTGAGCAAATCACCTTAAGAATTGGTAATACCAATGTACGCACTTGGACTTTGACTACCTCAATGGCCAATTATAGTGTATCAAGTTCTGTAACTGGGGGTATCACTATCAATTACAACAATGATGCGACTGGAAGGGACGTGCAGGTCGATTATATTACTGTGAATGGCAGCACCAGGCAAGCAGAAAACCAATCGGCTAATACTGGAGTTTGGCAAAACAATTCCTGCGGAGGCTCCTACAGTGAATGGATGCATTGCAATGGATATATCGGTTTTGGCAATTCCAATCGTGAAATCAAAACCGTTATCGAATCAAAAGGCCATACTGCAATAGAGGATGTAAACATATATCCCAATCCAACAACAGATATGCTATTTGTAGATGTTTCGCCCACTTCTAAAGGAAATGGCAATGCTTTGGTTTTTGACATCAAAGGCAGTATTGTAAAATCCTTTTGCATAGATGCTGGACATAATACTTTTAATGTCGGTGATTTACAAATAGGAACTTATTTAATTAAAATCTCCGTCGACGGAGAAGAAATAACAAAGAAGTTTTTAAAACAAGAATAACGATTTTCCATTTAGAAACGCTTTACATTGGGTCTGCCGTTAAATCGGCAGGCCTTTTTTTATTTAACCAAGTATATTTTTTATGACTAATTCTATACAATAGAAATTAAATCAAATATAGCTTCGCACAACCTTTACTTACTAAATTCACATAACAATGAATATACCATTTGAGCCAACCATATTTGGAATCAAATTAAACATCCATCTAATATTAGAATATCTGGCCTTCTTTATTGCATTCAGGTATTATGTGAGGTTACGCAGGTTGACCAGCGATCAAATATCGAATACCAATCGGCTTTCAATCATATTAGGAGCAATTGTAGGCGCTTTTGTAGGTTCGAGGTTAATTGGTTATTTAGAAAACCCATCTATAGTATTGAGCTATGACCGCATAGTTCAATTGATTAATACTAAATCCATAATGGGTGGGCTTTTTGGAGGATTAATAGGTGTTGAAATTTCAAAAAAAATTATTAATGAAAAACATTCTTCAGGTGATCTGTTTACCTTTCCAATCATAGTTGGGATATTCATTGGTCGTATTGGATGTTTTTTAACTGGAACCAAAGAATTTACCTATGGTAAGGAAACAAACTTTATAACGGGGATGGATCTGGGAGATGGACTTATGAGACATCCAACTGCATTATATGAACTTCTTTTTTTGGCCTTACTTTTCATTTTCTTGAAAAATATTTCACTCTATACCAAGAAAGAAAGTGGATTATTATTTAAAATTTTCATGATTACCTACTTTGGGTTTCGTTTCTTTATAGAGTTTATCAAGCCAAATGTATTTTATGTTTTGGGCTTAAGCAGTATTCAATGGCTTTGTATTATTTGCTGGATATATTATATGTCAACATTTAAAAAAATTGTAACGCATGCCTACTAGAAATTATACTTATTACGATTATACCATTAGTTTATGCCCGACATGTTTAAAGCGGATTGATGCTAAAATTGTATTCGAAGATGGCAACGTGTATATGTTGAAAAGATGTCCTGAACATGGAAATTCTAAAGTAATAATAGCAGACGATATTGCCTATTACAAAAACATCCGGAACTACAACAAGCCGTCTGAAACCCCATATAAGTTCAATACAAAGACTCATTTTGGATGTCCATATGACTGTGGACTTTGTCCTGATCATGAGCAACATTCATGCCTTACAATCATTGAAATTACAGACCGATGCAATTTAAGCTGTCCAACCTGTTATGCCGGGTCCTCTCCAACACATGGACGACATAGAACATTTGACGAAGTGAAAAAAATGTTGGATACTATTGTTGAAAATGAAAAGGAACCTGATGTAGTGCAAATCAGCGGTGGTGAACCGACACTTCATCCACAATTTTTTGAAATTCTTGATTATGCAAAAACACTTCCAATAAAACACATCATGGTGAATACAAATGGAATTGAAATAGCCAGGGATTTTGAATTTGCCAAACGATTGAAAACCTATTCACCGGATTTTGAAATTTATTTACAATTTGATTCCTTTAAAGAAGAAGCATTGGTTTCATTGCGAGGAGCTAATTTGGAAAAAATCAGACAGAAAGCTCTGGAAAATCTCAACAAATTAAATCTCTCAACCACGTTAGTAGTTACCCTACAAAAAGGACTTAATGACGATGAAATAGGTAAAATAATAGAATTTGCGCTTAAACAAGAATGCATCAGAGGAGTGACTTTTCAACCGACACAAATTGCTGGCAGGCTTGAAAATTTTAATCATGAAACCAACAGAATTACCCTCACAGAAGTCAGAAGAAAAATATTAGAACAAACAGAAATTTTTACTCCCGATGATTTGATACCGGTACCATGCAATCCTGATGCGCTGGTCATGGGATATGTGCTAAAAGTGGCAGGAAATAATATTCCACTCACCAGATATATCAATCCAACTGATTTACTCGATAATAGTAAAAATACCATTGTTTATGAACAGGACGAGGCTCTGCAACGCAAAATGTTTGAAATATTTAGTACTGGTACCTCTACAGATGTAGCATCATCAAAATTGCATAGTTTACTTTGCTGCCTTCCGTTCGTAGAAGCACCAAACCTCGGTTATGACAATTTATTTAGAATAATTATCATGCAATTCATAGATGCGTATAATTTTGACGTAAGAGCTATAAAAAAATCATGTGTTCATATCGTAAACAAGGACAATAAAATCATACCTTTCGAGACCATGAACCTGTTTTATAGAGATGACAAAA
>JAKQLF010000022.1 GCA_029567325.1 Bacteroidota bacterium | reverse complement strand
AAACGCAATTTCAAGAGCAGCCCCTTTTTTCTAGTCTTGCATCACCGTACAGACTAGTGCAGTTTTTTCCTTCCATCATTTTTTATTACAAATATATAAATTATTCATAATATATATTTAGATGTGTCCTAACCTCAGGCCACCAGCTTCCAGATTAGGATAGCCTTTAGTTCAAAATAACTTTATGAACTTTCAACTTTCAACTTTATGAACTCAATTCCGCAATTCCGCCATTTAGCAGTACAGCTATTCCGAAGTTAATGAGACGTTTATTCGTTTGTCTTTTCAACTTTAAAAACTTTATGAACTTTCTACTTTATGAACTCAGACGCAGTGCAGCATTTCCGCAATTTTGGCCTCGTGCTTCAAGCCACTAGCCACCAGCCCTTTTTGAAAATTAATCGTACTCTCTATATTTTAAATATTGCGATGTACGGGCAGAAAGCATTCCGCCCCATCTATTTGCGACCGCAATTGCAATTTTGCAGTTTTGCAGTTTTGCAATTTTGCGTTTTTGCAGTTTCGCAATTCAGCAATTTCGCAATTTCGCAGTTCAGTAATGGGCAAAAAAAAGGATGTAACACTTTTGTTACATCCTCTTAATGAAAACCCTATGAAAAATTTAATATACTAAACTAATAGTTAGTTCGAATTCGTTGTCGATCGCTTTATCGCCCAAGTTCTCAAAAAATGAACCTGAACCATACTTGATATCGTATTTTGTACGATCGATTTTTACTGTTGCAGTAGCTGTATTAGCTGATGCTTTAGTTGTAAAAGTAATCGGTTTGGTAATTCCTTTAATGGTTAAATCTGCATTTACTACAAAATCACCAGCCATTGCCATTCCTGTTACTTTTTTGATAACCAATTTTGATTCAGAAAAGTTTGTAACTCCGAAGAAATCATCTGATTTCAAATGTCCTTCTAATTTGTCTTTTCCTCCTCCACTCAAATCGGTTACAGTCAATGAAGGCATATCAATAATAAAAGTACCTCCAGTCAACTTACTACCATCAAAATCTACAAAACCACTTTTGATTTTTACTGTACCAGTGTGTGTGCCAGTTACTTTTGAAGCTTTCCAATTAATGGTTGATTTTGTTAAATCTACCGTTTTTTTAACAGGCGGCTTCGAATTGGCTTGACAAATATTCAAAAATAAAATTGAATTAAGCAAGATTATTGATAAAATTTTTTTCATTTCTGTGTTTTATACTTATTTATATAACAAAGATACCTTTGTTGCAACAAATGTTACAGCCAGTAAGCTCATTTAGATTTTCCTTAACGTAATCGATTTAAAATTTATGAAATTTATCTGGTCCTCCATTATTTTGAGCTGATTGACACTCATAATAAGATGAGTAAAAGCTAAATTACTATAACCATTCTGCTTTTTCTGAAATGGATTTTCTGCTACTTCCAAACTCCAAATCAGCTTTCATGTATCCAGCATAAAAAACTCCTAAACAAGATTCATTTTCTTCAAGATTGAAAAATGCTCTTTCATCTGTAATCAAATTGGGCGTCGACCAATAAGATCCAAGACCTGCTGCTGTTGCAGTCAGGTACATATTCTGTACCCCACAAGCAAGCGCAGCAATTTCTTCCCATTCAGGTAAACCGCTTTCAGGATGCTTTTGAAGTATTAGGACAATGGCAACTCCAGCTTGCAAAGGTCTTGACTTGACCTTCTTTTCTTTTACAAGCGAATAATCTTCCCCAACACTTACTGCAAGATAATTCTTAAGTAAAAGCTCAGATAAGGATTTGCGAGCCTCTTCGCTGTGGTAAACCAAAAATCTCCATGGTTCGGTTTTTTTGTGGGTGGGAGCCCAAGTTGCATTCTCCAATATGGTCTCAATGATTTCTGTAGGGATAGGCTTTTCATCATACATTTCTGTGTAGATAGATCTTCTATTGCGGATCAAATGGCTGATTGCATCTAGTGACATCATGAATATAGATTTTAGTAAAGCATGAAATAAACCATCACAAAAGCGACGGCAGGTATGGCAAAATTGTCCCAACCTCTTCTTGTAAAGACCTCCGCTAAACCTGTGAAAATACCAATCATACTTCCAACAAAAAACATTTGTCCAAAGGTCATGGTATCTATAAACAGAGCAAAACATACGATACAAATAATCAATGCACTTATATAGAAGGCCAAAAATCCACCTAGCGATTTTTCAGTTTCAAAAAGTTGCAATTTATATATAGGGTAACGCTTGCCGACGATAGCAGCCATTGGATCTGAGAAAGCCATGATCAAAATAGGAACAAAATATAGGGCATATTGTGGTGTATCACAACACAGCGTCCCAACAAAATCATAACCCCAAAACAAGGGATAGACAATGACGGGATAAGCAAGTGTACCATAACTCTTTCTTACAATACTATGCAAAGATTTCAAAAAATTGAATTCCTTAGCCAATACGTCCATCAACAAAAAGGGTGCACAAATGGCCAATACTGGAAGATGGTCATCGAATAAAAAAGGAAATGACAAAGTGATCAATCCAATTCCCAAATGGACCAATTTTCGGGTAGATTCTGGTCTCAAGCCAAACTTATGAAAACCCAACTCACCCAATATGAATACCAAAGCGAAGGCAAGATAAACCAGAAAAATTAATGTTTGGGTGCTCATAAAGTAGATAATTTCGCCACAAATCTAATGGTTATTTGTCACTTCTTCTCGATGATTACCAGCTTTGAAGCAGTATTTTATAGTTTTGCACTACAAATGTCTTTAATTTATGAAAATTGTCTTTTTTGGCACACCGGAATTTGCTGTTGCTTCTCTTCAAGCCCTGGTCGAGCATGGTTTTGAAGTGGTCGCTGTGGTTACCTCAACGGATAAATTTGGCGGCAGAGGCGGTAAAACTTTGCTGGAATCGCCTGTAAAAAAATATGCCTCAAGTCAAGGTATACCAGTTTTACAACCCGATAATTTAAAATCCCCTGAGTTCCTAAATCAATTGGAATCTTACCATGCAGATGTCCAATTTGTGGTTGCGTTTAGAATGTTGCCTGTAGTTGTTTGGGACATGCCAAAATTAGGAACTTTTAACTTACATGGATCTTTATTACCAAAATATCGTGGAGCAGCTCCTATTAATTGGGCCATCATCAATGGTGAAAAAGAAACAGGTGTGACCACATTCAAACTCAAGCATGCCATTGACACTGGAGACATCGCTTTGCAAGCCACGATGCCGATTTCTGAAGAAGATAATGCCGGCACTGTGCATGATAAAATGATGGTTTTGGGTGCGAATTTGATTGTACAAACTGCCAAAGCATTGCAAAATAATACTTTGACTTTCACACCTCAAAGTGATGCCAAAAGTTGCCCAGCACCCAAGTTGTTTCACGACAACACCAAAATTGATTTCAATAATCTAGCATCTGAAGTATACAATTTCATCAGAGGATTGAGCCCCTACCCTGCCGCATGGACGAATTTTGAAGGTTCAGAAGTTAAAATCCTTAAGTCAAAAGTAGTATATGAAGCGGCCATGGACGTGATGCCTGGAGAAATCGACATCACCAAAAAACATTTCAAAATTGCATGCGCTGATTATTGGTTGGAAATATTGGAACTAAAACCAGAGGGTAAACGCCAAATGAACGTCCAAGATTTTTTGAATGGCAGACAAAGCTAAATATCAGAGCCACTCTTATTTTTTGAAAAAATAATCTATGTTTACCATCAAATCAATCAAAGCCATTTTTATGAACAGAGTTTTATTTAATTGCCTCATCCTTTTCGTTATTGGCTCATGTAGTCCTTCCAAAAAAATGGAAACAGATCAATGGCAGCCTCTTTTTAACGGTAAAAACCTCAACGGTTGGCAAATGAAAGTTGCTGGTCAATTGCTAGGCGTCAATCACCTCAATACATTCAGAGTTGAAGAAGGCATATTGAAAATCCGATACGACCAATACAATAGTTTTGACAATCAATTTGGGGCGCTTTATACTACAAAACCCTATACCAATTATAGACTAAAAGTAGAATATCGCTTTGTGGGGGAGCTAACAAAAGGAGCGCCATCATGGGGCCTTCGTGATAGTGGTGTCCAGTTTCATTGCCAAAGTCCATCTTCCCTCGGCCTCAACCAACCATTTCCTGTTTGTTTGGAATACAATTTACATGGCGGAAATGGTAAAGATGAAAGACCAGTCGGAGAAATTTGTTTGAATGGCACTCTGGTAGACATCAACGGTGTCCCTTCCAAAAGTTGCAATCCACCAATGGTCAAACGTACCATCCATGGCGATGCATGGGCAACACTGGAAATTGATGTGAAAGGTAATTCCATCAAACAATTCATCAATGGAGAGGAGATCATACACTACGAAAATCCAAGGTATGATGCAACCAATGAATTGGCTAAAGCACTAATCAAAAATGGTGATACAGCGCTAAATAGTGGTTTCATATCCCTACAAAGTAATAGTCATCCGATAGATTTCAGAAAGATTGAAATTCTGGAGTATAAAAATTGAGTCTCGTTTTTATAAAACTTATTTCTTCTTAACTGTAATTTTGAATACAATTCATTTTGTGATTCGAGTTTCAAATTCACAATTTATTTGGTAATGAAATAGGTTTTTGTAAATTAGCTGCAAGTAAGCCAAACAGAAAAAGATTGGGGCAGATCCATGTTGATTATATAACCCAAATTCTGCAAGGACTATGATATGAATCGTTTAGCAATAATTTAAGTAATCTTTCAAAGTATATTTACTTTCATTGAAATCTGTTTATTTTTATTTGAAAGTATTCAACTGAATTTTTACATTTTAATTTCTATTATAACCAAATTTATATGCATCGAAAATTCAAATTGCTGATTTGCCTCTGTCTGATTTGTTCACATTTTTTAATAGCCCAAAAAGGTTCTGAAAAAAGCCAATCCCTTTTCAATGGTAAAAATCTGGATGGTTGGGTCAATCACGGAACAGAAAAATGGTACGTGAAGGATGGAGAAATTGTTTGTGAAAGCGGTCCTGATGCCCAATATGGGTATTTGAAAACCGAAAAGTTTTATGACAATTTTGAGCTATCACTGGATTTTAAACAAGAAGCCAACGGTAATAGTGGAGTTTTTTTTAGATCAACTGTTGATGGAACTAAAGTCAGCGGTTGGCAAGTAGAAGTTGCTCCACCAGATCGCTTTACTGGAGGTATTTATGAATCTTATGGTCGCGGGTGGCTCATTAAGCCAGAACCTGCCAAAGAAAGTGTATTGAAAATGGGTGAATGGAATACATTGAAAATTCTTGCCGTTGATGATAAAATAACCACTTGGCTCAATGGAGTCGAAATGGTAAACATCCAAGATGAAAAAATAGGCGCCGGGAAAGGTGGAATTGCCTTGCAAATACACGATGGAGGTGGCATCAAAGTGCGTTGGAAAAACATTATGATCAAAACGTTGGATTAACATGAAAATAAAGCTTTTTATCTTATCCCTGACTGTGGCTTTTGGGGCTTGCAAAGAAAGTCCAAAAACGGAAACTGTTGAGGCAGCTTCGACCATTGATTCTTCCGAGTGGATTGTACTTTTTGATGGAAGCAGTCTGGAAGGTTGGCGAGGTTATAATAGTAAAACGCTTCCGCCACAGTGGGTCATCAAAGACAGTACGCTCACTTTTGATGCAGGTATGAAAACCACTGACAAAGAATATGAAGGTGGTAAAGACATCATCTACGGTGCAGAAGAATTTGAAAATTTTGAATTATACTTGGAATGGAAAATTCCACCCGGAGGTAATAGTGGTATTTTTTATCACGTCAAAGAAGGATATTCTGCACCTCAAGATTGCTCACCAGAATATCAATTGATCGATGATGAAGGTTATACCAGTATTCATGACATAACAGAATATAATAAAAGTTTGGGTTACACCGAACATCCAGAAAAGCTACAGCCTTTGCAGCAAACAGCTTGTGACTACGCCATGACTCCAGCTGAATCTACCCAGAAGATGCTAAATCCTGCAGGTGAATGGAATAACTCTACGATTGTATTTACGCCTACCAATGTAGAACATTGGCTCAATGGCAAAAAAGTATTGTCTTTTGTACCCTGGTCTGAAGATTGGTACCAAAAGAAAGACCATGGAAAATGGCAAGCAGCATCGGATTATGGAAAGTTTAAAACTGGTTACATTGGTTTACAAGACCACGATAGCCCATTATGGTTCAGAAACATCAAGATAAAGAAATTGTAAAATGAAACGAAGGACATTTGTAAAAAATGCAGCAGCGCTATCATCAATGGCCATGTTTACATCCTGTGCGACAGGTAAATTGGGAGGAAAAAAAGTGAGAACAGCACACATAGGCGTAGGTGGAATGGGGGCAGAAGATCTGAAGTCTATCTCCTCACACCCCGATGTTGAAGTTTATGCGCTTTGTGATGTAGATGCCGATAGATTGGCTCAAGCAAAAATTCTTCACCCCAAAGCAAAAACTTTTGCTGACTACCGAGTGATGTTTGATCAAATTGGTAAAAACATCGATGCTGTGATAGTTTCTACTCCAGATCATACTCATGCCCCGGCTTCCATGATGGCCATGAATATGGACAAAGCTGTCTATTGCCAAAAACCTTTGACTCACCACGTTTCTGAAGCAAGGGCAATGAATAAGCTTGCCAAAGAAAAAAACCTCATCACTCAGATGGGCATTCAAGTGCATTCCTTTTATGATTATAAATTAGCCACTAAACTCATTCAATCAGGTATCATTGGGAAGGTAAATACAGTAAGGGCTTGGTCTCCAAAAAATTGGGGTTATGATGGTCCTATCCCAACTGGTTCTGATGAAGTCCCTACAAATTTAGATTGGAATCTTTGGTTAGGGACTGCTAAACAAAGACCTTATAAAAAAGGCATGTATCATCCCGAAAATTGGCGTAAAATCATGGATTACGGTTGTGGTACTTTTGGCGATATGGGAGTCCACATTTTTGACACACCTTATAATGCTTTGGCTTTGGGTGTTCCTCGCACCATTACCAACAAATGCAGGCCTTCCAATGGTTTTGGTTTCCCGGAAAACAACCTAGTAACCTACGAATTTCCTGGAACTCCTTTCACCACAGATACTTTGACGTGGATATGGTATGATGGGCCGGGAGCACCAACGCCTCACCCAGAATTGGTTTTACCAAATAAGGATAAATTGCCAGATCAGGGTGCCATTTTTTATGGAGAAAAAGGCAACTTACTCCTGCCCCACTTCATGCAATTACCCAAATTGATTGTTGATGGTAAGTACCAGTCCATTGATTTGAGTAAATACGATGTTTCTGATGTAGGAAAACCGACCGTGTCTTATGATTTGGAAGTCCACAAACACTATCACCAATTCATCGACGCTTGCCTAGGTAAAGACACTTGTACTGCGCCATTTTCATATGCAGCCAAACTTACAGAAACGATATTGTTAGGCGTAATTGCAGGTAGATTTCCTAACCAAACATTACATTGGGATAGTGAAAAAGGAAGTTTTGCAGAAGTGGAGGCTAATCAATATTTGGAAGGAGCCTATCGGGAGTTTTAAGACAGAATTCATAAAGTAAGGGAAAGGAGGGTGAAAAAATTTTCGCCCTTATATTATAAAGTAGAAAGAGACGAAAGGGCTTTCGTCTGTACTATTTTTATAAAATTGATAGGGCAGTGTGATTCACGGAAAACGGTTTCCAGTTTCCGATTTCCGTCCACCGATTTCCGATTTCCGTCCTCCGATTTCCGTCCTCCGATTTCCACTTTAATTAAACAATTTACTCTTACCGCGTTTATTGGTCAACTTTCCATTTCCGTCAACTTGTGGTCCCTTATCTTCATACCCACAACCTTCTTTCACCTTGCACGAGAAGTTTGTAGTACAAATACCTAGACCAAAGAGAATTATCAAAGAGTAATTGATGAGTTTTTTCATATCATTTGATGCTTAAAATTGATAACGATCAAAAATTGTTCCTTGTTTTCGGTGAACCTAATATTAACAACTTATTTACCATTGTATATAATGAGGGAAATGCCAAAACTATTGAGTTTCTCACCGTAGTTTTGTTGTTGCCCTCCAGGAGTTTCCAATTGATCAAATTGATATGGTTTGAATGCAAAATTATAAAAAGGCCTGAGTGCAAAAGCAGTGTGTTTGGATTTATGTTCGACAGAGATGAAAATTTTCGTTGACCAAAAATTGGCCTCATCGATTCTCTTGTACTTCCTCGAATTGGTAAAATCATTGGACAAACTAAAAGTATTTCTATGAAAGCTCGCACCATAACCAATCCATCCAAATTGATTCAAAAAACCAGCATAAATACTTGTGTTTTGGAGCTTCCACTTATCAATGACCTCAGACCCTGAACCATTGAGCGACCTTTGAGAAATTAGTCCCGATTGACCTAAATCCCAGCCAGCCTCTAGTGCGAAATTATCTGCAAAATGGTACCTCAATCCCAGATCCAGACCATTTAAAAATCGCTGAGTTGGAAAAGGCTCGATCAAATCTTTATCCGAAGTGGTGTTTAGCTTATCAAAAAATTGGTTTACACCATCAAATTTGGAGTAAGATCCAATATAGCCCACCTTTATAGAAAGCTGACCATAAAGATTCGTCAGTGTACTCAGGCAGAAAAGAAAACCCAGAATTTTTTTCATTCTGCAAAGCTACAAATCATCGACCAATAATGAAAGCATGATTTATTAAGCAAGTCTCTTGTATCCTTCAAACGCTACGAAAAATCTAAATTTATGCGATACAGAACATAAAAATAAAGGCAGATTACCTTAAAAAATGGTAATTTTCGAATTTATAAAATGATCCAAACCTGGTGTATGCTTAAAAGCATCATTCAATAAAAATTGATTTACATGCAAGAAAAAGAATTTTCGTTACGTAACAGGCTTCATAGTTTCCGATTTGCTTTTAATGGTTTGAAAGTTTTGTTTCAAGAAGAGCATAACTCCAGGATTCACTTAGTGATCGCAATTGTGGCAATTGTAGCAGGCTTTTTATGTAAAATCACTAGTTATGAATGGCTTGCAATCCTACTTTCCTTAGGCCTGGTGATCAGTTTGGAAATAGTCAATACCGCATTAGAAAAAATTGCTGACTTCATTTCTCCTCAATATGACAGTCGGATAAAAATAATCAAAGACCTTGCTGCAGCTGGGGTTCTGGTGGGAGCTTTTGCGGCCGTAGGAGTTGGTCTTGTCGTTTTTGGACCACGAATTTTAGAAATTCTGGCAGTTTAATAAAGGTTGGAACCTAGTAAAATTATTTTTCCTCAATTCCGTTTTTACTCAAAAAAACATATGATTGAAAAAGTGAAAATCCTTGAAACCAAAATATTGTCTGACAACTGGTACATTCTAAAGAAGATAACTTACGAGTTTTTTAAAAAAGATGGAAGTAGGCTAGTTCAGGATAGAGAAGCCTACGACAGGGGCAATGGTGCTACCATTCTGCTTTATAATTCCAAAAATCAGACCGTAATCCTCACCAAACAATTTAGACTGCCAACCTTTATCAACGGAAATGAATCTGGAATGTTGATCGAAGCATGCGCTGGTCTATTGGACAAAGACAATCCCGAAGAGTGTATCAGACGAGAAACCGAAGAAGAGACTGGTTATAAAATCAAAGCCATTAAAAAGGTATTCCAAGCTTACATGTCTCCAGGTTCTGTTACGGAAATTCTCTATTTTTTCATTGCAGAATATGACTCTGAAATGAAAGTCAATGAAGGTGGAGGTTTGGAGGCAGAACAAGAAAATATTGAAGTTTTGGAAATTGACTTTAAAAAAGCCATCCAAATGATCGAAAATGGTGAAATCATGGATGCCAAAACCATTATGTTGATCCAATACTTACAGTTACAAAACCTTGTGAATCTGTAATTCAAAAAACGTGTTACCTTCTACTTTTTATAATTAAGCCAGTATTCAAACATTCGATTAAATTTGTCATAAGTGTGAAACTCCTAGCTTTATCAGCTTTGCAGGAGAATGTCACTTTTTTTAAAAAGCATCACATTTAATATTTAGCATCATACAAATTCAAATCGCATGAGTATCGACAGACGTGACTTTCTGCAAAATGCTGCAATGGCAGTAGGTTTATTGCCATTTGGCATGTCAGGATTTAAAGAAATAAAAGTAAAGGCCAATCCATTGCCAGAATTTGCCAGCCCAAGGATTAAAATGGGCATCATCGGTATCAACCATGGCCACATTTATAGTATGGCAAATGCGGTCATCAAAGGAGGAGCTGAATTGGTTTCCTTTTATGCCCAAGAAGATGATCTAGCTATTGCTTTCCTAAAAAGATTTCCCAATGCAAAGCGGGTCAAGGAAGAAAAAGAAGTTTTAGAAGATCCATCTATACAGCTGATTTTGAGTGCCGCTATACCCAATGAGAGAGCACCCATCGCCATGCGTGCCATGCTACACGGCAAAGATGTAATGGTTGATAAACCCGGCATTACAGATTTAAATCAATTGAAAAAATTGCGGCAAATTCAAAAAAAGACTGGTAAAATATTTTCTGTTTCTTACAGTGAGCGCTTTGAAAATCAAGCATCTGAGAAAGCAGGTGAACTTGTAAAAGCAGGTGCCATTGGAAAGGTGATCCAAACCATCGGCCTCGGACCACATCGCAGGAGTGCTAGTAGTCGTCCGACTTGGTTCTTTGATAAAAAATACTTTGGTGGAATCATTACCGACATTGCTTCCCACCAGTTTGATCAATTTCTATATTACACCGGGTCAACAAAAGGGGAAATTTTGGGATCTCAAGTAGGCAATTGGAACAACAAACAATACCCGCAATTTGAAGATTTTGGGGACGTCATTGTTCGCGGCGATCATGGTACAGGTTACATAAGGGTAGATTGGTTTACGCCTGGTGGTGTTAAGCCATTTGGCGATGGAAGGCTTTTCATTTTGGGAACTGAGGGTTATATCGAACTCCGAAAATACACCGACATTGCCAATAAAGAGAAAGGATCAAATCTTTATTTGGTCAATCAAAAAGAAGCTTTGTACATGGATTGTAGCGATGTCAATCTGACCTATGGACACAATTTGGTTGATGATGTGCTAAACAGAACGGACACAGCCATGACGCAAGCCCACAGCTTTTTAGCAATGGAGTTGGCAATCAAAGCTCAGAAAATGGCCAAATGGATTGATGCAGTTTAGCTAATGGTAAATTGTAAACTTTTACATTTAAAACAATCGATTGTGAAAAAATTTATTAAGTTTGTTTTTAACTAAGTGATATTTAAGATTTAGACAAATCATCCGGAATCTTTTGGGAATGTTAAAGTGCCAAAAGTTAAATTTAATTTTCTAAATTTAGAACTTAGTTTGTTTCGAATTCAAATCAGATACAAATAATTAAAGCACATGAAACGTAGAACATTCATCAACAATACGCTTTTGGCCGCTACAGCCATCAGTATTCCGACCATTGTTCCTGCTTCTGTTTTTGGTAAAAATGCCCCTTCAAATAAGATCAATATTGGTCAAATTGGATGTGGACGCATCGCACGAGAACATGATTTGTCTAGTACCCTCAAACACGATCTGGCAAGAATCATGGCGGTTTGTGATTTAGATAGAAATCGTTTGGAAGATGGTAAAAAGTTAGTCGATGGATACTACGCCAAGTCAACTGGCAATGCCAACTACATGGATACTAAAATGTATGATGATTATCGCGAGCTTTTACAAAATAAAGACATAGATGCGGTGATGATTTCTACTCCCGACCATTGGCATTCTCAACCTGCTATTGAAGCCGCACTTGCTGGAAAAGATATTTATTTACAAAAACCTACCTCTTTGACCATCACTGAAGGCCGCTTATTGTCTGACGTCGTCAAAAAGAAAGGAGTCATTCTGCAAGTTGGCACGCAGCAAAGATCTTCGGATCAATTCCGGATAGCAGCAGAATTGGTACGAAATGGTCGTATTGGCAAACTTCATACCGTGAAAGTTGGTTTGCCGGGAGATCCCTCTGGGCCGCCAGCTGCAGCGATGCCTGTTCCAAAAGGATTTAACTATGACATGTGGTTGGGATCTACCCCAGAGATGGACTACACAGAGATTGGTGTACATCCTCAAAAAGGATACAGTAGACCGGGATGGCTCAGGTTAGAGCAGTTTGGTGCAGGTATGATCACAGGTTGGGGTCAGCATCACTTTGACTCTGCAGCTTGGGGCATGGATACAGAATATACAGGCCCAATCAGCGTTGAGGCAGTTGCTCAGTATCCGAAATCCGGTTTATGGAATGTACACGGCGACTTCATGGTCAAGGCAGAATACGAAAATGGCATCACCATGTATACCAGTGGTGGATATCCAAATGGAATTCGTTATGAAGGTACCGATGGCTGGATTTGGGTATCTCGGGGCAATTATCAAGCATCTGCTTCCGATCCCGTTGCTGCAACAAACAGTGCAAAGGCACTTGATGCGTCAGACAAAGGCATTCTTACTTCAGAAATAAAAGCCAACGAAATTCATTTGTATAAAAGCGAAGAACAACACCTTAATTGGTTGGAGTGTATCAAGTCTAGAAAGGAACCGATATCACCAGTAGAAATGGGACACAGAGCATGTTCTGTTTGCCTCATCAGCCACATTGCTATGAAAGTTCCAGGAAAGTTGAATTGGGATCCAAAGGCAGAGAGGTTTACAAACAGCGAATTGGCGAATAGCATGCTCTCCAGAACTCAGCGCAAGCCATATGGTACAGAAAACATCTCTTTAAAAGGATTATAATGAAAGGTATACTTTTACTTTTTTTGACCTTGTTTGCTTCATGTCTTTTTTCTCAGAAAATCGTATTATTTGATGGAAGCAATTTGGACAATTGGGTCATACCAGAAGATGCCCATTGTTGGATAGTCAGAGATGGCATATTAGAAGTAAAAAGTGATGAAAAGAAAAAAGGTTCGAATTTATGGACCAAAGAAAAATTTACAGATTTCAGCATATCAGCCGATTTCATTAATGTAGATGGAACCATTGATTCGGGCTTTTTCCTAAGATCAGAAAAAAATCAACTCCAGATTGGTATTTCAGGTTCACTCAAAAGGGATATGACTGCCTCGCCTTATGTGGTGGGCAAAGGTTATCCGGTAGAGGCTACTGGAGTAAAAGATATTCTGAAAGCCAATGATTGGAACAACATCAAAGCCGAAGTAAGAGGCAAACAAATTGTAGCTTACCTCAATGGCCAAAAAGTAATGGTATATACCACTGAAGAGATTCCAACTGAAGGTCCTATTGGTCTTCAACTGCATCCGGGCAATGAAATGACCATATTATTCAAAGACATTGTTTTAGAAAAACTGTAGTGTAATTATATATGAAAATAAGATTAGGATTATTGATGATATTGAGTTTCGTCGCTTTGCATGCAGGAGCTCAGAAATGGGTAAATTTATTTGATGGTAAGACACTCAAAGGCTGGACTCAAAAAGGTGGCGAGGCTAAATATGCTGTTGTGAAAGGTGAAATTGTTGGCACAACAGTGGCCAATACACCCAACTCTTTTCTTTGTACGGAAAAAGAGTATGGAGATTTTATTTTAGAGATGGATCTCAAATTGGACGCACCTATGAATGGTGGAGTACAATTTAGGAGCCTTTCAAAAGCAGATTATCAAAATGGCAGAGTCCATGGTTATCAAATGGAAGTTGATCCTACCACTCGAGCTTGGTCAGGAGGTATATATGACGAAGGTCGCCGAGATTGGCTGTACAACCTCAACATCAATCCCGAAGGTCAAAAGGCTTTTAAAATGGGTCAATGGAATAAATACAGAATTGAGGCAATAGGAAGCACCATTCGTACTTTCATCAATGGCATACCGACAGCGCATTTGATCGATGACATGACTGCTAAAGGATTCATTGGCTTGCAAGTGCATTCTATCTATGCTGAGATGAAAGAAGGCATGCAAATTCGCTGGAAAAATATCAGAATACAAACAATGGATCTCAAACCAAGCCCATTGGATAAATGCCCCGTTGTAAATCTTTTGCTCAATAATGTATCAGAGCAAGAAAAAGCACTAGGTTATAAATTATTGTTCGATGGAAAAACATTTGAAGGATGGCGGGGGGTGCGCAGTAATGCTCAGCCAGGTAAAAGATGGACCATCATTGAAGGGGTCATTTCAGTAATGAAATCAGATGGATCTGAAACAGGCAACGACATCGTATCCAATGCTAAATACGGAGCATTCGAATTGCAATTTGACTTTAAATTATCTGAAGGTGCAAATTCGGGATTGAAGTATTTTGTCAACGAAGATTTTGATTCCAAAGGCAAATCAGCCATCGGTTTGGAATATCAAATTTTGGACGACGAAAGACATCCAGACGCAAAAGGCGGTGTGGTTGGTAATCGCACATTGGCCAGCCTGTACGATCTCATTCCATCATACAAATTGGATGCACGTTTTCAACGAAAGATTGGAGACTGGAATCAGGGTCGAGTGGTTGTTCACCCAAATAATAAGGTTGAGCATTGGTTAAATGGCTTCAAAGTTTTGGAGTATGAAAGAAAATCAAACATCTATTTAGCGCTTGTCGCAAGATCAAAATATGCTGGTTTTGAAGGATTTGGAATGAATGACAAAGGCCTTATTTTACTACAAGATCATGGTGATTTTGTCAGTTTTAAAAATATTAAAATCAAAGAATTGTAATTTGTAAAAAGGATAAGTTGGAAGTTTCTTAATAATTAAATGATCAAATCGTAAAATAAAAAAAATGACTACAAGAAGAGATTTTGTTAAAAAGGCAGTCTTGGCAAGTGTGGCTACTGGTTTATCAACCAGTGCATTTTCTGCCAGTTCATATTCCAGAATCATAGGTGCCAATGATAGGGTAAGAGTAGGTGTTTTGGGTTTTTCAGACCGATTTCGCTCGTCTTTATTGCCCGCATTCATGGAACATAAAAAGGAATTGAATTTTGAGATTGTCGGTTTATCTGATCTTTGGAAATATAGAAGAGACCAAGGGTTAGAACACTTAACCAAAACTTTGGGAAGTGAGGTCAAGGGATACCGCAATAATGAAGAATTGCTAGATTCCAAAACCACTGATGTGGTCATGATCAGTACTCCTGACTTTGCGCATGCCATTCACACCATTCAAGCAGTTCAGGCAGGCATGGATGTGTACGCCGAAAAGCCGTTGGCAGAAACCATGCAAGACGCCCGCGATGTTTTAAAAGCAGTGAAAAGTAGTGGGAAAATTGTACAAATTGGATCTCAAAGAAGAAGTGGACCCAACTACCACGATGCAGTAAAATACATCAACTCGGGGGAATTTGGACCCATTGTAATGGTTGAATTGATGTGGAATGTCAATCAGCCAGGCCGATGGAGAAGGCCAGATCTTGTAGCTTTATGCAAAGAAGCGGATTTGGATTGGAACAGATACCTGCTCAATCGCCCCAAAGTAGCCTTTGATCCGCGCAAATACTTGGAATACAGACTCTTCTGGCCTTACTCTTCAGGAATACCAGGTCAATGGAAGAGCCACCAAATCGACACCGTACACTGGTTTGCCAATCTTCCACACCCACGCAGTGTGGTCGCCAATGGAGGCATCTATCAGTGGAAAGATGGTCGGACAAACGCCGATACCTTGACAGTGGCTTTTGATTATGGTCCTTTGAATGATCCAAAGAGTGGTTTTCAAGTGATGTTCCAAAGTAGATTTTCTAACTCAGCGGGAGGTACAAAAGAATTGTATTATTCAAATGGTGGTATGATCAATTTGGATACCAATCAGATAACTGCCGAAGGTGGTCTCACTGCAAGAATGGCAAAGGAAATGAACATGCAGCCAAACCTTTTGGAGCCCAAAAAATTGCAAGATTTCAAAGTAGAGGCTGGGGCCAATACGGGAGGTGACCCATTGACATCTGCCCATGTGCGCAACTGGATGGACTGTGTAAAAAGCAGACAAACTCCCAATGCACCGATTGAGGCTGGTTATCAGCATTCTATCGCTAACATAATGGCAACTGCGGCTTATCAAACAGGGCTCAAAGTGACCTTCGATGAAAAAGCGCAAGAAGTTATGGCAGGAGGCAAAGCATGGAAACCTTATTAATGGTTGTTGATCTGCTTTTGGTAAAATAGATGATATCTTAAAAAGGCAGTTGTTTGGATAACAGCTGCCTTTTTTATTATTTTACCTTTAAAATCAAAAGGCTAAAATGAATCCAAAAGTTGATTTCTTTTTCGATAAAGCTAAAGCTTGGCAAAAGGAATATGAATTACTCAGAAAAATCGTTTTGAAAACTGAGCTTGAAGAAGAATTGAAGTGGGGTTGTCCTTGTTATACTTTTGAAG
Organism: Bacteroidota bacterium; assembly: GCA_029567325.1. GTDB lineage: Bacteria > Bacteroidota > Bacteroidia > Chitinophagales > Saprospiraceae > JADKBO01. The sequence goes on along the minus strand of JAKQLF010000022.1, from coordinate 2,054 downwards.
GCTCAAATATTGTGTTGATCCATGGCTTCAAAGAATATTGTGCTTTACTTTTTCACAAAGGTGTTTTATTGAATGACGAAGCTGGACTTTTGATTCAACAAACAGAAAATGTGCAGTCCGCAAGGCAAATGCGCTTTACCAACATTGAGACAATTGAGGCTTTGGCATCAACCATCGAATCTTATATCTACGAAGCCATAGAAGTAGAAAAAGCGGGATTAAAAGTGGAATTGAAAAAACCATCTGAATTTAAGATGGCAGTTGAATTTCAACAGGCCTTGGATAAAAATGAAAAGCTAAAAAATGCTTTCGAAGCATTGACACCTGGCCGTCAGCGGGCATATCTGCTCCATTTTTCACAGCCAAAATTATCTACCACTAGGGAATCGAGGGTAAAAAACAGTATTGAAGACATAATGAATGGAAAAGGACTGAATGATTGATATAATTCAGTGTTTTCATGTAGCGAAATCTCGCTATTGACAGGTGGTCAAATACAGCTTATTTTTGTAAAAAAAATAAATCATGCCACCCACAAAAAACAAAATTGACCCGCAAGTTCTACTGTATGAAGCTTTCCCAAAATTGGATACAGGTTCATTAACAAATCGAAACTTAGAGCGAGACACCCCAAATAAATACGATACCAAACTGGAAGCCAAATGGGCAAAGGATCTGAAAAAAGGGGTAGATTTTACGAAAGTAAAAGTTCCTCTAGTGCTTTCTGCGGCCAATACTTATGTCAAAGGCAAAGGCAGATTGGACGTTGTTTCTTGTCGTAATGTCTTTCCGACTAACCCCACCATTGAATTTCTCAATGATAGAACCGACCACTTCGGTGGTGAAATCTCTATTTGGTTGGAGGGTCTCAAAGGCGGTGAATTGTTGCAATTCATCATCAACATGACAGGTTATACGGGTGGCGGCGCACAAATAAAGATTGGAGCTTCCTATCCAACTCAATATTCTCTGGTTCCTATTGATGTAACAGGCAGTATGAATCTCACTTTGGGAAATGCGCTAGTGGTCCCTGCTCAGACAAATGGCGGTTTGGGTCTCATCACTTTGAGGGTACAATTCAATAATGCGCAATATGGTAGTTGGCTGTTCTGGGATGTGAAAATCAAGGATCTGAATGCTTTATGAGACGTTAGATACTCTCAGATAACTGACCACAAGCCAATGTGTGCCGTTCCGCTGGAACTCTGTTCTCTTTTTATTCTAGCCCATGGATTAAAATCCATGGTTACTACATCGATCGAGCCGCTGGCTCTCTTTATAGGAATTTTCATGATTTACACCTCTACCATTTAATGATAATGATAAATTTTATCATAAACTATTCATTTTTAATAGGTTAACCACTTAGATGATACTTTATAGCACCAAAGAGGCAGCGCCTCGATCCATATCGTAACCCAGGATTTCAATCCTGGGTAATAAACTAAACAAAGTATGGAGTTCCATAGGAACGGACCATATCAAAACGGAGAGCTGACCACAAGTTTACATGCATCGTTCCGCTGGAACTCTTTTTCTTTTTACTCCCAGCCCATGGATTAAAATCCATGGTTACTACATGGGTCGAGCCTCTGGCTCTGAAATTCAATAATGGTAAATAGCATAAAATCTTACTTTAATTATTATAAAATTTATAGATTTTGAACTATTATAATTATATCATAATTTTAAGTTCCTAAAATTCAACATAATGGCAAACACCTATCACCAAATTTATCTACAACTCGTATTTGCGGTAAAATATAGAAATGCAATGATTGATAACGAGTGGAAATCTAAGCTCTGTGGCGTTATTGGAAACCTCATAAATGAATTAAATTGTAAAACATACATTGTAAACGGAGTTGAAGATCACATCCATTGCCTTATAGGGCTTAAACCAACAATTGCAGTTCAATGTCGTTAAGTTAAGGCTCAATAGTGCTTATAAGCATCATAGAAATGCCTTTTTCTTTTTTTGGGTCTTGGGTTGGATCGATTGGGCCTAATAATTTCTCTGGTTTGGTAGACTATTTTGTCGAAGAACTCAAGGA
>JAKQLF010000006.1 GCA_029567325.1 Bacteroidota bacterium | reverse complement strand
CTACTATTGTATTGCAGTACAGACGCCATCATACCAGTGTGGGCTTATATGTTGGTCTCTTCTTACGCTACAGCTTTTGCAAAGGAAATTTTTATTGGAGATAAAGAAGCTTACCTAAATCAATATTATCGTACCTTGATTCATGGAATGGACGTATCATCGTATGAGGGTGCTAAAATGATTGTGAAAGGTTGCAGCCACAAACCAGTGCCAGCTTCTGCTTACAGTGAAATTTTAGTAAAATTGCAACCAATTGCTGCGAGTATCATGTATGGAGAACCCTGTTCTACGGTACCTATTTATAAAAAAAGGTAGACCAAATTTTCAAATAGTTGACAGTTACCCCCATGAGTATTGAAGAAGATATCAATCAGCAGAAGTTTTTCTCGCCAAAACAGAAGGCGACCATCAATGTCATTTATACCTTCAACTATCTTGATGGTGGTCTTAAGTGTATTGTAAAAGCACATGACATTCTGCCTCAACATTTCAACATACTGAAGATTTTGAAAGGAGCTCATCCAAATCCTGTGACGCCGGGTGTATTGTTGGATGTGATGTTGGACAAAACCAGGGATCTCACCAGATTGACAAATAAGTTGGTAAAAATGGGTTGGGTAGTTCGGAAAGCCAATGAGGACAATCGCAGAAGTATGTTGATTTCACTGACCGAAAAAGGACTCCGTAGAACGATAGAAATTGAGGAAGAGGTCAATGAGTGGATATTAAATAATGTACATTTACCTGATGGGGAATGTGAAAAACTAAGTAATTTGCTCGACAACTTGAGGGAAAGCCAACGTTAACAAAGTTTTACCATATTGATTTTATTTTCATAATGTCGCCTGCATTCAGCAGAGAATCTTATCTTTGCGGCACTTTTCAAAAAAATAAGCAGATAACATGCAGGAAATCAGGAACATAGCCATTATCGCCCACGTAGATCATGGCAAGACCACCCTCGTAGATAAGATCATTCACGAGTGTCAAACGATAGATGATCGCAAAGAAACGGGAGAACTTATCCTAGACAACAACGATTTGGAACGTGAAAGAGGTATTACCATTTTGGCAAAAAATGTTTCTGTCTCCTACAACAATGTTAAAATCAACATCATAGACACCCCGGGTCACGCAGACTTTGGAGGTGAAGTGGAGCGGGTATTGAAAATGGCCGACGGTGTTTTACTTTTGGTAGACGCATTTGAAGGTCCAATGCCACAAACTAGATTTGTTTTGAATAAGGCAATTGAATTGGGCCTCAAGCCAATTTTGGTTGTTAATAAGGTTGACAAAGAGAACTGCCGCCCTGAAGAAGTACAAAGTGACGTATTCGACTTGATGTTTAACTTAGGTGCTACAGAAGATCAATTAAACTTTGTGACCCTTTTTGGTTCTAGTAAGCAAGGATGGATGAGTTTTGACCACAAGATTCTTACCAACAGTGTAAGACCATTGATGGATGCAGTCATCGATAACATCCCAGATTCGCCGTACAATCCTGGACCAGCGCAAATGCAAATTACATCATTGGATTACAATGCATTCCAGGGAAGAATTGCTATTGGTAGGATTTACAGAGGTGATTTGAAAGAAAACATGGACTACCTTCTTTTCAAAAAAGATGGAACTCAGAAAAAAATCAGGGTCAAAGAACTTTACGTTTTTGAAGGCCTTGGTCGTAGAAAAGTTACAGAAGTAAAATGTGGAGACATCTGTGCCATCGTAGGTATGGAAGATTTTGACATTGGAGATACTGTATCAGATGCTACTCAACCAGAAGCATTGACTAGGATCAACATCGATGAGCCTACGATGAGTATGCTTTTCACCATCAATACTTCACCGTTCTTTGGTAAAGAAGGAAAGTTTGTAACTTCCAGACACCTTAGAGATCGTTTGTATAAAGAATTGGAAAAAAACCTTGCTTTGAAGGTAGAGCCAACAGATACTGAGGACAAGTTTATGGTTTTTGGTAGAGGAGTACTCCACTTATCTGTTTTGATTGAAACTATGAGACGTGAAGGGTATGAACTTCAGGTGGGTAAACCAGTGGTTATTTTCAAAGAAATCGACGGTCAAAAATGCGAGCCAGTAGAAACGTTGGTGATTGACGTTCCAGATGCAGTTGCTGGTAAAGCCATCGAATTGGTAACGCAACGCAAAGGTGTAATGTTGGTCATGGAACCTAGAGGAGACATTCAACATTTGGAGTTTGATATTCCTGCAAGGGGAATCATCGGTCTGAGAAACAACATTTTGACGGCAACTCAAGGTGAGGCAGTAATGACCCACAGGTTTAAACAATACGAACCTTACAAAGGTGATTTGCCTGAGAGAAACAAAGGTTCAATCATTTCCAACGAACAAGGGCAAGCGCTTGCCTTCGCAATCGACAGATTAGCTGATAGAGGTAAGTTTTTTATTGAGCCAGGTGAGCAAGTTTATATAGGCATGGTGATTGGAGAGCATTCCAGGGAAAATGACCTTGGGGTAAACATCACCAAAGGCAAGAAATTGACCAACATGAGAGCGAGTGGTTCTGACGACTCGACTAAAACTGCACCGAAGATTGTCTTTTCATTGGAGGAATCTATGGAATATATCAAGGATGATGAATACTTGGAGGTAACTCCTTTGAATTTGAGGATGAGAAAAATCAAGTATAATCCTTAGTCAATTGACAGGGAGGGAAACCGGAAACCGGTGACTTATTGTGATTTTGCTTTCGAGCAGGGAGATGTTTATTTGTTTATGCGTTTATTTGTCAATGGCTTATAAACGATTAAACAAATAAACATTTTGCCACGACCTTGCTGAAGGAGGTTTGCGCAGCGTTCTCTTTCTCTCAGCATTGCCACAATTGAACAGGCTAAAGCCAATTCGCCCTCCATTCTCTTTATCTCGGCATTTCGCAATTCAGCAATTCAGCAGTTTTGCAGTTTTGCAATTTCGCAGTTCAGCATCTCGAGGATCTTCGTTGAGTTCTTTTTCTGCGTTCATCTGCGCAATCCGATGGAGTTTGTTTCCCGCTGATCTCGCTGATTTTCGCTGAGTTCTTTTTCTGCATTCATCTGCCGGGAGTTTGTTTCCCACTGATCTCACAGATCTTCGCTGACTTCTTCTCTGCCTTCATCTGCGTAATCTGCGGGACACCTTTTACCCTCCATTCTCTTTATCTCAGCATATCGCAACTCAGCAATTTCGCAGTCGACCTTGCTGAAGGAGGTTTGCTAGGCGTTCTCTTTATCTCAGCATTTCCACAGTTGAACAGGCTAAAGCCAATTCGCCCTCCATTCTCTTTATCTCAGCATTTCGCATCTCAGCTGCTTTGCCACGAGCTTTGAGCCGCGAGCCACCTGCGATTTGTTTATTCGTTTATGCGTTTATTTGTTTATTCCGACAGTTTCGCAGTTTCGAAATTCAGCAGTTTTGGAATTCTGCAGTTTCGCAATTTCGCATGGTGTAGGCAGAGACTAAAGTCTCGCCACCATAGAGATAAAAATGAAAAGGGGATGTCATTAAAAAATGAATCCCCTTTTCGCGTCAAATATTGTTGCAAAAACTTTTTCCGATATTATTATTATTTCAATCCATTGATAAAAGCATCTATATCCGCAATATTGTATGCAAGTTTGCCTTTGATCGCAAAGATAGGAGTTCCAATGGTTTTGTCAGTGAAACCTTCGTTAAATAATGCAGACCACATCAAATCACTGTTTGCCGCCGTTTCCAAAGGCAATTCTTTATAGTCCATGCCCATTTCTGTCATTTTCTTTTTAGCAAATGCGCATTTTGCACAGGTGTTTTTTGTAAAAATGATGATTGGAGATTCTGCTAACTTTTGTTTTACCTCTTCGGCTGGCACATTTGCTTCCAAAGTAATCGGTCCACCGCTGAGCGTTGTATAACTGATTCGGTAGCCAAGTGATTGAGGTTCATTTGGTTTGACAATCAATTTCACTATTTCGGCCTTTGTCAAGGGTTCCAAAACCACTTCGTAGGGAGGTGGGGGAGTTACCTTGTAACCTTGTGTTTCTAGAAATAGGTTGACCTTTATTTTCTTACTCTCAGAATTGTTTTGAGCAACCAAAGTGGTGATATTTTCATTTTGCTCTTGCAAAATTTCTATGTCTTGCTTTTGACCTACCACTTCCAAAGTGAGTAAGACAAACAAGCACAAGAAGACTTTATGATTCATTCAAAACAATTAATGCGTAAATTTAATAAAATTAGTCAATTACACCCTTTCCTTCTCTCACCAAAATAATTTCTCCACTGGTACAATCCAAAATTGTCGTTTCTCCCAGTTCTAATGGACCAGAATCCACAACAAAATCAATGTTGCCTTTGTACATGGCTTCAATGCCTTCTATACCAGTGAGGAAGTCAAAATCAGAATCTTCGAGATTGAGAGAAGTACTGATGAGTGGTTCATCCAAAATCTCTAGAATGCCTTGGACGACTTCATTATCTGGAATTCTGATGCCTATTTCTTTTTTATTATTTTTGAAAAACTTGGTGACCGAACTATTTGCATTCAAGATAAAGGTATAGGGACCAGGCAAATACCTTTTCATGGTTTTAAAAATGTGATTGTCATAAGGTAAGGTATGATCAGCAACTTCTTTAAGGTCTTTGCACAAGAGGGACAACTTGGCCTTTTTCTCAGCTTTTCCCGTTATTTTGATGATGCGTTCGATGCCATCTTTGTTGCTTTTGAGGCAAGTGAGGGCATAGACAGAATCCGTGGGAATGACACCAATGCCTCCGTCCTTTAAAATATCCACGATTGTTTTGACATCCCTTTTGTTGGGATTTTGTGGGTGTAAATCAAATTTTACCATTTATTTTCAAATTTTAGGTTACAAAATGTTACTGGTAAACATGGCATTTCCTTAATTGGAATGCACATCAACCTTTCAAAATAAGCCTGAAAGTCCTTCAGTCCTAAACAGCTCCGTAATATAAGTCCTAAGTATCAATTTTCGATAGATTTTTTTCATAAACTCTGTATGCGGCACCGTCTTCCTTAACGTAAAAACCGTGGTCTCACATTGTATTTTGTTTGAAAGATTATTCACATTCTGGGCATTCTTTTATGATTACATTTTAAGTTCTTGATTTCCAATTATCAATAATAAAAATAAAAAACTGGCACAATAATTGGTTTTAGTTAATAGAATTGGGCATAAAAGTATCGCCCTATTCTAAAAAAAGAAATAAGGTCTTTTTTTAAATTAAACTACACTGGCGGTGTCTCTATTGCTAAATGGGGACACCGGTTTTTTATGGCTATCAGTTGTTCAGTTTTCAGCTGTCAGTTTTGCCACGAGCTTCGAGCCACGAGCCACGAGCCATATAAACCTAAGAAGAGAGAGCGGAGTTTTCAGATTTCAGCTGTCAGTGGTGAGTGGTCAGTTTTCAGTTTTCGAATTTGTGCTTTTGCCTCGAGCCATGAGCCTGAGGTTAGGACACATCTTTTTATTTATAATATGAAGAATCTATTTACTAAACTGAAATAGATTTAAGAAAAACGTCAGAAAGGTATTATAAGGCTGATCACTTTGGAAACAATGAAGAAAACATGCCAAATCATGAGTCCACTGCC
>JAKQLF010000039.1 GCA_029567325.1 Bacteroidota bacterium | reverse complement strand
AAAAATGTGGTGTTGATTGCACTTGGACAAAAGAAAATGTTCAAAAATTTCATCCCTGCCATCTTCCATTTTTTCATTTACGCCGCATTTTTGCTTACACAGGTCGAATTGATAGAAATCATTTTGGACGGCATCACGGGCAATCACCGTTTGTTTGCGAATAGTTTGGGTGGCCTGTACACGCTGATTATCAATTTGATAGAAATACTTTCCTTCCTTGCACTCATAGCGACTTTTGTATTTCTATATCGCAGAAACCTTTTGAAAGTTCCAAGACTAGTAAAGTCTGAGCTCAACGGATGGCCAAAATTGGATGCCAATTATATTTTGTTGGGTGAATTACTTTTGGTTGGCGCCATATTTACCATGAATGGTGCCGATGCGATCTTACAGGAACTTCAACCTAGTCATTATCCAGATACAGGTCCTTTAGCATTTTCTTCCTGGCTTGGGCCCTTGCTTTTTGGGGGATTCAGCGAACAAAGTTTAGTAATTTTAGAACGAGTTGGTTGGTGGTCACACATTTTAGTGGTTTTTGGCTTTATTTTATACTTGCCTGTCAGTAAACATTTACACATATTTTTAGCCTTTCCAAACGTCTATTTCACGGGTATCAAACCGCGTGGAGAGATGACCAATATGCCAGAAATCATGATGGAAGTAAAGTCCATGTTTGGTTTGGTGGAAGGCGCTGAAGCCGATGTGAATGCTGAATTACCTCAATTTGGTGCCAAAGACATTCCAGACCTCTCGTGGAAAAACATTCTAGATGCTTACTCTTGTACGGAGTGTGGACGATGTACAGCGGCTTGTCCTGCAAACATAACGGGCAAAAAACTATCTCCCAGAAAAATCATGATGGACGTGCGCGATCGGGCAGAAACCATTGGTAAAGGTTTGGAGACACAAAAAATAACCATTGATCAATACGACGATGGTAAGTCATTATTTGACCTCATCAGCCCTGAAGAATTACACGCTTGCACCACCTGCAATGCCTGCGTGGAAGAATGCCCCATCCTCATCAATCCACTAGACATTATTCTCCAAATGAGGAGATATGAAATCCTGACAAATGCCGCTGGCCCAGCAGATTGGACGCCCATGTTTACTAGTTTAGAAAATAGCGGTTCTGTTTGGCAGGTTCCTGTTGCTAGGGATGCCTGGAGGGACTAAGGGAGGGACGACGGAAAACGGAAATCGGAGGACGGAAAACGGAAAACGTGAAGTTTCATGATTTTGGTTGACAACTTTTATTCCATATTCCTGGCATAAAAGGAATTGCTGGCGTAGCTAATTGAAATTCGTGGCAATCAGCTATCAGTTTTCAGCTTTCAGTTTTTTGCCGAAATTTTTCGTGAATTTGTGGCTATCACTGTGGAAATAGGCAGGTGCAGAAAAACAATATTGGTGATTGGCATCGAGCCACGAGCCACGAGCCTGAGGTTAGGACATATCTAAAAATGGTATATGTGTTATTAAAAAAATTAGAGCAAGAATCTAGATTTCTTCTACTTTTTTGCCTTGATGCCAAAAAGTAGCAAAAAAAATCAAGGCTGAATTTTTTTCTTAACGCTCCCTCACTCCAAAAATACTATGCAAAAAAAACTCACTTTTGGCTTTGCTTCAATGTTTTTTACTGCATCTGCACCGATTCATTGGTTTTAGGGCACTTATAGTTCGAACAGTTTTTTGCACTTAACGTATTTTTGAAGTTCGGTAGCTAAAAAAAATAAGGCCGATACAAAACTGATCGAGTAGCTCAGGACCCAAGCACGGTGAATAGTGCTAGCGAGGCTTAAATGAGTTACAAAAGCCAAGTACGAGTTTTTTGTATCGGGAGGTTTTTTGGTTACTTTTTTGACGGTACAAAAAAGTGACAACCCCAGGCACAGGCAGTGGACTCATGATTTAGTTAGTTTTCTTTATTGTTTCCAAAGCAATTAGCCTTATTATTCCGATCTGAACTTTTTCTGAAATTTCTTTCAGCTTGGAATATAAACCTCATTTTATAAAAAAAATATGTGACTTAATCTGAGACTCATCCTCAGTATCTTGGTCAAGAATTGTCATTGTATTTTTTTTTTCAAATATACTTATCAAAAACCAAAGACGATAGGATATAATTCTCATTGCAATAAACTTATACTTTGCACTTTTCCTATTGTTAAAGCTTCCAAAACAGTCTAGATTAAACTATAATCCTCCGCCTCATTTGTCTTAATTTATTGTTAACCCCAATGCTTTTAAAGCCGTTTTGCAGCGTTTTCATTTTGCAATTCAAATATTTTCTCTACTTTAGGCAATCGATTGTTTTGAATCTTAGATTGAGCAAAAAACAATACAGATATCAATTAAAATTATTACAAAAGCTACATACAATGTTGAGACAATTAGTGCTACTATTCCTTATCTCCCCACTTTTCTTATCCAGCCAAGTCACCGTCCTCACACAAAACAGCGATAAAAAGTCAGTGTTTTCCATCGTGGACGGAAATGATGTTGCAACTATTCTTTACGATGCAAAAGATGACATCCTCGTAGAAAAGTCGGCCAACTTCCTAGCCTCAGACATTGAAAAGGTGAGCAATAAAAAACCTTCCATCATTCAATCTTCAAAAAATGTGAAAGGACCCGTCATCATTTTGGGAATCCTTGGAAAAAGTACTTTCATTGATCAGATCATCAAATCCAAAAAGCTGAAGGCGGATGTTATCAAAAATGGTTGGGAAAGATTCATCATTGAAACGGTCAAAAACCCTTTACCAGGTATCAAAGAGGCTTTGGTTGTAGTAGGAAGTGATAAAAGGGGTTTGGCTTACGGCACTTTGTCCATTTCTGAAAAAATTGGCGTTTCTCCTTGGTATTATTGGGCCGACGCCCCCATTAAAAAAAGTGAAAATCTCTACATTAAAAAAGAGCGATTTGTTTCTAATACTCCTTCTGTAAAATACCGGGGAATCTTCCTGAATGATGAAGCTCCTGCTTTGAGAAACTGGGCCAAGGAGAAATTTGGGGATTTCAACCATGAATTTTATGAAAAAGTTTTTGAACTCTTATTGCGCAATAAAGCCAATTACCTTTGGCCAGCTATGTGGCAACCAAGTGTATTTGCAACCGATGATCCTGAAAATGCCCGGGTTGCAGACGAATATGGCATCGTGATTTCCACCACTCACCATGAACCCATGATGCGCTATCACGAGGAATGGGGAAGGAGTAAAAGTGGGGCGTGGAATTATGTAACCAATAAAGAAAAACTCCAACAATTCTGGAAAGAAGGCATCGAGCGCATGGGGGATAAAGAAAGTGTGGTGGCTCTGGGTATGAGAGGAGATGGTGATGAAGCAATGACCAAAGAAACTGCGGTGGATTTGATGAAAGAAATCATGGCCGACCAGCGCAAAATTATTAGCGAGGTCACTGGAAAACCTGCCAAAGAAACGCCTCAAGTTTGGGCTTTGTATAAGGAAGTACAGGATTACTACGATAAAGGCATGCGCATCGATGACGACATCATGGTGTTGTTTTGTGATGACAACTGGGGCAATGTGCGCATCCTTCCTAAAAAGGAAGATTTAAAACATCCCGGTGGATATGGCATGTATTATCACTTTGATTTTGTGGGCGGACCTGTTTCTTATCGGTGGATCAATGTATCTCAGATAGAGCGCGTTTGGGAACAAATGAATCTCTCTTATCAATGGGGTGTCAAAGACCTCTGGATTGTAAACGTGGGCGATCTCAAGCCAATGGAATTGCCCATCAGTCTTTTCCTGGACTTTGCTTATGATACTAAAGCCATCCGAGCCAATGACTTGCCTAATTATTATGTGAATTGGGCAACTCAACAATTTGGCGATCAACATGCCAAAGAAATAGCAGATTTATTGGCACTCACCACCAAATACAGTGCCCGCAGAACGCCAGAAATGCTCAAACCAAATACTTACAGTTTGACCAATTATCGAGAAGCCGATAGAATCCTTGAAGAATACCATGATCTTTTACAAAGGAGCAAAAAGGTGTATGAGGTTTTGCCGAAAAGCCATCAATCAGCCTATTATCAATTGGTGCACTTTCCCATTGAAATTGCCTACAATCTGAATGAAATGTACATTGCCGCTGGCAAAAATGAAGCCTTTGGAATGCAAAGTCGAGCTTCAACCAATCATTATGCAGAATTGGTAAAAGATAATTTCTTCAAAGATGCGGCTTTGACCAAGTACTACCACGACACCTTGGCCGACGGAAAGTGGAATCATATGATGTCTCAAACACACATTGGTTATACCAGCTGGAGCAATCCGCCCGTCAATAAAATGCCAGCGGTCACCTACATCCAACCAGAAGCAGGAGCATCCTTGGGATATTTGCTTGAAAGTTCACCCATTTCGAGATTCAGAAGAGATGGTGCGATGGGCAGGAGTTTTACGAGTTTTGACCCACTCAATGATCAGCAATATTATCTGGAAATATTCAATAGAGGAAGTGAAAAACTAACCTACAATCTTAAAACTGAAGACGATTGGGTAAAATTATCTTCCAAAAGCGGCGAGACTCAGTTTGAAGAAAAGGTCTTTGTCAGCATTGATTGGAATAAAGCACCTAAGGGAATTGATACGAGTGCCATCATATTAACTGGCGGCGGTCAGGATTTCACGATTGCTATTCCAATTCGAAATGATTTGCCTGCCGTAGCTGGATTTATTGAAAATACTGGGGTAGTGTCCATTGAAGCAGCTCATTTCACAAATAAAAAAGATGCAGCCGACATCACTTGGACCGTTATACCCAATTTGGGTCGCACAGCTGATGCGGTCATGATCGAACCTGCAAATGCAGCCCAGCAAACGGTAGGTTCAAACACACCAAGGTTGGAATATACGTTCACCACTTTTGATGGAGCTGACTTAAAAATTGAAACTTACCTCTCTCCTACCCTCAATTACAAGAAAAACGAGGGTTTGAAATATGCCATCGCCGTTGATGACGAAACACCACAAATCATCAATATCAATGAAGGGGAAGAAAAACCAGATTGGGAATACCCAGAATGGTGGAACAATGCGGTTACGGATCACATCAGAAAAAAACTATCTACGCACAAAGGCGTCAAAGCTGGAGTCCATACATTGAAGATTTGGATGATAGACCCAGGTCTTGTTTTCCAAAAATTCGTAATCGATAAAGGTGGATTGAAACCTAGTTATTTGGGTCCCCCAGAAAGCCGATTTATAAAATAACAGGAAACAGGCAGAGACGCAAGGCCTTGCGTCTGTACAACGTAAAAAATTTAAACGCAGAGACGTAGGGCCCTGGGTCTGTACAACATAGAAAGTTTATATGCAGAGATGCAAGGCCCTGCGTCTGCACTGAGTATTGTAAAATATGAAGTGACGCAAGACCTTGATTACAAGAATGGATAACTCAAAAAACTGAAAACTGATAGCTGACTGCCTAATCAACTGGCACAAAATAAAAAGTCCCGATTGGAATATTTCCGACCGGGACTTTTTTGATTACAAGACTTTTAAAAAGTCAATTTCTTATAATTCGAATCTGTCGAGATTCATCACCTTGTTCCAAGCGGCAACAAAATCTTTTACAAATCTTTCCTTAGCATCGTTGCAAGCGTACACTTCTGCAATTGCACGCAATTCTGTATTCGACCCAAAGATCAAATCAACTCTTGTACCTGTCCATTTAACAGCACCAGTTCTTCTGTCTCTGCCTTCGAAAGTACTGTCGTCGTCTGAATTTGCTCTCCAAGTGGTTGAGAGGTCTAGCAAGTTTGTAAAGAAATCATTCGTCAAAACACCTGGTTTATCAGTAAATACTCCGTGATTTGAATGGTCATAGTTTGCTCCTAAAACCCTCAAGCCACCAACGAGTACTGTCATTTCTGGAGCCGTCAAAGTGAGCAATTGAGCCCTATCCACCAACATTTCTTCTGCTGATACCTTGTATTTACCTTTTGAATAATTTCTAAAACCATCTGCTTTTGGTTCCAATGCTTCGAATGCTTCTACGTCTGTAATTTCTTGTGAAGCATCGGTGCGTCCAGCTTTGAACGGAACGGTGATGGAATGTCCAGCAGCCTTTGCCGCCTTTTCTACACCCGCACATCCTGCCAAAACGATCAAGTCAGCTAATGAAACTAATTTATCACCCGTTTGTGAAGCATTGAAGTCTTTTTGAATGCCCTCAAGCGTTGTCAAAACAGAAGCCAATTGTTTTGGGTTATTTACTTCCCAATATTTTTGTGGAGCCAATCTCACACGAGCCCCATTTGCTCCACCACGTTTATCAGATCCTCTGAATGTAGAAGCTGATGCCCAAGCGGTTGAAACCAGTTGAGATACTGACAAACCAGCGTCCAGAATTTTCGCTTTCAATGACTCAATATCATGATTGTCAATCAATTGGTGTCTGACAGCTGGAATAGGATCTTGCCAAATCAAGTCTTCTTTTGGAACTTCTGGTCCCAAATATCTTACTTTTGGCCCCATGTCTCTGTGGGTCAATTTAAACCATGCTTTTGCAAATGCGTCTGCAAATTCAGCTGGATTTTCGTGAAAATGTCTGGAGATTTGCTCATAAGCAGGGTCCATTCTCAAAGCAATGTCCGTGGTCAACATAAAAGGTGCATGACTTCTTGAAGGATCGTGCGCATCTGGAACTGTGCCCGCGCCTGCACCATTCTTAGGTGTCCACTGTTGCGCTCCAGCTGGGCTTTTGGTCAATTCCCATTCGAAACCAAATAGGTTCTCAAAATAATTATTGCTCCATTTAGTAGGTGTTGTTGTCCAAGCACCTTCCAAACCACTGGTAATGGTATCTACTCCGTGACCTGATCCAAAACTATTTTTCCATCCCAAACTTTGCTCAGCTATCCCTGCGCCAGCTGGTTCTACATCTACATAAACACTCGGATCTGCTGCTCCGTGAGTCTTACCGAAGGTATGGCCACCAGCGATCAAAGCAACCGTTTCGTAATCATTCATTGCCATGCGGCCAAAGGTTTCTCTGATGTCTCTTGCTGCTGCCACTGGGTCAGGATTACCGTTTGGTCCTTCAGGATTTACGTATATCAATCCCATTTGCACAGCTGCAAGGGGATTCTCCAATTCTCTATCTCCAGTATATCTTTTGTCACCCAGCCATTCTGACTCAGCACCCCAATAAATATCTTGCTCAGGTTCCCAAATGTCTTCACGTCCACCGCCAAAACCAAAAGTTTCAAAGCCCATAGATTCCAAAGCGCAGTTACCCGCTAGGATCATAAGGTCGGCCCAAGATATTTTCTTACCATATTTTTGTTTAATTGGCCACAAAAGCAATCGTGCTTTGTCCAAGTTGGCATTGTCTGGCCAACTGTTGAGGGGAGCAAATCTTTGTGATCCAGAACCTGCACCACCACGACCATCGCCTATTCTATAAGTTCCTGCACTGTGCCAAGCCATTCTGATGAAAAACGGACCATAATGACCATAATCTGCAGGCCACCATTCTTGTGAATTGGTCATCAATTCAAATAGATCAGCTTTTACAGCGGTGAGGTCGAGTGAATTGAATTCAGACGCATAGTCAAAGTCTGGCTCCATTGGGTTTGAAAGGGAGGATTGTTGGCGAAGAATGCCAAGCTTTAATAAATTTGGCCACCAATCTCTGTTGGTTGTACCACCTCCTGCAGTTTGATTCAATGAGCCGCTCAAAAACGGGCATTTCGCCATTGATTCGTTGACATCCAATGCATTGCCTTGATCTGATGCATGTGAATGTGTTCCATTGTTATCCATTCGTATGTTATTTTGTGTATGTTGTTTAAATTCTGCCTGCAAAGTTAGCAATCTAGGCCTTTAATGAGGTTTAAAACAAGGATTTATATTCTTACCTCTCATGTTTTAAATCATTTTAAAAAACCATAATACCAACCTTTATCCTAGATATTTAACCTAGAAAAATTGCAAAAGTTGTTTTGACGAGAAAATAAATTATTCGAGTCTTGAAAGTTCGGGGAGGCACGCGTGTATTCCCCTACCAGTTGTTCCAACTGGATTTCGCATTTCACATCTCACATTTGACATCTCACATTTGACCACACCATTCACCATTCACTATTCACTATTTATTATTTACTTTCATTCGTGCACAATAGAAAGGGGCAAGTCCTTTCTTTACATGTGGTTCCATCACACATTTGACCTGAGAAGCCAAGGGGTGCCTTGGCTCAACTAGCATGGTCTCAAACATTTCACAACTTAGGCCTCAGATTTCACATCATTAACAATCACACCTCACAAAATATTTTTTGGTCGGGAAGGCACGCAGGCCTTCCCCTTCGAGTCGTTCCAACTGGAATATCGCATTTCACATTTTACATCTCACATTTCACCCCACACCATTCACCATTCACTATTTACTATTTACTATTTACTAGACTATTCAAAACCAAATTTCTTCAGCCCCTCATGACTGATTTTGATGGCCTCCAAAGCAGTTTGATTATCAAAAGTCATATCCTGTTCAACTAAATAATACTTCATACCAGCCAATTTTTTATTTGCTCTGATTCTAGCAAAATCAATAGTCCCAGTGCCTACTGGTGCAAATCTACCTTGACTGTCCATATCCTTTACGTGCCAGATTTTGAAACGACCAGGGTATTTTTTGAAGTAAGCAACAGGATCTGCGCCAGCTTTGACAACCCAATACAAATCCATTTGAAAATTCACATATTTTGGATTGCAGTTTTCGAGCAAATATTCAATAGGAACAACGCCATCAGCATCCTTTTTGAATTCAAAATCATGATTGTGGTACAAAAGTTTGAGACCAGCTTTGTTTGCTTTCACACCAAGTTCATCCAAGATCTTAGCAAGGTTTGCAGCACCGCCAGACATGTTCATAGACCTCGTTGCCTGATCAAATTTAAACAATCCCATGGGAGGAACAGGCACGACAAAATATTCAAAACCAGCTGCTTTGACATCCTTCATCATTTGCTCGGCATTTTCCAAAGTCACAGAACTCTGGTGGGTACTGATTGGCTTTAATCCCAAAGATTTTACATAAGTTTTGAATTCGAGTGGCGTCATTTTATAAAATTTTCCATCGGCATATCCAGCAGCCTCAATGTTTTTATAACCCGCATCGGCGACTGCTTTGAGCGTAGTTTTGGCATCAGTAGTCATGTCATTTCTCACTGTGTAAAGGGCTAAACCACCAAATTTCTTTTGTGCTTGTAATTGAAGCGCAAAGATCATGACCAATAGGACAACGACCGATTTAAATATTCTCATTTTCATATTTATTGATTTGAATTTTTTTATTAATGTGAATTTATAAAATTTAATTTGATAGCACGGCTTCTTGGGAAAGTTGCTCTGTCAATTCGTGTTTAAAACTGTAAAGGTAAGGGGCTTTGTGTGCACCGCCACTGAAGAGTTTTTCATGTCTTACAAGGAGATCCAGGGTCAGCATTTTACGTTGAAAAGTGGTGCGGCGGAGCTTTTCGCCAAGGATTGCTTCGTAAACTTTTTGCAAAACTTGCATGGTAAATTTGGGAGGTAATAAATTCATACCAACCAACTTTTTGTCCAAATTTTCTCGCAATATCAACAAAGCTTTCTCTACAATTAATTGGTGATCCATCATCAATTTTGGTAGGTTATCGATGGGATACCAATTGATATTGTCAGAGAGTTCATCTGGTTTGGGCACTACCTCATCATAATTGATGAGTGCATAATAGGCAATAGAAATAAACCGATCGAGTATCCAGTAATCTTCAGGAATTTCAAAACCATTTGCTTCCAAAATTGTACGCATGATGTCTGGTCTTGACCTGCTGAAATTACCAAAAGTGTAAAATTGCTCCAGATAGATATTGTCTAGTCCAGTTCTTTCCCACAATCCCCTTTTTGCCGCCGCATCCACATCTTCATATCTTCTAACAAAGCCACCAGGCAATGCGAATAGCCCCGTATTATGGTATTCCAATACCAATATTTTGAGCTGTGTGCCATTGAATCCAAAAATTACAGAATCAAAAGCAAGGTGAGGCAAATATTCCTCATTTGATGGTGGCTGCTTTAACAAATTCAAAATTTAGAACGAAAGAAAGATTATTATTCATCATTTCAAAATATTAATGTAACAAAGTGAGACAATAGTTTTTTTTATACGCAATTTCTTCCAAAAGTATCAAAAAGTACATCCCCAACTGTTTTGGATGTGTAGTTGAACATTAAGCTTTGACAGACCGTTTCAAAAATTATTAAATGGTTAAATACCAAACCAAAAGCTTCATAAATAATGTTTTTGCGGTATTCCACAATCATATGAATGTTTGATTGTAAACTCTGGATTCGTCCATCATCATAAAATTTAAAAAATGAAAAAAGTATTATTCGTATTGACCAGCCACGAGGACTTGGGAGATACTGGCCAAAAAACTGGTTTCTGGATAGAAGAATTTGCAGCACCTTATTATACTTTATTGGATAATGGTGTTGAAGTTACCATTGCTTCTCCAAAAGGCGGCCAACCACCAATTGATCCTAAAAGCAAAGCTGATGATGCACAAACCGATGCAACTAAACGCTTCAATAAGGATGATGAAACAAAATCAAAATTAGCACATTCAGTAAAATTGACTAGCATCAGCCAAGATGACTTTGACGCCGTTTTTTATCCTGGAGGACATGGACCTTTGTGGGATTTGGCAGAAAATAAAGATTCTATTGCCCTCATCGAAGACTTCTACAATCACAACAAACCTGTGAGTGCAGTTTGCCACGCACCCGCCATATTCAAACATACCAAAAAGAAAGATGGCTCTCCTTTGGTTGAAGGTAAAAAAGTAACTGGTTTCACAAACAGTGAAGAGCAAGCCTCGGGGCTCACAGACGTAGTTCCATTTTTAGTGGAATCCATGTTGAAATCCAATGGAGGTATTTATTCCAAAGGAGGCGATTGGGAAGAGTATACTGTACAGGATGGTTTGCTCATCACCGGTCAAAATCCGGCTTCTTCCGAAATGGTTGCAACCCTACTTTTGCATCAGCTGAATTAAAAATACAATTGTTAAAGCATTGCTAATTGGAGAAGCACGAAGCATAAGTTTAGTGCTTCTTTTTTTTATTAACAACCACTATTACAAAGTGATAATAATCTACGGAATCTCAAGATTATTTTTTCCTGCTGACCTCGCTGATTTTTTTGTTCTGGTATCATCTGCGGACTCTGCAGGAGATTTTTCATTCTGTGTCCTTCTGAAGAAACTCAAGAATATTTTTCCCGCTGATCTCGCTGATTTTCGCTGATTTATTTGTTCTGCGATCATCTGCGGAATTTGCACAAGATTTTTCCCGCTGATCTCGCTGATTTTCGCTGATTTATTTGTTCTGCGATCATCTGCGGACTCTGCGGGAGATTTTTCATTCTGTGTCCTTCTGCAGAAACTCAAGAATATTTTTTTCCGCTGACCTCGCTGATTTTCGCTGATTTTTTTTCTGCGTTCATCTGAGGAATCTGCGGGAGATTTTTCATTCTGTGTCCTGCTGCAGAAACTCAAGATTATTTTTTCCGCTGATCTCACTGATTTTCGCTAATTTTTTTGTTCTGAGTTCATCTGCGGAATCTGCGGGAGATTTTTCATTCTGCGTCCTTCTGCAGAAACTCAAGATTATTTTTTCCCGCTGACCTCGCTGATTTTCCCTGATTTATTTTTCTGCGTTCATCTGAGGAATCTGCTGGAGGTTTTTCACACCGTGTTCATCTGCGGAAAAATTAAACACCAAAATGTTACCTTTAGCAAAATTTATATCGGTAAATGGACTATCTGGATTATCAATTTGTTGACTCTGAGGATTTTGTAAATACTTATGATGAAGTTCCTCTTTGGAGTGCTTCCTTCGGGCTTTTACTTTTGAAACATCTTGAGTTGAAAGCAAATCAAACCATTTTAGATATTGGCAGCGGCACGGGATTTCCGCTTTTCGAATTGGCAGAAAGGGTTGGGAATTCCTGTAAATTATTTGGACTTGACCCTTGGAAAAATGCTAATCTTCGGGCACAAGAAAAAATAAAAAACTATGGCATTTCCAATACCACTTTGATTGAAAGTAGCGCTGAAAATTTACCTTTTGAAGATCAATCCCTGGACCTCATTGTTTCAAATTTGGGAATCAATAACTTTGATGATCCCGATCTGGTTTATAAAGAATGTCACCGGGTCCTTAAAACTTCTGGTAAACTCGTCATAACAACCAATTTGCATGGCCACTGGAAAGAGCTCTATGAAATATGGTATCAGACATTGCATCAAATAGGCAATGAATCATACTTTAAAATGATTGAAAACGAAGAAGCGCATCGTCGGAATTTAGCTGGTGTTTATCAATTATTTACAAACAATGGTTTTCAAATTACTAAAGCGGTGGAAGATTCTTTTACCATGAAATTTCTAGATGGCAGCGCCTTTCTGAATCATCATTTCATCCAATTAGGTTGGCTCACTGGATGGATTTCCCTTTTTCCAAAGGCAGAATTACAAATGATATTTGCCAAATTTGAATCTAATTTAACTCAATACGCGAAACAAAATGGAGGTCTGAATCTCACAGTTCCAATGGCCTATATAGCAGGTGAAAAGTTGTAATTTGAATTTAACCCAAACAATTTAATAATGAGATTTTTCCCCGTAACACATTCCATTTTATCAACATCTCATCTTGCTGAATTCATACAAAATAAATACACCTTAGGGGCAGATGTTCACTGCAAATTGATAAAGTCAGGCATCAATGATACTTATTTGGTTACGGCTGGTCAAAATCGGTTTGTATTTAGGGTTTATAGTTTGAATTGGAGAAATCCTACAGAAATCGAAGCAGAAATTAATTTTTTAATCCAGCTTAAACAAGCAGACATTTCAATTTCATACCCTATTACGGATGCACAAAAGGTTTATTTACAAATCCTCAACGCTCCTGAAGGTTTGAGATATGGTGTAATGTTTTCTTATGCTCCGGGTAATAAATTACATGAAGTTGCGGGTGAAATTCACTATGAAATAGGACGTACTGTTGGTCGAATTCATCAAATTTCAAAGAATCAAAAAATTGATCGAATTAATTATTCCCTGGAAGTATTGGTGGTCGAGTCACTTGCGCAAATCAGTCATTTTCTTGCTGCTGATTCCACAGAAATGCAATATTTAAAAAACCTACAAAAATTTATCCTTGATCAATTGAATGGGGCAAATATAAATAATATGCAAACAGGTATTGTCCATTTAGATATTTGGTTTGACAATCTCAATATTGATGAAGATGGTAACATTACCATTTTTGATTTTGATTTTTGCGGGAATGGCTGGCTAAGTCTTGATGTGGCTTATTACATCATGCAATTGCACAATCTTGAAAAGTATGAAGCTGCGAAATATCAACCAAAAATTGAGCAATTTCTCAAAGGTTATGAATCTATGAATGCCCTCAGTATGGAAGAAAAAAGATTATTTCCGATTCTTGGTTTGAGTTTGTACTTTTTCTATTTGGGCACTCAATGTCAACGATTTGAAAATTGGTCCAATGCTTTTTTGAATGAAAACTACCTGAAAAGATTCGTAAATATGATCATAAAAAGGTATGCGGATATTTACAATATTCCCGCACTTTAATTTACATCTCTTATTTATTAATCTTACTGTACCCGTTAATTATGATCATTTTGAATAGAAATTAAAATAAAAAATTGATAAGTATTCATAAGTAAATGATTATTCATTTATATTTGATTCATCATGCGAATAAGAGACGAAAAAAAGGAAGAAATTGTACGGCAAAAGGCCTTGGAGCTTTTAGTTAAGTTGGGTTTTGATGGCTTTAGCATGCAAAAACTTGCCAAAGCTGCCGGTGTTTCTCCAGCAACCCTCTACATCTATTACAAAGATAAAGAAGACCTTATTCTCAAAATAGGCGAAGAGGTTGGAGAGCGAATGGTGAAAGCTACTTTTGAGGGTTTTCATCAAGAAATGGATCTCAAAACCGGGCTTTGGCTGCAGTGGACCAACCGAGCAAATTTCCACCTCAATCATTACCTGGAGACACAATTTTACGAACAGTTGAAACTCACTCCTTACAAAGACAAACTTGCAGAAAACATCACGGCAAAGTTTAGCCAGGAAATGGGAGGCTTTATGAAAAATGCCGTCAAAAATGGAGAAACTGTTCGAATGAAACCAGAAGTATTCTGGTCAGTCGCTTTTGCGCCATTGTACAATTTGATCAAATTTCACATCGCTGGAAAAAGTATGGGCGGTGCACCCTATCAATTATCTGAACAAGACATGAAAGCAGCTTTCGACATAGTCATTAAGGGAATTAAAAAATAAAAAAGATACAAAGTATCACCTCAACAGCTTATGAGTAAACAAAGAATTTTCTCCAATTATCAAATCTTTATGATCGCGATCCTTGCCTTCATACAGTTTACCGTAATCCTGGACTTTATGGTGTTGTCTCCGCTCGGGGCCATTTTACTACCCGAGCTCGACATAACCACTAAACAGTTTGGTTGGGTAGTTTCTGGTTATGCATTTAGTGCTGGTATCTCAGGCATATTGGCCGCTGGATTTGCCGATAAATTTGACAGAAAAAAACTGTTGATGTTTTTCTATGTCGGTTTTATCGTTGGGACTGCTTTTTGTGCCAGCGCCACCAATTATCATTTCTTATTGCTGTCCAGAATTTTTACTGGCATTTTTGGGGGCGTCATCGGATCCATAGGTTTTGCAATCATTACTGACATTTTTGCACTTGAAGTGCGCGGGCGAGTCATGGGTTTTACGCAAATGGCTTTTGCAGCCTCGCAAATATTGGGACTACCTATTGGTTTATATCTGGCAAATGAGTTTGGTTGGCATGCTGCCTTTTGGATGATTGTGATCGTGGGTTCAGTCGTAGGATTAATCATCTTTATTTATATGAAGCCCATTAACTCGCACTTGGAGGCAAATAGCGGACAAAATCCAATCAAACATTTATGGAGCACAGTGACCAATACGGATTATGTCAAAGTTTTTCTGTCGACTACCCTACTAGCAACTGGCGGTTTTATGTTGATGCCCTTTGGATCTGCTTTTAGTACCAATAACCTGGGCATTTCATTGGATGATTTACCGTTATTGTATGGCGTAACGGGCGTTTTTACCATCATTTTCGGCCCAGTCCTTGGAAAAGTAGCAGATAAGCTAGGCAAGTTAAAGCTATTTATTGCAGGTAGTATTTTGAGTATGATTTTGGTAGGCATTTATTGTAATTTGGGCATCACTCCACTTTGGGCCATCATGATTTTAAATGTCGTTTTATTCATCGGCATCAATGCTAGAATGATTTCAGCGTCGGCTTTGATAACGGCTATTCCTGACCTCAAAGACAGGGGTGCTTTTATGAGCATCAATTCGTCAGTTTCACAAGTTTCGGGAGGCATCGCTTCAACAATCGCTGGAATGATTATTTCTCAAAGAGCTGATGGCATGTTGGAAAACTACCCAATGCTTGGCTGGGTGGTAATTGCATCTATGATCATTTCTGCATTTTTGATGATCGTGATTAATAATTTGGTGGACAAAAGAGCGGAAGCAGCCAAAGCTATCTCCGTTATCCCTTGAGTTGCCAGAAGAAAATTCAAACATGGAAAGATTTTAAAATAATTGAATTCTACTTTTATCGTTTGATTGGAGGATGAATTTATTTTCAGTTTAATTTCCATATCATGATTTTGAAAGTTGGCCAGGTCATCATTTTCGCGTGTTTTTGTCATTTTTTGACTTTTGCTCAATCCAGCCCTCAAATGATTGATTCAAAAAGTATTACAACTGATGGAGAATTTGGATTTACCTGTACTCCCAACGAAGAAATTGCATTATGGGTAAAATCTGGTGGAAAGAGAGATACGTTGGTCATCATGCAAGCCACAAAGGTCAAAGGAAAATGGTCAGCTCCAAAAATTGCTTCATTTTCAAATTCTGGAAAATGGAAAGACATCGACCCCATCTTTTCACCTGACGGAAAAGTGGTGTATTTTCAATCCAATAGACCTAGACCTGGTGGGGCAGATGCCAATGGGTTCGATATTTGGGCAGTAAAACGCATTGGCAATCAGTGGGGTGAACCTTATCATCTTGGTATGGTTTTAAATACTGATTCATCAGAATCATATGCTTCAGTTGCTAGCAATGGCAACCTCTATTTTATGAAGGAAAATGAAAATAAACAGGGAAATTCAGATATCTATTTTTCTAAATACATAAACAATGCTTATCAAAGTCCAACCAATATAGGTTATCCTGTAAACACTTTAGAATTTAGAGAATCCAACCCATTTATTTCGCCCGACGAATCTTATATCATTTACTTTTCATCTGATTCCACAGGTTTTGGAGAGGTAGATTTGTTTATTTCATTTAATGAAAAAGGCATATGGTCAACTCCCAAAAATCTGGGCCAACCAATTAATTCAAAAGTAGCAGAATTTTGTCCCTTTGTAAATAAGAATAAACTCTATTTCACACGACAAGAAAAAGGATCAGATGGAATGATCGAACACATTTACAGTGTCGATTTTGATCCGAATTTGTACAAATAAACCTTTCTGGGTTCTAACATATTCAACACCTTACACCAATCTTTGATTTCAAATTGCCTGTATTGTTTAGAAAGCTCATTGGCACAAATTCTCTTAAGTGCTTATGATGACAATTTACTTTCGTCTCTCGTCTTTCGTCTTTTTTCTTCCGAACTATTATCAAAATATCACTTCATAATTTTCATTAAACGGTACAATGGATTAATTTTATTCGATTTACGACTTTTAGAAAATAATTTTCCCGTTTCACCAACTTTACCGCAATGGCCCAAATAGAAAGAGACGACATTCACCTCATCAGTCGGCATAGTAATTTGCCCGCTTCCACAACCAAAAAATTACTCAAAGACCATGTATACAATGATCGGACGGCATGGGTAAAATTCCTGAAATTGTTTTTCATCAGCTTGGGCGTTGGATTTACCGTTTCTGGTATCCTATTTTTCTTTGCTTACAACTGGGCAGACCTGCATAAGTTTGCGAAATTGGGTTTGGTGCAAGGTCTATTGATCGCAGCGACCCTGACCGCTGTATTTTCTAAATTGTCAAAAGACATCAAGGACATTTTACTTACTGGGTCGGCGATTTTAATTGGGGTTTTATTTGCAGTCTATGGACAAATCTACCAAACCGGAGCAAATGCTTACGATTTTTTTCTAGGTTGGACAATATTTACGGTCATTTGGGCAGTGATGGCCAATTATGCGGTCTTATGGGTGCTTTTTATCTTGCTGATCAACACCACCATTTTCCTGTACGCAGAGCAAGTAGCCGATCACTGGTCCGACATTTTCGTAATGGCATTACAGTTTGTCATCAATTCTTTATGCCTCGCTTATTTCTTGCTGAGGCCAAAAGATCCTGAGGTCAAAACTCCTGAATGGTTTATCAATCTGCTCGCTATATCGGCTGTATCTTTTGCAACATTGGGCATTGTCAATGGGATTTTCAATACTTATGAGGTGAGCTTTTTAGGGTTGATCATCATCACATTAGTCTTATACGGACTGGGAATTAAATATGGCTGGGAAAACCACAAGACGATTTACTTTGCCATAATACCACTCAGCATCATCATTATTATTGCTGCATTATTAATAAAGGTCTCTTATGATGCCATCATGTTTTTTGTAATTACTTTATTTGTGATAGGCAGTGTGACTCTGGTAATTAAAAATTTAATTGACCTTCAAAAAAAGTGGAAAAATGGATAATGAAATAAAATTGTCGGAGATATTATCGCAAATTGCTTTGACTGAAGGATCTAATTTTCAATATGAGGAGTCTGCGATGCTAGCAGAAAAGGAACATCGTGCGTCCAATCAATCTAGCTTGTCTATCAAAATTCTTTCTATCATTGGAGGCTTTTTAGCAACACTTACCTTCCTAGGATTTCTGGCAATCACTGGTATTTATGACTCCAAAATAAGTATGGTGATTCTGGGAATTTTATTTATCGGCGGTGCTATTTTCATCAATTTAAAAACAGATCATCTTTTACTTGACACGATCAGCATTTCGATTTTCGCAGCTGGTTTGGCATTACTTGTTTTTGGTTTGTCAGAAATGGGACTTGGAGAAGTTGTTCTTTCTTTGATTGTGATGCTGATCAGTGTCCTTACCATGTACTCAACCAAAAGTTATATGTTGTCCTTTTTGTCGTTTGCAGCCATTAGTATTGCATTTATCACTATACTGATGACCTTTGATAATTTCAACTTAGTACATATCTACCTCGCATTGTATACTTTTTTACTTTGTTATTGGTGTTTGAATGAGTCCAAAATCATCAGCTTACACCCCAAATTAAACACCTTATACAATCCCATCAGAATAGGATTGATAATTGCGTTATTTTCTGGATTGATATTCATCGGAGCTCGCGGAATTATAGGCATTCAATTCAATTTTATATGGCTGTCGTCCATCGTGAATGCTGCAGCGCTGATTTATGTGGTCAGGGAAATTTGCATTGTGCTCGAAGTTCAAAGCCAAAAAACTAAACTATATGTATACGCACTCAGTAGTTTGACCATCATCATTACTTTTTATTCACCTGCTATTTCAGGTAGTATTTTGGTCATGCTCTTGTGTTTTTTAGTCAATTATAAAACAGGATTTGGTATTACCATCATTGGATTACTCTATTTTATTTCTCAATACTACTATGATTTAAACCTGAGTTTATTGACCAAATCGTTGCTCTTGTTTTTCTCTGGCATCGTCTTTATTGCATTTTATTTATTCACCAATTACATGCTGAAAGGAAATGAAAAAATATAAATGGCCCATCATCTTAGCCAATCTTTTGGTACTATTGATTTATTTCAATACTTCGATTTTCAAAAAAGAAAAAATGCTGGAAGAAGGAAAATTACTGTTATTGGAATTGGCTCCAGTTGATCCCAGATCCTTGATGCAAGGTGATTATATGAGTTTGAATTATGCGATTTCAACAGGAGTTGCCGTAGACAGCATCAGTAAAAGAGGCTATTGTGTGGTAAAACTGGACTCTTTGGGAGTTGCCCAGCGTTTGAGAATACAGCCAGAGAAAACTCCGCTCAATGATGGCGAATGGCTCATCGCTTATCATAATTCTGCATGGAACATGAATATTGGTGCAGAATCCTATTTTTTCCAAGAAGGCACTGCTGAGAAATATGCAGAAGCGAAATATGGTGGTATCAAAGTTGACGGTAAGGGCAATAGCTTGTTAATTGGGCTTTATGGAGAAAATTTAAAGCCAATAGAATAAAGTAGCTTTTGTTTGTAATCAAATCTTAAAAACCACTTTTTATTTAATTATAATGAAATGGAAGGAAATGCTGTAGAAATCGAAAATCACTGAGGCAGCACATAAAATAAACAAAGAAATTTTTTGACTAATTTTTTTCGCTCTAACACCTTACAGAGAACCATCAGAGGGATTTTTATTTTAATACCTTGGCAATGGATCAAGCTAAACAAAAATGAGAGTAATATTTTTCTTAATTATTTTTGGTATATCATGTCAAAGCAAAATAAAGCCTAGGTATTTAAGGTCTGATGTAGTTAAAACAGGATATTATTGTGATCATTTTAAAATCGATAGCTATGGCGTTGGTGGTGATGTTTATAGTTTATATTTAACAGACAGTATCAGCTTTAGAGAATTTGTTTGTAATTACCATGATAATGATGTGTTCGAATACTTAGATGAAGGAAATAAAATTGAAATCTTAAAATATGAAGATAAGTCAACTATTAACGGAGTTTTATTAGAAAAAAAGTTATTGAATAGGTATGTTTTTGATTTAATTAAACTTAAAGAACAAGACTAAGAACAGTATTTTAAATGTTATAATCGTAGTGTTAGCAGGTTATCCAGCCAATTAAACCGCAGCGGCGCATGCTGATTAGTTATTTACAGATTGGAGAAGGGATTTGAGCCATAGAAGTGGTATTTCTTTTGAAGACCATGAAACAACTAATTTAGACATTCATAAAAAAAATATTAGATACATATAACTAAAAAGTAGTTAAAGGTAGTTTTAATATAAATGAAAAAAATTATATTTTCATAAAGTTTGAAAGTTCTATAAGCGATTAATGAACTTGCGAATCAAGTCAATCGTTAAAAATTAAACTGTACAAATAAATATTTACTATTATGAAAATAACATCAATGATCTTGTTTGCCTTCCTTATTTTTATTTCTTGTAAATCTAAAGAAGAAAGTAATGCTTCCATGGAAGTTATGCAAATTGAGCAAGATACTACTATCAGCGTGAATCCCATATTGGAGTTGGGTTGTTACGGATATAAGGCAGACGGCAATGAAATAAAAATGTCCATAAACGAATTGAATCCAGAGGTGAAGGCCGACCTTACTTATGCACTTAAGGAAAAGGACAAAAACGTTGGAACTTTTGTTGGAAGTTTGGCTGATGATAAGTTGATCGGCACCTATACATTCATGTCTGAAGGAATGGAAAGCACCCGGGAAATAGCATTTATGGTCACTGACAATAAGCTTTTTGAAGGCTTTGGTGACTTGGATGATTCTGGAACGAAATTCCAAGGACAAAAATAACATTACTTATAGTACGAGCATGCCTTTGTCTAAACCAGGATGTGAATAATGATTAATGGTTAATGGTTAATGGTTAATGGTGGGACGAATTCATAAAGTTGAAAGCGAAATTATAAATTATGCAGAGACGCAGGGCCCTGTGTCTGTACTGAGTTGAAAGTTCATAAAGTTGACATGTTGTTGCCAAATTGCGCCCCTTGCAAAAGCAGGGACAGGCCAAAGGCATTGTCAAATTGCTGAATTGCTGCATTGCGAAATTACTCGCAGCTAATTGTCCCTAGTTATTGCTATGGATTGCCAAATTGCGCCCCTTGCAAAAGCAGGGACAGGCCAAAGGCATTGCCAAATTGCTGAACTGCTGAATTGCTGAATTGCTCGCATCTAATTGTCCCTAGTTATTGCTATGGATTGCCAAACTGCGCCCTTTGCAAAAGCAGGGACAGGCCAAAAGCATTGTCAAATTGCTGAATTGCTGAATTGCGAAATTGCTATATTGTCCGAATTGCTATATTTCCATATTGCCCATGTGTCCCTGCTTACTGCAAGGGATTGCTGTATTGCCATATTGCCTTATTGCCCATTGCTATATTGCCCATTGCAGTCTTGCCAAATTGCCCTTGCACGAAATTGAAAATCTACCTGTCCCTGCTTCTCCAAGGGATTGAACTCATTGATTTATTGAACTCATTGAATTTATTGTAATTCCACCTTTCCATGCTAACTGCAAGGCATTGCCTAATTGCCTATTGCTATATTGCCCATTGCAGTCTTGCCAAATTGCCCTTGCAAGAAATTGAAAATCTACCTGTCCCTGCTTCTGCAAGGGATTGAACTCATTGAATTTATTGGAATATAGGCTACCGTTTTCCTTTTTTGCGATCAGAAATATCCTTAAGGATTGCCGCTTTATCAACTTTTTTGGGTGAAGAATTAATGATCTCTTTCCACAATAAATCTCTTTTTTCTGTTGCAAAAGGGTTTTGTGGAGGAGAGGTTTTAGTAGCTGGCATGGTTGATATACTTTACATCAAATGTATAAAATTTTCACTTTACTTTCAAAAAAACTAAATCATTGAATTTATGGGAATCCATGTACTAGAGGATATAAAAAAATTTAAGCCTTTACTTTGAAGATTATGGTAAAGTATTATATTTATATCTTAATTAAAATCGCACCCAAATGGAATTGAAAATCAACTTCTTAAACCAAAAGCCATTGACAACCATCCCAATAGACTATCAATACTACCTTAGCAGTTGGCTTTACGGAATTATGAAGGAAGGTGATTCACAATATGCTACCTTTCTTCACGACCAAGGATATGCCTCCGATAAAGCAGGCAAGTTTTTCAAACTTTTTTGTTTTTCCAATCTGCATTTGCAAGATTTTCAGATCAATAAACACAATGCAACCATTGCTGTAAAAGGTGAAATCTTGTCCATGAAACTCCGTTTTTTGGCCGATGATGCGGTTGAAAATTTTGTGAAAGGATTGTTCATCAATCAAAAGTTATCGCTCAAAAATGGATTTAATTCCATGGCTGAATTTGATGTGAATATGGTTTCCACAAAAAGAGTTGAAGTTGACAAAGAAAGTGTCAAAATAAAAATGATGAGCCCACTTGTTTTATCCACAAAGGACGATAGGGGAATGGACCAGTATGCACATCCAATGGATGAGGGATACGAAGCCTTATTCTTCAGAAACTTACTGGACAAATATAGTGCTACCGGGCAGGATTTTGATCCAGCATGGCAAAATGCCACCATGTCACTCGAGATCATGAATCAGGAAAAAATCAAATCAAAATTAGTGATGATAAAAGGGGACACCAAACAAGAAACCAGGGTGAGGGGATACCTTTTTGACTTTATTTTGGAGGCACCAAAACCGCTGATAGAAGTAGGCTTGCTTGGAGGTTTTGGGAAAGAGTGTGGGATGGGATTTGGGTTTGGTGAGGTGATAAATATCCAATCCGAATCTAAATGAATAAGCTAAGAGCCAATATAATTAAATAAAAATTATGAGAAAGGAGATAGTAAATAATTGGGAGATTCAAACAACCGGAGACCCATTCGTAGATACTGGTGGAATAGTAATTGAGTATTTGATAAATAAATATCCTGAGAAATCAATATTGCAGCTTATTGAATTGGCTACTGATATATATATAAAGCAATGGAATAATAACTTGCATACATTTTTTTTAAATTCTACTATTACTCATAATTCTAATAAAGGGCAAAAAGGAATTAATAAAACTATTACTCTTTATAAAGGATTCTTGGAAGGAAAAGAAGCAGATGGTAGGGAAGCAGAAGATAGTTTTTGTAGGATTACGGGCAAATTTGGTAAAGTTTTCAATGCCACCAGAGACAATCATATTATGTCTGGTTCAGGTACATTAATAAACTTTCATCATGGATTTGAAACGGGTATCAAACTGTCAAAAGAAGCCTTAATAAGTATTTTATTTTTGCCACTTGGTGTAGAACAATTAGGAGACAAAGTTGCAATCTTGGCAAGTAACAATGATGATGTAAGTCGATTTTTTATCAACAAGAATATTGAAAATAATTTCAAAGATATCGCAAGCGGTATCTCTAAAGCCATTCAGCGTTCTGACTTTTCAAACCCAACTAATGCTTTATTTGATTATGCAAGTCAATGTATTGAAAACATCAAAATTGCTACCTACGATGATGAAAAAGAAACAAGTGCTACAAAGGGAATAACGCTCAATCTTTTTCATTTCACTAATTTTAGTTCCCAAGTAACTATAAGTCTTTATGAGCTACCTTCAACGGTATTTGGCTTTTACACTTATTGTTATACAAAATATAAAACGGAATGGTTGAATTTTATTTACCATTTTTATAACAGTTCAAAATTCAAAAATGCAACGTATGATAATATTACAAGTAAATGGACCAGCAGCAAAGAAATTATTGATTATCAAACATTTAGAATGTGGAAAAATCAAGTCTATGAAATGCTTATAAGAGGCCAGCCCTTACATAAGGTGTTTCTAAAACATAGTCAAAAACATAAATTAAATTTTAAAATTGTTGAATTATATCAAATTAATATTCAAAAAATGGATAAAAGAACATTATTAAAAATCAAAGATTTAGCAAATTTTATTGTTGATAAAAGAAGTGATGATGAAATTAAAAAATCAATGACACGATTAAACGGGGCAAAAAGCAGCCATGAATTGCGTTTCATTTTGCTCAAATTTTTAGGAGCCAATTATATTGAAGGCAAAGAAAAACCATTGTTCACAATTGAAGAATATGCTGATTATTTATTTCCTGATGGGAGTAACTGGAGAGAAATAAGAGATTTAGTTCTCATAGCTGTCTATCAAAAACTCCATGAAGCCAACAAAATAGTTGGAGTGGAACTTATTGAAAATGTATTTGATAACCAAATTAATGAAAATTAAAATGAATTTAAAAACACAAGGATTTATCCTAATAGACGTAGATGTTGTGGCTTTAAACAATGCAGGTAAGAACACAACAAGCAACTTTGATAATGCAGTTGCAACCAAAAAGATTTTCAAAAATGGTCGCGCCTTTACTTATGTATCGGGGCAAGCCTGGCGATATTGGTGGCGTGAAACTTTGAAACAAAACCACACATGGGCATTATCGCCTATTACAAGAGATGCAAAAATTGCTTTTACTGAAGCAAATCCATTTTTATATCCTGATGATGATGTTTTTGGTTATATGAAAGCCACAAAAGACATTAAAAGAGACGAGATTGGTAATCCGGTTTTAAAAAATGGAAAAGAAGAAAAGGAAGATGTTACTGTTACAAGAATTTCTCCTTTAAAAAACTCTGTTATTATATCAGTTGGTTCAACACGTGCAGTTGAAAACTGGTCTAGTATGGCACGTCAAGAAGGTGATAGTGTACCTTTTAGTAAAGAGGAATATTCCGCTGTGATGAAAGGGATGTTTTCTTTAGACCTATTTCAAGTTGGTACATTTGCTTCATATAATAAAACAGGATTTAAAAACTTAACTGAGAAAGGTAGTGCGGAAGCTTCTAAATTTGAAGCAATTAAAATTAATGATCCATTTATAAAAGATAAAACAGGAGCTGCTAAAACGTTACTACAATTACCAAAAGTAATTCGTACTCTGAGAATTACAGATACCATTTCTGCATTAAAAACCATTTCTGGTGGTGCAATGCAAACCAATAATATGGGTGATGTGACCCCAAAATTTATTATTTTATCAACAATGAATTCTGGAAATCATCCTTTTTCTCATGTTGTAAAAAGCGAAGGAATGAATAATGATAAAGTTTTACTAAACATTGAAGGAATAAAAGAAGTATTAAATGACTACAAAGATCAATTTCAAGGTACTGTTTTTATTGGAAAACGCAGTGGTTTTATGGACGAATACAATGAAGAATTACAAGCATTGCAAACCGAATTTCGTAATGTTAAAGTCTTGACAGTCAATCAAGCAATAGACCAATATTGCGATCAAGTAAAAAACCAAATTGTATAACCATGGAGGTTTTTAAAATAGACATTACAAGTTGGACCGCAAGCTTTCGTTATCCTAATTTAATCAGCGGTATACAACCAACTTTGGAAGTGCCGCCGATAAGTACGGTTCTAGGCTTGATAAATGCAGCAGCTGGCTCGTATTTGGAGCATCAAAACCTCAACTTGGGGTATTATTTTAAGTATGAAATAGAAGGAGAAGATTTGGAAACGATATATCAAATCAGTAGTAAGGACGGTAGACCAACAAATAATGCAAAGTCAAACGTTATTACTCGAAAATTTTTATACAATAATTTATTGAGAATATATACCGATAATGAGCAAGTTGTGGAATATTTATCACAACCTTATTATCCTATTTTAATGGGAAGAATGAATGATTTGGCGACAATTGAATGTATTTCAGGAAAAGAAAAACTGATTCCAAATCAAATCTCTGAAAAAGTAAGTGGACAAATAATTCCATTCAAATATCGCTTACCAGGTCAGCTTCAAGCATTGCCTCAGTATTTTACTAATGAATTTCCTCGCAAAAACTTAGGTACACAACCTTATACAATAATAAGTCACAAATCAAATGTTGCTTCAAATGAACTTTTAACTTATCGTGATTTATTACCGAATGGGAAAGAAGTTGATATATTCTTTCACAACTTAAATTTTGACAGTTAATGACTTTATTGGCAAAATCAAAAGATAAATATTCGGACACTTCTGCAAAGACTTTACAGGATCATATTGATGATTGCTTGTTAATTATTAATTTTTTGAAAAAATCGTTTCCAAAAGTCGCCGAAATCTCACAATTAGGGGACCAGTATTGGGATATTTTGAGGCTTTGTGTGATCTGCCATGATTTAGGAAAATCGCATAAAGAATTTCAAAATGTTTTGGCAGGTTTCCCAGACAAATGGGAAAATCAACGACACGAGTTATTTTCTTTGCCTTTTGTTAATGCTTTACAAGGCATTGATAGCGATTTACTAAAAATAATGAGTTTGGTTGTCGCTGGACATCACAAAGATTTTGAACAATTACAAATTCATGCCAATTTCTACGAAAAACCTGATGAAAATTTAGAATTATTGGATGGAGTGGATGAAGAAGATATTGAAGATTATGTAAGTGCTTTCAATAAAAATGTTGATTTAAATGGAGCGTTGCAATTATTACGGCATTATCAAGTGCTTGTAAATTCTGTAACTCCAAAGTCAATTATGAGTTTAATACGTGGTTATAATGCAAAACCACGAAAGATGGCAGAAGCAGATTACTTCAAATTATTGTTACTTTTTGGAGGTTTAAAATGGTGCGACCACATGGGTTCTGCATTAATTGATGCTGTATATTTTCTTGAAAATAATGATTTTTTATTTTTACAAAATCAACAAGACAATTTGATTAAAAGAGGGTTTGATTTTTATGCTCATCAGAAAGAATGTTCGAAAAGAGTAGGTAATTTAATATTATCAGCACCAACAGGGTCAGGCAAAACAGAAAGTGCTTTTTTATGGCTTCAAAGCCAAATGCAAAAAGGTGAGCAAGGTCGTGTTTTTTATATTTTGCCTTTTACTGCTTCAATTAATGCTATGTATGAGCGATTGAGAAATGTGATATCCAAAGAAAAAGTAGGAATGTTACATGGCAAATTAAGTTTTTATTTAAATGATTATTTTGACGATTTACAGTATGATTTGAATACTAAAAAGGCTGCAATTAAAGAAATCAGAGCAAATTATAAAAACATCGTTACACCTATAAAAGTCTGCACACCTTTTCAACTGTTAAAACACCTTTTTGGTATAAGAGGCTATGAGCAAGGAATTTTTGAAATGACAGGGTGTTTTTTAATTTTTGATGAAATTCATGCGTATAGTCCTGATGTTTTTGCTCAAATAAAAGTTTTGTTAGAATTTACAACAAAATATCTACATTCAAAAGTTATGATTATGACGGCAACCATGCCCCGTTTTCTTCAAGATGAAATAGAGCAAAGTATTAGTAAGTTTTCGATAGTAACAGCAAATCAAACTTTGTATGATAACTTTACACGACATAAAGTATTATTGAAAGAAGGTCTTTTAATCGAAAATCTTAGTGAAATTACTACACTTTTGCAAGAGGGCAAAAAGATATTAGTCGTTTGCAATACTGTTAATTCATCACAGAAGGTTTTTTTGCAACTGAAGGACAACGTTTCGGAAGATGAAGCTATATTATTACACGGGTCATTTACCGGAAGGGATAGAAGTGCAAAAGAAAAAGTTTTACTTTCTGAAAAAATCAAACTTTTGGTTGGAACTCAAGCAATTGAAGTTAGTTTGGACATTGATTATGACATGATTTTCACAGAACCCGCACCAATTGATGCACTTATTCAGCGTTTTGGTCGTGTCAATCGCAGATTGCAAAAAGGTATTTCTGATTGCACTATTTATAAGCAAGCCAACGAAAGTGACAAGTATATCTATAATGCTGAAATAGTATCAAAAACGATACAAGCATTTGAACAAATTGTCAATGAAAATCAAGGTGTTATAAATGAATCCCTTTTACAAAAAGCCATTGATTTTGTTTATGACAAATGGAATGAAGATGATAAAAAGGAATTTGACACAAAGTATAAATTGTTAAAAGATGCCTTAGATTTATTATCGCCAATGCTCAAAGATAGACATGGAGAAGAAGCATTTTACAAGCAATTCGACGGAATTAAGATATTACCACAATGTAATAAACCTGAATTTATACAAAATTTGAATGATTTTGATTTTATCAGTGCCGAAAGTCTAAAAGTACAAATTCGGAAAGGGCGGTATATGAGTTGGAAAAACTCAGATAAAATTAGATCAGATGCTCATGCTTTTTCTGGTGGAAAACAAGTTTTTACTATTCCATATCTTGTTACAAATAAAGTGTACTCTCCGGATTTGGGATTATTAGTAAATGAAGAAGAAGCTTGGGATTATGAAGAACAGTTTGAGTATTAAATATTTAACCAAAGCAACGAAACCCAATTTTTATAACCAAAAATACCATGTCAATCACCATAACAAACATTTCATTCATTATAATGTGTAAATTGGTATTATATTCGCATCATGAATAGCCGAGAGTTTATAAAATTACTGGACGATTATGAGATCAATGTTTTTGATGCACAGACCATAGAAAGACACACTGGTATGCAGTATGGAGAATGGAAGCACATCACAAGGAGTCTCCTGCACAATGGATTTATCCATATACTCGAAAAAGGAAAATATGTGCGTCACAACTTTTCGGATGAAAAAGTGATCGGAAGTTTTGTCGTGGAGAAAGGGACTTTGGCTTATTGGTCAGCACTTCACTTTCATGGATTTACGACGCAGATTCCCAATACTATTTTTATTCAGTCACCACAACGCAAAATTTCAAAAACCATCCTTGGAGTCCAATACCAATTTGTACACATTTTGGCTAATCAACATCTTGGTTTGGATACTGGCGGATTTGGGAACAATCAGTTTTATTATACAAATATTGAAAAAACCATTCTGGATTGCCTGCACAAACCCACATATGGGGGAGAATTGCCTGAATTGATTAAGGCCATAAATGCATCAACTTTGGATGCGCAAAAATTAATTAAATATGCTCTGGCGATGGACAATAGAGCAATTGTACAAAGACTTGCATTTTACCTTGGAATATGTGAAAAGCCCCAAATGAATGATTTTCTAGATTTTGCAAGAGATTTCCGATCCAAAGGTTATACACTGCTTGATCCTGACGGTCTGGATACCGGAAAATATACCACAAAATGGAATCTCCGGCTCAATGTATCCGAAAACGATGTTTATGAAATGATAAAAGATTAACCACCAATATGATATTACAAAAAGAAATACGGGATGTTGCCATGCAGAAAGGAGTACCTAAGACTACCATAGACAAAGATTGGGTTTTAGGTCATGTACTTTATGGACTTTTTACTGATGAAGTATTAGGCAAACAACTTATTTTCAAAGGTGGAACCTGCCTGCGCAAATGTTATTTTGAAGATTACCGATTTTCTGAAGATCTTGATTTTACATTAGTTGCCGCTGACTTTGAAATTTCTCTATCCAAAATTGAAGTTGTATTTTCAGAAATTCACAAACGCTCTGGTATTCTGTTTCATATAGAAAGCCTTTCTGAGATGATATTTGAAAATCAACGGGTTGGATTTAAAGTCTTAATAAATTACTGGGGAGCTGATCATCCAAAAAATCAAATGATTCCAGATCACTCCAGATGGCATTCCTATATCAAATTGGAATTTATAACACATGAATTGATGTGTTTTGATATTATTGAAAAAAAACTGCTGCACAAATACAGTGATATAGACAATTTGAATGTCGGCATACCATGTTACAATCTTGATGAAGTAATATGTGAAAAACTCAGGGCAATATTGCAGAGAAAATATACCGCCCCAAGAGATTACTATGATTTATGGTATTTGTTATTTATTGAAAAATACGAACCTGATTGGATCCAAATCACATTGCGTTTTAAAGAGAAAGCAAAATTCAAAAATGTTTTATACAACAACGCAACTGACTTTTTCAGTGAAAAAAATTTAAAAACCTTACGGTCTCACTGGAAAAGTAGTTTGGGCCATCACATAGAAAAAAATAAACTTCCTGATGTGGAGGTTATAATAAATGATTTAAAAGATTTAGTGACTTCGAAAGTAATTTTATGAGAAACATTACTGCAACCCACATAAATCTATATCACATTTGTAAACGTGAACTCTGGCTTCATGCCAACGGCATTACCATGGAACACACTTCTGATTTGGTCACAGAAGGAAAAATGATAGGTGAATACTCATACGCCCAAAGGGCGATGCGCTATAGTGAGCTAGAAATAGAAGGTAATAAAATTGACTTTTATGACGCCAAAAACAAAATAGTACATGAAGTAAAGAAATCCGCCGCCAAGGAGGCAGCACATGTAGCGCAGGTAAAATATTATCTATATCTTTTACACAAAAATGGAGTAGAAGGCGCTTCTGGGTTATTGGAATACCCAAAACTTCGTGAAAAAGAAATGGTGACCTATGATCCTGATAAAGAACGATTGTTGATGGAAAATATGGTCCATGATGTGAGAGCAATTATAGCATTGGAGACAGCTCCTGATAAAATTAAAAAGTCCGCTTGTAAAAACTGTTCTTACTTTGATTTTTGCTGGGTAGAAGAAGATACAAATTTTTAAAATTCCTAAGACCAATAATATGAAAAGAAGTTATTACCTCTTCAATGCAGGTCGTATGAGCCGCAAAGACAACACATTAAAATTCACACCAACTGATGAAGATGGTATTGAAGGAGTCCCAAGGTACATACCTGTAGAAACGGTAGATAATTTGTACTGTTTTGGTAGTCTTGATGCGAACAGCGCATTGTACAATTTTCTAGGCCAAAATCATATAAGCGTGCATTTCTTTGATTATTACGAACATTACACTGGCTCGTTTATGGCCAAGGAGTATTTATTGGCTGGTAAAATGCAAATAGAGCAAACAAAAGCTTATACCAATAGAAAGAAAAGAATAGAAATTGCGCAAAAATTTGTAGAAGGTGGTGCATTCAACATGTTGAAAAATTTAAAATATTACAACAATCGAAGTAAAGATGTGTCATCCCAAGTTGCCTTAATCGAGGGCCATCAACTGCATATACCACTGACAAATCAAATAGATGAATTGATGGGTTTGGAAGGAAATATCAGGCAAGTATATTACGATGCATTTGAGACAATTATTGATGATTTTTCAATGGATGGCAGAAGTAAACAGCCACCTAAAAATGAAGTCAATGCGCTTATTAGTTTTGGAAATATGATGTGTTATACTACCTGTTTGGACATGATTTATCACACCC
Source organism: Bacteroidota bacterium (assembly GCA_029567325.1). GTDB lineage: Bacteria > Bacteroidota > Bacteroidia > Chitinophagales > Saprospiraceae > JADKBO01. The sequence goes on along the minus strand of JAKQLF010000039.1, from coordinate 2,007 downwards.
AACTAAACCCAACCATCAGTTATCTACACGAACCAGGATTTAGAAGATACTCTCTAGCCTTGGACCTTGCTGAAATATTCAAACCAATATTAGTAGATCGAGTGATATTCAAAGTTTTGAATAAAAAAGAAATCCAAGCAAAAGACTTTGACGAAAAGGTCAATGGAGTCATTTTGAAACCTGGTGCAAAAAAGACGTTTGTACAATCATATGACGAGCGATTAAAAGAAACGTTTAAACATAGGAGTCTCGGCAAAAATGTTAGTTACAAGCATCTTATTAAATTGGAATGTTATAAATTAAGCAAAGATATTTTGGGAATCGAGACCTATAAACCTTTTAAAATGTACTGGTAATGTATGTAATTCTAGTGTATGATTTTGGAGAAAAAAGAGTAGCTAAAATCCTGAAGTTGTGTAGAAAATATTTAAATTGGATTCAGAATTCTGTTTTTGAAGGAGAATTGTCAGAAGTTCAATTGAAAGAATTGCTACATGAAGCCAAAAAATTTATGAAAGATGAAGAAGACAGTCTTATTGTTTTCAAAAGTCGTAATAATAAATGGCTGGATAAAGAAATCCACGGTCTCGAAAAAATGAGCACAGATGTATTTTTGTAATGTCGACCCAGACAATAAATGCGGCAAATATAAACATATCAAATAATTATATTCATATTCGGCTATTAATCATATTGTTGCAAAGTTGTCGAAGAAAGGCAAAAATCTTAGAACTGTTGTTCGACACAAAAAAGACAACATATAATAATGAAATAAATTTATAAGTAGTTTAAAACAAAACCATTATATTTGGTTGTCGAACGGCTTTTAATCGTACCATATTGGAATTGAAACTCAACAGTTATTTGACTTATCTCAGCCTTGCTTTCTTTTAATCGTACCATATTGGAATTGAAACTATTTAAGAGGAAGTACAAATCAAATCGCAATTGGGTCTTTTAATCGTACCATATTGGAATTGAAACTCATATTTAGATACGTACCACCTAAAGTTAAACTCCCTTTTAATCGTACCATATTGGAATTGAAACTTTTTTGACAACAATTTTAAATTAATTCCAATGCTACCTTTTAATCGTACCATATTGGAATTGAAACAAGGTTGAAGAAAATGGTGGACAATGGTTTGAAATTCTTTTAATCGTACCATATTGGAATTGAAACAGGATGTAAAAGGCTTGGATGGTATAGTAGGTAGTTCTTTTAATCGTACCATATTGGAATTGAAACGTTTTTACAAATACCGTTTTCGTTTCGGTAAATTTTCTTTTAATCGTACCATATTGGAATTGAAACATCACAGCTATACAAGCAACAATTGCAACGCCTGTACTTTTAATCGTACCATATTGGAATTGAAACTTGCAGAAAGTAAAGTACAAAGCATCCAGAATGAAACTTTTAATCGTACCATATTGGAATTGAAACGTTAATGAGGTTTTGGAAGATTGTTTGAATGAAAATAGCTTTTAATCGTACCATATTGGAATTGAAACAAGAAAGGTTTGAGTTCTGGATGTTGCGCGACCTTCTTTTAATCGTACCATATTGGAATTGAAACCAATATCAAATTGATAAAACGATATTGAATCTTGCACTTTTAATCGTACCATATTGGAATTGAAACATAGTTTTTCGCGGTATTCTGGCAAATCGTTTTTTCTTTTAATCGTACCATATTGGAATTGAAACTTTGTATTACTGAGGTCACCTGTGTTTGTGATGGTTGCTTTTAATCGTACCATATTGGAATTGAAACAACCTCAATCTTATTGGAGTCGTTACTGGTGTAGGTCTTTTAATCGTACCATATTGGAATTGAAACGAAAACAAACACATTTATCACCTTCCCAGCATCGGACTTTTAATCGTACCATATTGGAATTGAAACTTTCCTCAGTGACAAACATTCTATTCTCTTTTGCTCTTTTAATCGTACCATATTGGAATTGAAACTTGGGGACGTAGAAGTTGCTTCTGCTGCTGAA
>JAKQLF010000340.1 GCA_029567325.1 Bacteroidota bacterium | reverse complement strand
GGAGAAAATGGTGCATAGGACACCGGTCAAAACTGTCTTCATCATGTTATTCTGTTTCATTTTTATTTGGTTCAACAAAGGTATATTATTATATATGTTAAATATAAACTTCTGGTTAATTTTTGGTTAAGTATTTGAAATATTTTATTTTGATAAAAACTTAAGGATCAGTACTATATATTTTTCTTTTGCTTTAAAAATTAAGGTTACAAATTTTATTTGGAATTGTCGCCCTAGACCTACAAAATTGAAAGCCACCTTAGAACTTTCCAAATTGCTTAATTTTTGAGGTTTTTTATACCATAAAACAAAATGATGCAATGCCGCTAATGTGCATTTATACTAAACTTATGTTATTGCTACACTTCATATTACACTTTATTGGTTCATTTATCGTTATTTTGTCTAATAAGTTGACGACTAAATGAGGAACATGTTAAAAAAGTACATTTTGAAACCGTGGGTATTGTTGATAGTGGGCTTGAGTTGTATTTCTGCAACTGTTTACACCAACGACCGATTGTTTGAAATAGCCAAAAATTTGGAATTATTTGCCAATGTTTTCAGGGAGGTAAATACTAATTATGTAGATGAAGTTGATCCAGGTACTTTGATGAAGATTGGTATTGATGCCATGCTCAATTCATTGGACCCATACACAAACTATATTTCAGAGTCTCAAGTGCAAAGCTATCGCATTTCCGATGATGATCGGTTCCAAGGCATCGGAACCTCTTTTATGCCCATTGATGGAAAAATATTCATTGCAGCGCCTTTATCTGGAGGCCCGGCACATGAAGCAGGACTTAGAGCTGGGGATGAATTGCTCAATGTAAATGGAGTTGCAGTAAAAGGAAAAACTGTGGAAGAAATCAATGCAATAGTCCGTGGTGCTCCGGGAACAGAAGTCAATGTAACCGTTCAAAAGCATACCACTGATGCAAAGATTGAAGAGTTGCGCATCAAAAGAGACGAAGTAAATATCTCCAATGTGCCATATAGTGGCTTTGTGGACAATGGTTATGGATATATCAATTTAACAACCTTTACAGAAAATTCCTCTGCCAATATTGCAAAAGCTTTGCGAAAACTCAAAGATGAAGACGAGCAGATGAAAGGTTTGGTCATTGACCTGAGGCACAATGGTGGTGGTCTTTTGAGAGAAGCCATTGCGATCTGCAGTTTATTTTTGCCAAAAGGCGAAGAAATAGTCAACACCAAAGGCAAACAAAAAGAAAAGGACTATGCCTATAAAACCATGGGCACACCAGAAGATTTAGACATGCCAATTGTTGTTTTGGTGGATGATAGATCAGCTTCTGCAAGTGAAATTGTTGCTGGCGTTTTGCAAGACATGGACAGAGCTGTCATCATGGGTCAAAGGTCTTATGGAAAAGGTTTGGTACAGAACTTTTATGAAGTAGGGTATAACAGCAGGGTGAAAGTGACCATTTCAAAATATTACATTCCTAGCGGTAGATGCATCCAAGGTGTTGAGTATGCGAACGGAGAACCAATGAATATTCCAGATTCAAAAAGATCCAAATTTAAAACCAGAAATGGAAGGATCGTTTTGGATGGTGGTGGAATTACACCAGACGTGAAACTTCCAAAAGCAACTCTTTCACCAGTAACACTTGCCTTACTCCAAAAGGGTTTGATTTTTGAATATTGCAACAATTTCATCAAAAAACAAAAGGATTCATTGGATCTTGACAAATTTACTTTCACTGAGTTTGATGACTTCATAAACTTTGTAAAGAAAAATAATTTCAAATACACCATTGATGGAGAGGCTCAACTTGATTCACTGATGAGTGTTACTGCCAGTAATGATGCGCTTGCCGGTAATATCAAATCAGAAATGAATAACATCAAGAATAAGATCGAGTCTTATAAGCAGCAAGAAATGCTCAGTCATAAGCAAGAAATCATTCATGAATTGGAAAAGGAAATTGCTTCCAGGTATGGTTTCCAACAAGGAAGAACCAAAATGAATTTGAAAAGGGATGAGGAAGTCGTCAGTGCCATCAACTTGTTGAAAAACAACAGTGAATACAAGTCCCTATTAAAGCAGAAGTAAGACATTATGATCAATAACCCGCTTGCTAGGGTGCTCTTATTGCCTTTTGCAATGATTTATGGTTTTATAATGGAGATTCGTAATCTACTTTATGAATCAGGTATCACCAGATCCTCCAGATTTTCTGTGCCATTGATCAGTGTCGGCGATTTGGCTATTGGCGGTGCAGGTAAAACGCCGCATGTAGAATACTTGATCAGGTTGCTCAAGCCTTATATTGATGTAGGAACACTGAGTCGTGGCTACAATCGGAAAACCAAAGGATTTAGATTTGTTTACCCGCAAGACAATGCAGATCAAGTTGGGGATGAACCATTGATGTACGCTCGAAAATACAAAGATATTGTAGTTGCTGTTGGTGAATCGAGGTCAATGGCCATTCCTGAAATGATGAGGAAGTATCCCCGTTTACAGACCATTATTTTGGATGATGCTTTTCAGCACCGATCAGTCGTCCCAGATCTCAACATCATGTTGACTCAATATGAACTCCCATTTACACGAGATTTTATATTACCTGCAGGCAGGCTCAGAGAAAGACGAGCTTCATATGAAAGAGCAGACATTCTCATCATCTCCAAGTGTCCCAATGAATTATCCTTGGAAGAAAAACAAAAATTGATTGATGAGGTTAAACCCTACGAATATCAAAGGGTTTTCTTTTCCGCTTATCGGTATTTTGATCCATATTCTATGTTTGATCCCAGTATACGGATACAATTGGAAGACATTCATCATTTATTGATCATCAGTGCCATCGCCAATACCAGTTATTTGATGAAACACCTGGATAAGTTTGAAAATGAGGTAACGACGATGGAATATGAAGATCATCATTATTTTACGGAGTTTGACATCAATCAGACCAAAACTTATTTTGATACCCTTCCCAAAGGTAAATCTATTTGTTTGACCACAGAAAAGGATGCAACACGCCTTGCATTGCACCATGAGTTATTGAGAAAATTGGAAATTCCGATTTTTGTATTGCCTGTTGCCGTAGAAATTTTATTTAATGAGGGGCAA
>JAKQLF010000259.1 GCA_029567325.1 Bacteroidota bacterium | reverse complement strand
ACTGGCTATGGGTATGGTTTTAGTCGCTGCATGCCCTGGTGGAAATGTGTCTAACTATGCAGTACATTTAGCTAAGGCTAATACTGCATTATCGGTAACTTTGACGAGCATTTCGACACTTGCAGCCGCATTTACGACACCCCTTTTATTTGCAATCATGCGGTATTCAATACCAGAGTTAGCAAACAAATCATTGATTGTACCATTCGATAAGATGGTCATAACCCTATTGACATTGATTGTACTCCCACTTGTATTGGGCTTACTTTATAGAAAATATTTACCAAAACTTACCCAGATAACCCTACCATGGATCAAAAATCTGAGCATGCTTATTTTTCTATCCTTTGTGGTTTTTGCAATTGTAGGAAATTATGAAAACATCAAGTCTTACTTGTCTTTGGTCTTTGTTTTGGTCTTGATTCATAACTTATTAGCATTATCGGGGGGTTATTATTTCGCAAAATTATTTCGCCTGGAAACAAATGACTGTCGCACAATATCTATTGAGACGGGCATTCAGAATTCAGGACTTGGATTGATTTTGGTCTTTAACTTCTTTGACGGTTTGGGAGGCATGGCCTTGATCGCGGCATGGTGGGGAATTTGGCATTTGATTTCTTCATTATTGCTGGCATTGTTGTGGAAAAGGCAAACGGAAACCGGGAGACTGGCAACCGAAGACCAGAGAACTTGAAAAGGAAAGCCACGAGCTTCGAGCCACGAGCCACCAGCTTTTTCTTTTTACTCGTCAGCAATTGGCTTTTTGCAGAGACCAAAGTCCGAGTCTTATGAATTTTCATGATTTTCGTAGAAAACATTTTTACATATTCCATTAAAAGTGGATCTTATAGAAACTTAATCTCATCATACTGCGTCTTTAAAAAGAACTTTAGAGATTGTCATTTAAAAAGGCTATTCAATATTAAGGTCTTAGGTCGTCAGCGTATGTAATGAGATCTAATAAAAACTGACAGCTGCAAACTGAAAACTGACAGCTGCAAACTATATTTACAAAAAGAAAGTACAAAAAAGGCACATGTCCCTACAAAAATATGGTTTATGGATTTTGATCACCCTTTGCCTTGCATATACAGGATACAAAGCATTTGATTTAGTACAAGCATCCAGAAAATTGCAAGCACTCGAAGAGACACAGGCCAGTGTCATCAAGATTGATTATGGCTTGTTTAATATGGATGCCTGGAAGGAAAAAGCATTAATGGTCTTTAGCGACAGGCTTCATAATTTTGAAATCTCACCTGCGGCATACAAAGAAGTGGATCTTGAATTGAGGGGTTATTTGCAGGGTATTTATAAAGATTATCTCCTTTCTGGTAAACTTTTTGATAAACTGATCAAGGAAGCGGAAGAAAAACAAACGGTACCCCCCATGCTTCTGAACATGTTTAAGACCAACTTACCTACACAAATCAAAAACCTGCAGATTGAAAAGCAAATTCCGGCGATGGCAGCCACACTTACTGCTGAACTGAAGAAAAAAGAGCCCCGAATTAAGGAAGTGCTAGGTGGAGAGTTGGATAAACTCTTGGTTACTACAGACACTATGCCCCGTCAAGACCAACGCGCACTCATTGCCGCCTCTTTCAATCAACCTGATCTGCCGGCTTTATTATCTTATTTGCATGATGAAATCATAGCTAAAAAAGCCGTTTTCAAAAGCAAAGCCTTTGACTTATTGTATTTGCTGCTTGGCTTGACCATTTTGTCTTTTTTGGCATACTTTTTCATTAAGGTAAAACGCAACGCCATTATTGGTGTTTTATCTGTCATTTCTTTGATTTTTTTGTACGTAGGAGTGCAGTTACCGATGATTGTCATTGATGCAAGACTCAATGCATTTGAATTTGTCTTACTCAATCAAAGCCTGAATTTTGACCAACAGTCTATCTTTTTTCAAAGTAAGTCGATCCTTGATGTAACTCAAACCTTGCTGGAGGGTCGAACGATAGATCTAAAAATCGTAGGCATTTTAGTGTTGTGTTTCAGTATTGTTTTTCCTATTATAAAACTGGTCTTGTCCGGACTTTATCTTGCAGTTGATAAAATTCAAAACAGCAGTTTTGCCCGGGGCTTGATATTTCATTTGGGCAAATGGAGTATGGCCGATGTTTTTGTAGTGGCTTTATTCATGGCATACATTGGTTTTCATGGATTAGCAGATGCACAACTAGATGCCATTGAAAGTAATAAAACAGGATTTGCGGTAGAAACAGCCAATTATACCCATTTGGATAAAGGGGCTTTGTTTTTCTCCATTTATTGTGTATTGTCTATAGTAATAGGTTCTATCATCAGTCACATACACCTCAAAAAGTCAGATTTATAAACCTTAATTTAAAAGAAAGTGATCAAAAAAGTAAAGTTCAACTCTCCAGTGGTTTTAGGATTTTCCCTGATTTGTGCTGGAGTTTTCTTGCTCAATAAATTCAGTGGCGACACTCTTATGCCATTTTTCGCGGTAGGAAATAGGATAGATATCAGTAATCCTTTCAGCGTATTTACATTGGTTTCTCATGTTTTTGGGCACATTAGTTGGGACCATCTTTTGGGTAATTTATCCTTTATTTTACTGATAGGGCCAATCGTAGAGGAAAAATATGGCTCTTTCCAAATGGCTTTGATGATGTTTGCCACGGCTTTAGTCACTGGAATCCTCAATGTTTTATTTTTTCATACAGGTTTATTAGGCGCAAGTGGCATTGTGTTTATGTTGATTTTGTTGGTGTCATTTACCAACGTACAATCTGGCGAAATTCCCATAACTTTTATCTTAGTTGCCTTATTGTTTGTCGGAAAAGAGTTGTTACAATCAGTTAAAGCTGATCAGGTGTCTCAATTTGCACACATTATTGGCGGAGTATGTGGTAGTTTTTTTGGGTTTAGACGACATAAATAACGGAAATTGGAGAATGGAAATCGGAGGACGAAAACGAGAAACCGGTTCCGAGGCTATCGGAAATCGGAAGGTAATTGTGGAGCATGGAAATGGAAAGTCTTCAGTTTATACAGTAAATTCACCGATAAAAGATAGCTCGAGGCTCGGCGCCTCTAGTTAGGACACATCTTTTTATTTATAATATGAAGAATCTATTTACCAAACTGAAATAATTTTAAGAAAGCCTTCAGAAAGGTATTATAAGGCTAATCACGTTGGAAACAATAAAGAAAACCTACTAAATCATGAGTCCAGTGCCTGTGCCTAGGGTTGTCACTTTTTTGTACCGTCAAAAAAGTAACCAAAAAATCTCCTCCCTACACTGTGTCAACGATTTTATTACACAGTTCTATTTTAGTCAATAGTTGTATGACACCTTATTCATATAACAATTTAATTCAATATAACTAAAATAATATATGGCGGTATTATCCCCATCAGATGACTACTCTTATCTCCTTAATTATATATTTATTGACAAGAAGTAAATATTTTAGTGGATAATTCATTAACTTTTGTCTTTATATCTATATTTACCGCCATATTTAAATTTAGTAATATGGCTAAGAAAGAGACAAAACCGGTCAGTTTTGATTTAACTAAACTAGACATTACTGACCCAACATCGTTGAAATTTATGATGCTTATTGAGGGAACTTTTACAATTGGTGTAAAGGAGAGTATTTTAAAGTATGGATATACTGAACAGAGGTATTATCAACTTCTTAAGAAATTTAAAGCAGAAGGTTTTGAAGGTTTGATTGATAAAAAAACTGGGCCTAAACAAAACACTACGCGTACTGATGTTGTCGAGAAACAAATTTTGAGAATGCGTTTTTTAAATCCATTAGATTCTGCTGAAGTAATTGCCCAGAAGCTCAATCAACAGGGTGTTACAATTAGTGTTAGGAGCGTAGAAAGAACCATTACAGAATACGGCATCCAAAAAAAAACTGTTATAAATTAAATCCGGTAAATGAAATTAAGCCTATTGAAATCCAGAGTACAAAAAGAAAGATTGTCAAATCAA
>JAKQLF010000246.1 GCA_029567325.1 Bacteroidota bacterium | reverse complement strand
TTGGAGATAAAAATGACATATTTACAGTTGGACATACTTTAGTTTGGCATAGTCAGTTATCGCCCTTTGTTACCAAAATAAAAAGCAAGGATTCACTTACCATGTTTTTAGAAAATCATATCAATACCATTGCGAGTAGATATGATGGGAAAATTGAAGCCTGGGATGTAGTAAACGAAGCACTCAACGAAGATGGCACCATGAGAAAATCAATTTTTCTGGACTTATTAGGTGATGATTTTGTTACAAACGCTTTCAGATTGGCTCAAAAAGCTACACCAAATAGTGAGTTGTATTATAATGATTACAACATAGAGCAACCTAAAAAACGAGCTGGCGCAATAGAACTCATCAAAAAAATCCAAGCAGCAGGTGTGAGAATTGATGGTGTAGGCATTCAAGGACATTGGAGCATCAAAGGATTGCCACTTGAAGATATCGAACAAAGTATTTTGGAATATTCAGCTCTAGGTATCAAAGTGATGTTTACTGAAGTGGATATTACCGTACTGCCCAATCCTTGGGACTTGCAAGGTGCTGATGTAAACCAAAATTTTGAAGGAAGTCCGATGATGAACCCTTACCCTGAGTCATTGCCCGATTCTGTACAAATCGCCCTGGCAGATGAATATGGAAAGCTTTTTAATTTATTCTTAAAGCACAAAGATAAAATAAGTAGAGTCACTTTTTGGGGTATCAGTGATGCCAATAGTTGGTTGAATGGTTGGCCTATCAAAGGTCGCACGAATTATCCACTACTTTTTGATAGAAATTATCTTCCAAAACCTGCTTATGACAAAGTAGTCAGCACGAAGAGAGCGAATGTGCAAGGTTCTTAGTTATTTATAAATCATTATCATACCACATTAAATAAGCCATATATGAGCACATCTTCTCCAAAACTTTCTGTAGTAGAAAAAGTAGGTTACAGTCTAGGTGACTTAGCCGCCAACTTAGTTTTTCAAACTTTAGTGACCTATTTGGCTTATTTTTATACCGATATCTATGGATTGGAATCCAATCATGCATCGGCGATGATGTTGGTAGTAGGATTGATCGCAGCTTTTGGTTTTAACCCTATCATTGGAGCACTTGCAGATCGAACGCAATCGAAATGGGGAAAATTTAGACCTTGGATTTTGTATTCAGCCATTCCACTTGGTGTGATTGCCATACTGGCATTTAGTACGCCCGATTTTTCATACAAAGGAAAAGTTATATATGCTGTGGTTACTTACACGTTATTATTGCTTCTTTACGCGGCCAACAATCTTCCATATTCAGCATTGAGTGGCGTCATTACAGGTGATATGAAAGATCGAAATAGTCTTTCAGCCTATCGATTCGTAGCGGTGATGTTTGCACAATTTTTTGTCCAAGTATTTATGTTACCGATCATTGAATATGCAGGAAATGGAGACAAAGCAGTTGGTATTGAAAATCTCATGACATGGTTGGCCATCATTGGTTCTGCAATGTTGTTGATTACTTTTTTCTCTACTAAAGAACGAATTGTACCTACACCAGCTCAAAAATCGAGTTTGAAAGAAGACTTAACGGATTTGGCGAAAAATAGACCTTGGGTTATCATGCTTTTGCTTACAACATTAGTGTTTATCAATTTAGCGATGAAAGGTGGATCTTATGTCTATTATTTTGAAAATTATGTGAACGAAGAAAGTCTGACCCAATTTATCCAACCTGTATTGACGTTTTTGACGGGAATAGGTGTTAATTTCTTTGGTGAAAATCCTGTTTCAGCTGGTTTTGGATTATTTAATGCAGGAGGTATTGTTTTTATGATCATAGGTATTACCTTATCCAAAGGACTTGCAGATAAATATGGTAAACGTGATGTTTTTGGTGTCACTTTATTTATTTCTACTTTGTTTATATTGTTCTTTTTCTTTTTTTCACCAACTTCGATTGGACTCATTTTTGGTTCGCAAATTTTGCATGGCTTCTTTTATGGGATTACGATTCCATTACTTTGGGCGATGATAGCGGATGTTGCCGATTATTCTGAATGGAAAAACAATCGAAGAGCGACAGCTATCATCTTTTCGGCCATGATGGTCGGATTGAAAGGTGGACTGAGTATCGGCAGTGCATTATTGACATGGATATTGGGACTATATGAATACGTCCCACAAAGCGATACCATCCAATCGGACTCGGCCATTCTAGGCACAAAGCTATTGGTAAGTATTTATCCATCTATACCTTTTTTAATAGGAGTTGGACTTTTGTTTTTTTATGAAATTAATAAATCCATGGAAAACAGAATTGAAGAAGATCTTAAATCAAGACGTGCCTAAATTTTCGTTAATAATTCGTATTACTAATTTGAATTTTAAAAAATATGCCTGAAGATAGTATCAACCACATCAATTTTGAAGAGCTGAATGAAAAA
>JAKQLF010000244.1 GCA_029567325.1 Bacteroidota bacterium | reverse complement strand
CACCTTCTTGTCTATAGAATTCATTTGTTGGCTTGATGGTGCCTGGATTAGCTATTGTGCGGTAAACCATTTCTCTGTAAGGAATGCCATCTATCAAAGTTTCCACTTCTGCAAAGGAATACACCCTGATCTCTTTGAATGAAACGATCTGATCTAAATAATCTACTACCCATTCGTTTTGGGTATCAACGGTAGGGAAATTTTGTGCGAAAATACTCGAACTGCCAAGGCCAATAAAAAGCAAAATGGTTAAGAGTTTTGTGTTAAATGTTTTCATAATGGTAAATTTTATATGAATGATTTTTTTTCATGATCGCCACAAGGCTTTCAACATCTCATTTTTCAAACTTCAAATCAAATTTACTCATTATTTGGTTACGAAGATTAATACACCATTTTAATTTGATTTTTTGTCTTCTTTAAGACATCATTAATGCACTAAAGCTACTAATGTCTTTGGTGCGACTTCTTTGTATGCGCATTTTAAAGCATCTTCCAGCAATTCTAATGCTACGTGTTGTAATTCAAAAAATGTCCATCCTTGAGCGCCCCATTTGTTTGGTACTGCATAAACAGCATTTTTAGACATGCTTGAAAAGGATGATTGATCTTCTAGTGATAATTTCAAACAAGCTTTTTGATCTTTTTTAGCATAGGTAGCAAATATCTTCTTCTTGACTCGAAAAGATGTCTTTTCGAAATGTGGCTCTTCTGTTGCCTCAGGAAAAGACAAACATATTTCTTGCAATTGTTCAAAACTTATCATGGTATTAGATTTTGTTACAAAACTAATCTTTTGCCTTGATTTTGCATCTCTTCTTCAGGTAATATCTCGCAATTATCCCATATACCAGTCAATAATGTCTGAGCGTATGTGGAAGGCAGTCCGTTTTGAATCATCAAAACATTTGCTTGTTCAAAATCATATTGTAAACGATGAAATTCATAAGTCAAATCTTCATCAGCATCATTTAATAACAAATACCAAACATCGGTTGCACCATCATTGGCTGGCATACCTATCACACCTGCATTGAGCCAAAGTAATCCATCTTTTTGATCCGCAAAAGGAATACCAGCATGACCTGCCAAAATGATATCCGAATGGCTCAAATTTATATTTCTCTTTTTTATTTCCCAAGGTGTGGATTTGAATACAAATTCAGAAATATGTTCTTCTGAACCATGCACTACCCTAACCTTCTTATTGGCATAATAAAAAGATATAAAATTCGGCAGTTTTTCCAGATATTGAATGTTGCTCGAAGTCATATTTTTTTTGACAAATGGAAACCATTCTCTAGAGAAAGTATCGCATCGGCCTCCTTCTGCAAAATTGCATCCACAGTCATCCACCTCGTCAATTATATTCTGCTCCACATTGCCGCGGATAGCATGGATGCCCCATTCTTCTATCAAATCAAGACACTCCGAAGGTTGAGCACAGTAGCCAGCAATATCTCCAGTACAAATGATATTGGAAGGCGGTATGTCTAAATTTATAGCCGCTTTTTGCATGGCTTGTAATGCTTGAAGATTAGAATAAACACCACCAAAAACTAGCACTCGTCCTTGTAA
>JAKQLF010000029.1 GCA_029567325.1 Bacteroidota bacterium | reverse complement strand
TAGCTGATCCACAAGGATTAAGTGCAGAAAAAACAATCACTATATTGGTTAAGAATTTTGATGTTGATGGAAAAATCATCGCTTGGTATCCATTTACAGGAAATGCAGATGACATCAGTGGCAACAATCATCATGGTAGTAACAAAGGTGGACTTTTGATAGCTGATTTTGAAGGAAAACCCAATAATGCATACTACTTTAATGGTGGCACACAACATATAGAAGTGGCAAGCACGCCCAAACTAAATGTCACAGAAGGAATTTCAGTTAGTCTTTGGTGCAAGCCCAATTTTGATGAAGAAAAAGAAATATTTTTAGTCTCGCATGGTAGCTGGCAGAATCGATGGAAATTATCTATCACGCCTACGCGCAACGTTAGATGGACCGTCAATACCACCACAAGAATCGTAGATTTGGATGTCGCCACTCCTTTGAGTTCAGATAGCATTTATCATATTGTAGCTACTTATGATGGTAAAACGATGTTGATCTATGTCAATGGTGTACTTAGTGCTTTTGCACCACAATCAGGCAATATTAGGACGACCACTTTACCCATGTTAATAGGCCAAATGTTGCCTACAGATGCCCAATATAATTTTAAAGGTGTGATGGATGATGTACGTATTTATGACGATGCTTTAAGTCCAGAAACAGTTTTGGCTTTGTACGATCCAGAAATATCAAGCATTTCAGAAGTAAACTTTTGGGACGATATCCAAATTTTACCCAATCCTGTCAGCCAGTTTTTAACCATTCAAAGTCCAAGTCAAAACCAATTTTCCGAAGTAGTTATCACAGACCTTTCAGGGAAAAATATCTTATACTTGTATGAATGGAAGACAGAAAATCCATTGAACGTAAGTCAGCTGCTTCAGGGTATTTATTTTCTTAGTTTGAAGCAAGGTAGTTTTTCAAAAAGTATTCAGTTTTTAAAAATATAGTCAATTTTATTAATCATTAAATCACAGGTTATGAAACGTCATGTACATTTATTGCTCTTGGTTTTTGCAAGCGTCTTCGGACTGCATGCTCAGTCTCCAATAGCATCCTACACCTTTTCAGGAAATGCCAAAGATGGTACTTCCTTTTATGATCAGAATCCGCGAGGAATCTGATGCTTCACGGATATA
>JAKQLF010000026.1 GCA_029567325.1 Bacteroidota bacterium | reverse complement strand
CCGTAAGATTCATCGCTTATAACTGGAATGTGGGCTCCCTTGTCATCAGCTCCACAAAAGCCAATTTCAGTAAGAATAACTGGATATTTATCAGCAACAAAGCCCCAATCTTTTTCCCACTGTCCTTCCCAAGGCTTTTGTCTTTTCTGAGGATAAGGGTGACTCACATAAGCAATACCTGGCGCATTGATTGGATCATTGGCTACTGGAGTGAGGTCATATGCCCAATTAAAACCTGCAACTAGCGGGATATTCTTTCCACCATTTGCACGAATGATGGTAATCGTTTCTTCCATGATTTCTTTCCATTGAGGCCATGAACAAGTGCCAAATTTTTCACCATTGGTGGTCGGTTCATTGTATAATTCGAAGAAAGCTACTGTAGAATTATTGCCATATCTTTCGGCCATTTTCCTCCAGAAAGCAAACGTTTCTTTTTTGGATGTGTCATACATATCCATAAAAAATACCTCGGATCTCAAATTTCCAATGCTATGCCAATCAAAAATGACGTATAAACCTTCAGCCTTTGCCATTTCTATGCCTGCATCCAACAATTTGAAATATCCAGCTTCACCCCTTGCTCTCCATGCCCTAGGATGGATAGGAAATCTTACAATATTGGCACCCCAAGCTTTCATTTCCTTAAAATAAGCAGCATTCCAATGTCCTTCTTTTTCAAGTTTATCAGGATCACTTGTATTTAAACCTTTGAAAACCCAGGTTTTACCAGTCTCATCTACAAACTTATTTCCCTGTACTTTGATCCAAGGTAAATCTTGACCACTGACATGAATTGAAAACAAAAAAATGAGTAAGAATAATTGTGTAATTTTGAATGTGGATGGCATAATACTGTAAAAATTTAATGTGGAAATAACTTTTTCTTAAGATTTGGTCAAAATTTGAATTTCTCATTCGTTATTTAAAAAATATCCGATTACTTGTAAATCAATATGGCACTACAAACGAACACAATGTTAAAAGAATTTGATGATTTTATTTAACATGGAGCAGTGATCGCAAAAAAATATCATAAAAGTACCCTACTATTGAAGCATACACCACCTATATCGCAATATATATCAACTTTGAAAAGTCGTAAACGGTTCTTAGTTCCATTGATCGCGTGGCTTACCATCATAAGCTGTTGGGCGCAAATCTCTGAGCACGAATTCAAAAAGCTTCCAGAGGAACTTGGTTTAAACAATACAACGGTAACCTCCATTGTGCAGGATAAAAGGGGCTTTCTTTGGTTTGGCACTTGGGTAGGGCTCTACCGATATGACGGACATACAGCCAAGTTATATAAAATACAAGCCAACAATCCCAATGCACTCCAAAGCAACAAGATTTCTACCCTGATGGTAACCAAAAGTGGCGAACTTTACATCGGTACTTTGGTTGGTGGTGCATATAAATATCGCTACGATTATGATGATTTCATTTCGCTGGCAGATGAAAGGAATAATGCTTTAAGATCCAGCATTTGGTCGCTCCACGAAGACAAATACAATAAAATTTGGGCTGGAACAGAAAAAGGAATTGCCATCCTTGATGAAGCTACTCAAAAATTTACCAATAAAGATGTCTTTCTCAAAAGTGATATCAATACCAGAAAAATCCAACATTTGGCAGATCATGGAACAGATTATGTTTGGGCTGCAAGTGATGGAGGTGTATTTTGCTTTTTACCAGAAAAAAATGGCGACATTTCAGAAATTGCCAGTTACACGTTTTTTTACGATGAAATCATTGGGGAACACAGCAGTTACATATCTTCCATCATCAAATCTCCAACTGAGGAAGATAAATTGCTTGTGCTGAGCAAAAGTGGTATCGTAGAACTTGACTACACCAAAGGACTCAAAAATGCTAAAACCAAAATGCTTTTTCCCGCTGTTGGCGAATTTGTATTTCCTCGGGTAAGTGGCCAGACAACTCAATTTGCAGGTAAACTTTTGATTGGTTCAAATTCGGGATTGAGTTTGTATGATCCTAAAGGTAAAATGCAATTCAACGCATTCCTCAAAGGAAACGTTATAAAGTGCATTTTTGAAGATTCTTTTGGAACCCTCTGGGTAGGTACTGATTATGGTCTACGTAAATTCAATAAAAGCAACTCTTTCATCAAAACACACATCTTATCGGATAATGAGATACAGCTAGATGTGATGGAATACCTCACAAAGTCTCCTTTAACAAAGGACGTCTGGATGGCTTGGCAAAATGGTGTAATAAGTCGGATGAAAGCTGGAAACCCAAAGGATATTCAACATTTCAGGATATTTCTGGATGGGCAAATTGTGGGGGAAAGAATCTCTCAGTTGGCAATTGATGATAAAGGACGCGTTTGGTTGGGTACGCAAGGTGCTGGGGTACTCAGGTTTAATGAAAGTCAAGTAACAAATAAAAATTCCATCAATGTTGTTCGGGCTTTGAATAAAAATAATGGACTGGATGACAATTACATCATGAGTGTAACAGATGTAGGTGACCATTTGTGGATCGGAACTTGGAATATTGGATTTTATAAATACATCAAAGACCGAGGTGAAGTCATCCATTACGATCAAATAGAAGGTTTAAAATTCAAAATGAGAGAGGTGCCTATTGTAGAGATTACGGAGGTACAAAATGGAAGGAAACTCTTATTAGGAACACGTGGTTACGGCTTTGTGGTGGCCAATATAAAAGGCAATCAATTGTCAAACCCGTTTCACTTTTCTAGCAATAATAAGTCAAACAAATTGGGCAATGATTTTATAACTGACATTTTTGCTGGCGAACAAAATATCCTTATTTGTACAGAAGGAGGACTAGATCAATATGATCTTTCAAACAATAAGATCACCCACCTCACAATGGATAATCAGATACCAAAATCCATCATACAGGCAGCGATTGTTTCTGAAGACAATCATTTCTGGGTGAGCACTTATGACAATGGCATCTTTGAAATAGACAAAACAGGGGATAAAGTCAGGTTTAAAAACTATACCAAGGATGTACTTGGTAATTACTCAGGAAGTGCAGCGCTTTTTGTGGAAAATGAAACCATACTTTTTGGTGGTGCTCAGGGCTACACACAACTTTCTGTGTCAAACAAAGTAATGAATAGCATGCCACCTATTCCCATCATTGTAGACCTGAAAATAAACAATAAAGCTGTCTCTTTGGGAGAAGAAGTAAATGGTAGTACCAAATTTGAAAAAGTCATCTCAGCCCTTCCAAAAGTGCGCCTGAATTATAAAGATAATTCCTTTTCATTGTCAATCAATGCGATCCAAACCGCAGATGGTCAATCTTTAAAGTATGCCTATAAACTGGAAGGATTTCATGAAGATTGGATTTACGCAAGTGAAGAAGAAAAAAATGTTTACTTTTCAAACCTGCCTTATCAAAATTACTCTTTCCGATTTAAAGCGGGGAATTCTGATGGAATATGGAGTGAGGAGATTTTACTGCCCATTTCTGTGTCGCCACCATGGTATCAAAGCAATCTTGCATATTTATTATACTTACTATGCTTGGTGGGTGTAATCTATTTGTTGATCCTGGGCTTCTTGCTAAAAGAACAATACGATCACCAGATCAACCTTGAGAAATTGGAAAGAACTAAAATTGAGGAAGTAAATCAAATGAAACTCAAATTTTATACCTCTATTTCACACGAATTGAGAACTCCTTTGACTATGATAATTTCTCCTTTAGAAC
This sequence comes from Bacteroidota bacterium, assembly GCA_029567325.1. Classification (GTDB taxonomy): domain Bacteria; phylum Bacteroidota; class Bacteroidia; order Chitinophagales; family Saprospiraceae; genus JADKBO01. Next base: position 3,396 of record JAKQLF010000026.1, on the reverse strand, counting down.
AAATTCAGAGCGGAAAGAGCACACTTGACTTGCAACAAAACCATCAATTTATTTTAAAAAATGCTAAGAAATTGTTGGCAATGGTCAATCAGTTATTGGATTTTAGAAAGCACGAATCCGAAACAGAAGAACTTGATTTAACCAGACAAGACATCATTGCCTTTCTCAAAGAATCATTTTATTCTTTTGGTTCATTGGCAAAGGACTCCGAATTAAGCCTTGAATTTATCACCGACGTGGACACCTTGGAAATGACATTCGATGAAAATCAAATTGATAAACTTATTAATAATTTAGTTTCCAATGCTTTGAAATATACTCCAAAAGGGGGAACTATCCGCTTGATGACAAAGTTTGATCCAAACCAAAACCAATTTTTCTTTTCGGTTTCTGACACAGGCTACGGTATTTATCAAGAAGACTTGCAAAAAATATTTGATCGATTTTACCAAGGTAAAGATCATGTGCAATCGGGATATGGCTTGGGTCTTGCCATCGTACAATCCATAGTTGAGTTGCACCATGGTAAAATTAGCGTTGAAAGTACTAGAGGAAAAGGCACCACTTTTAAAATAATATTACCACTTGGACTAGAAGAAATCAGTAGCAACGTACAACACCCTAGAAGCGATGATTACGAAGATATGGACTTATTTGCCAATCCAAAAGTTCCGATTGACGCAAATGATGAAATTTTGTCAAATGAAAGTGATGGAAGAAGAAAACTGCTCATCGTAGAAGACAATGAAGAAATAAGGAGTTATTTAAAACAAAACTTTTTTGATCAATTTGAAATTTTAGAAGCTGGAGATGGTGCATTTGGGCTGGAATTGGCGATGCGAGAAATACCTGATATCATCATTTCAGACATTGCCATGCCAAAAATGGACGGTCTTGAACTATGCAAGGAAATAAAAACGAATATGGCGACATCTCATATTCCCGTTATCCTCTTGACCGCCAGAACTTCTGTAGAATATAAACTAAATGGATACGAGTTTGGAGCTAACGCATACATTACCAAACCATTTAACATGGATATTCTCAAACAAAGGGTGGTGAATTTGTTGGCATATTCAGATATAATCAAACAAAAGTATGGAAAACCTTCTTCCAAAATCACCTATGTTTATGAACCTGAGTCACCTGCAGAGCAATCCTTGGATGAAGAATTTATGAAAAACCTAACCCACATCATTGAAGAAAATCTATCTGAAGCCAGCTTCACTGTGGATGATATGGCAAAACTTCTTTTGATGAGTAGAATTCAGATCTACAGAAAAGTCAAAGCACTCACTGGGCAGACACCCAATAATTTTTTGCGAGAAATAAGACTTAAAAGAGCCTCGCAATTGCTTGAATTGACAGACTACAGTATATCAGAAATAACGTACAAAGTCGGATTCAATGATTTAAAATATTTCAGGGAGAAGTTTAAAGAGGAGTTTGGCATCAATCCAAGTGATTTCAGGCAAGCGAATAAATTAGCTAATAATAATTAAGCTACAAGGGTTTTGCCTGAGGTTAGAACATATCTAAAAATAGCTTATATGGTGTTAATAAAAAATTGTAGCAAGAAAATATTTTTCTTCTACTTTTTTGCCTTGATGCAATAAAGTAGCAAAAAAAATCAAGGCTGAATTTTTTTCTTAACGCTCCCTCACTCCAAAAATACTATGCAAAAAAAACTCACTTTTGGCTATGGTTCAATGTTTTTTGCTGCATCTGCACCGCTTCATTGGTTTGAGGTCACTTATAGTTCGAACAGTTTTTTGCACTTAACGTATTTTTGAAGATCGGCAGCTAAAAAAAATAAGGCCGATATAAAACTGATCGAATAGCAGTTTAGGAAATAAATTCTTCATATTATAAAAAGAAAGAAGTGTCCTAACAAGAGGGGTTTTGCAGATTGGCCAATTCCTTTGAAAATAAACATATACCAAACGGGCAGTGGATTGACCAGAATGATTGTGTTTGCAACAAGAAAATGGTCAAATTCATTTCCCATTGGTATAAAATACAATAACCACCCCCGTTTGTCATAGAAGCCACCACATGATATATTGCTCTTTTTGATATTTTTGAGCATTCTTATAAAATTGTAAAATCACATTTAAAAATTCCTACATGAGAAAGTTGTACTTAGTACTTTCGTTATTCTTTTCATGTCTCGCATTTGCAGTAGGACAAAAATCCATTTCAGGAAATATTGTGGACCAAAACAGCGAACCGCTGATAGGTGTCAACATTTTCGTAAAAGGAAATGAGTCCAGAGGAACTTTGTCGGATATTGATGGCAGCTATACCATCTCCGCAAAGGAAGGCGAAACATTAATTTTTTCTTACATTGGATTTAAAACCCAAGAGGCATTGGTTGGCACTTCAAATGCAATTGATGTATCTATGTTACCCGATGCATTGGTTCTTGAGGACATTGTCGTCATCGGATACGGGCAATCCAAAAAATCAGACCTTACAGGAGCTGTCAGTTCAGTTTCTGGCGAACAACTCCGTACCAATTTGACAACCAATATTGATCAGGCACTCCAGGGTAGAGTTGCCGGTGTGCAGGTTACGCAAAACTCTGGTGCTCCAGGTGGTGCTGCATCTATCAGAATCAGAGGTGCAAACTCCATCAATGGTAGTAATGAACCTTTGTACGTCGTAGATGGACTTCCATTTACTGGAAACGGTGCAAGTACCATCGGTTTTGACTGGGCAGGAGGTGCCAATGGACAAAACCGTGTAAACCCATTATCAACCATCAGCCCCAATGATATCTTGAGCATTGATGTATTGAAAGACGCATCGGCAACGGCTATTTATGGAACTCGTGGTGCAAATGGTGTCATCATCATCACTACCAAAAGAGGTAAAAAAGGTGAATCAAAAATTTCTTACAACACCTATTATGGTTTGCAAACTTTGCGTAAGAAATTGGACATGATGGATATGGCTCAGTATGCAGATTATAACAATCAAATTACCAGAGATTTGGAAATCACACCAGACCAGCGCTATGCAGATCCTTCATTGTTGGGTCGCGGTACCAACTGGCAAAATGAAATATTCACTGACGCAGGTAGCCATTCTCACCAGTTGTCAGTAGTTGGTGGTACTGATAGAACCAGTTATGCCATTACAGGAGGTTACTTCAAACAAGACGGTACTGTAATCGGTAGTGATTTTGATCGTATTTCCACCAGAATAAACTTGGACAATAAAGTAAAGGACTGGTTTAAAGTGGGTGCTTCTCTAGCATTTTCACAAACCAATGAGAAAATCACCCTCAATGATGGTGGAGATGGTGTCATCATTCAATCATTATTGACACTACCAAGTGTTTCTGTCAGAGACATTGATGGCAATTATGACGGACCTGAGAGTCAGTTTGGA
>JAKQLF010000170.1 GCA_029567325.1 Bacteroidota bacterium | reverse complement strand
GTAGAAGAGATAAAAGAAAAAGTGGCCATTTTTGGCAAAGAATTGTTTGAAGACGAATCGTATACTTGGAAAAAAAACACTTAAAAAAATAGCACACGGACGAAAAAGATAGATACGGATTTATCATTACAGGAATCAGTTGCAAAAATAGGGCAGTATAAAAATCTAAAATCAAAATTCTAAAATCTCCATGGTAGATATTACTCATAAAATAATTACACTGCGTACAGCAACCGCACAGGCCATTGTGAAAGTTGGTTCGCCAGAAACGATGCAAGCCATTTTGAATAAAACGGTTCCAAAAGGAGATGTTTTGGAAGTGTCCAGAACGGCAGGATTGTTTGCAGTAAAAAACACTTCAAATGCTATTCCTGATTGCCATCCAATGCCGATTGAATATACTGGAATTCAGTTTGAATGCGGAAGCGATGAAGTTAAAATAGAGGTTACTGTAAAGACTATTTACAGAACAGGAGTTGAGGTCGAGGCGATGCACGGCGCCTCTATTGTTGCTTTGACGATGTATGATATGCTGAAGCCGATTGATAAAAATGTGGAGATTTCAACTATTAAATTACTGCAAAAAAAAGGAGGAAAATCTGATTACGGAAACAAAGAGGTGCAAAAACTTTCAGTTGCCGTAATGGTGTGTTCAGACAGTGTTTCATCTGGAAAGAAAGAAGATAAAGCAGGAAAAGTAATTTCTGAAAAAGTACGGCAATTAGGTCTAAGTATTTCTAAATATTCAGTAATTCCAGATGAAATAGTTGATATTCAAAATTCGATACATACATTTTGTGACCAAAAAATAGACTTAGTACTAATTACAGGCGGAACAGGATTGTCTAACAGAGATGTAACTCCCGAAGCAGTGCTTCCTCTTTTGGATAGGAGGATTCCAGGAATTGAAGAAGCTATTCGTTCCTATGGTCAGGACAGAACGCCCTATGCTATGTTGTCTAGAAGCGTTGTTGGTTTTAAGGGGAATACTCTTATCATGGCTTTGCCAGGTTCTACTACAGGAGCTAGCGAGTCCATGGATGCCGTGTTTCCATCGGTTTTGCATTTGTTTAAATTGCTAAATGGATTTGATCATGGTAAGTAGCAATCCTCAGATGTATGATTCGCACGGGCGTGAGCATAACTATTTGCGCATTTCAATCACGGAGCATTGTAATTTGAGATGCACCTATTGCATGCCAGCAGAGGGAATTGCGCTTACACCCAAATCAAATTTGATGACGGCGGATGAGATTGTTACTATTGCACAAACATTTGTTCATCTTGGCGTGACCAAAATTAGATTGACCGGAGGAGAACCTCTAGTTAGAAAAGATGCGGCTACTATAATTCAGCGATTAGGAAAGCTTGGAGTTGAACTCACTTTGACCACTAACGGAATTTTAGTTCATGATTTTATTGATACTTTTAAAGAGGCTGGAATAAAAGCATTGAATGTTAGTATTGATAGTCTTCAAAAAGAAAAATACACTACCATCACTCGTAGAAATTATTTTGAAAAATTATGGGAGAATTTGGATTTATTGTGCCAAAATGATTTTCAAGTAAAATTGAATGTGGTCGTTATCAAAGGATTTAATGATAATGAAATCATCGATTTTATTGAGTTAACCAAAGACAGAAATATTCAAATACGATTCATAGAGTTCATGCCTTTTGATGGCAACCAATGGAATAAAGAGAAACTAGTGAGCTATGCTGAAATTTTGTCGAAAGTGTCTTCATTTTATACCGATGAGGTTGTGGAGCGAATTTCGGACAAACCCAATGATACTGCCAAAAATCACAAGGTACAATCCTATAAAGGTAGCTTTTCAGTTATTAGTTCAGTCACTAATCCATTTTGTAGCAGTTGCAACCGCATTCGATTAACCGCAGATGGGAAGTTAAAAAATTGCCTGTTCTCTAACTCAGAAACTTCTTTACTGGAAACTCTTAGAGCTGGGGAGCCCATTGAGCCGTTGATTTTTAAAAATATTAGGCACAAGAAAGCCATGCGTGGTGGAATGGATG
>JAKQLF010000164.1 GCA_029567325.1 Bacteroidota bacterium | reverse complement strand
ATGGCTTGTGCTGCGCACACCACGAAAACTTAGTTGTTAGCGTTTGCTCTTCGCATTCAAAACTCTTTCTATTGTGCGTTTTATCTAGTATCGAAATATTCAACTTCAGGATTTAATTGCTTTATATCTTTTCGCAGCTTCGGCCAAATTTCGATTTGGATTTGTATTGCTGAATACGGCATCAAAAAACACCTGACGATCTTTCTCAGTTGCTATAATTCTATCATTTTTAGCGACGATTTCTTCTGCTTTTTCTTTAACTATTCGCACAATAAAACTGCTAAATGACTTGTCACCACTCAGTTTTTGGGCTTTTCTGAAAATTCTCTTATCGGTTGCAGAAACTCTCAACTCAATGCGCTCATCTTTATTTAATTGTGCTTCCATGACAAACTTATTTAGTGCAAATGTACGGGAAATAACCGTACAACGCAAGTTTAAATTTTATATTTCAGAACGAAGAGCCAAAGCCATTTCTACAGAGATGTATGGTCTGCCAAATTCATTTGGCTGTGTGTTTTTTCTGCGAAATGAAGTTCGCATTCCACTGGCCTTGGGTGTTGCGAAATAAATTTCGACGGTGTTTGGATGGGAAGCAAAGTGTTTTCCACAATGATCAGTGGCAAGCCAAATTTATTTGGCTGTATGCTGCTGGCTGCGAACTGAAAGTTCACAGTCCACCGGGATTGGGAGTAACAGACTCATTTCTACAGTTCTCAGTGGACTGCCAAATTTATTTGGCTGCGCGCTTCTGGCTGCGAACTGAAAGTTCACAGTCCACCGGGATTGGGAGTTGCAAAGCCATTTCTACAGAGATGTATGGACTGCCAAATTTATTTGACTGCATATTTACTACCGGCATTATTGATTATATCCATTTCCATTTTTCTTTAAATGGTAGCTCAACTACAAAGTCATTTATATCACACCAACCACCGCAATTGTTTTGAAAAAGAAGTTTATGTTTTTTCGTTTGTAATTCCACCCCCGCATATTTACCCTGTTTAATAATAAAATCTCTTCCAAGAATATCAGGAAAATTGTACTCAGCTATTCTGATAGTTTTAATTTCGTCCCCAATGAATAAATTCAGCTCGTCTTCCTTTTTGAGGTCATTTAGGAGATATTCACAATATTCAAGGCCATAGTCAGATTCTATTTGAATATCAGTTACAAACCTTATGTCCACTGATTGGCCATCATTTGTTGCAGAAATAATAAGTTTTTCGGCTCGATTTTCTAATGAAAAAATAATAGCATATGGGGAATAAAATTCATAGTCAGAAACAGGGTCAAGACGTTGAATATTGACAATAAGAGCGCCTAAAATGTTCTCAAATGCATTCATTCTTTTTGTGCTTGGTTTTTTTAACTTCTTGATAATTTGAAAAGTATCGCCTCTAATACTTTAACCACTTTTGATAATTTGAAAAGTAATCAGTCTTATGATTTTCAATAATAGATTCGTGAGTAATATCTTCCCAATACTTTACTTTCGTCTGTAATTTTTGAATTTTTACATTATCTACTTCGATCGACAAATGTTGGGTAAATGACAAATGCAGCTCTACTTTCAGTAAACCTAAATTTGCATTTCTAAAATTTTCAACAAGCTTTTGCAATTGATCACTAATTTCACCTTTTGAAACCGCCAAAAATAATTGAAAGCCAGCATACTCCAACTCTTGTTTCTTTTTGATAGCATTGTCTCTTGGTGGATATATTGGCATGATTATTTTTTGCTTTGTGACGAGAATGACAAATAAAATTACTGGCGAAACGCACTGAAATTTTTTTGATAATTGTTCAATTCACGCATCTCCTTTAAAGATTCAACTTCAAATGGAAAATTATTTTCTTCATAAGTTGCAATCTCTTTAGATATGTCGTCCAATTCTTTATTTAGGACCATTGGCAATTCTCCCTTTTCCGTAAGAAGTGCGAGTAACTCTTCCATTCTGGTGTGCTTTTCTGTATATTCTGCCTTTGTCATATGCTTACTCTTCTTTTACTAATGTATCCATCTCATAATTGTCGCTTTTTGCTTCCATTTTCCATCGACCAAGTTATAAATTTCTGTGGCTCCATGCGATGTCAAGTCGTATGTGATTTCCGCTTCTGTCAAATCAGTGTTAAACTTCAAACTCGTGATTTTATGAGGTACTAAACTTATGTCCATTTTACCCCAGGTCGCTGGTATTTCCAGGAATTGAGATATAAATTTTGATTTACTTTCATAGTCATTGATGAGTTTTTCAGCTTTTTTCAATTTTGCTTTTCTCATCTTATCCTTGTCTTTCAGGTAGTTTTTGACCAAAGCAGTTTCATAAGGATCAGGGCCAATAAATTCCAATATTTCAGTTCTTAATGTGGGGTCAAATAATATTGGTTTTAATAGTTCACTATTCGTTGATGCTATAAAATCCCCTTTAAAAACCCATCGCTTCTTGTCGATGAATATACTTGGAAAGTATTGTTGTAAAAAGAAGTAGTTTACATTTTCAGAATTTCCTTTATCAGGAATGATCATATTAAAAAGCTCGTTTATCTTTGACAATGTGTCGTTTTTTGTCCGATTGACAAACTCAGCTTTTGTCTTGTTATGTAGATAACTAAAAGTTTGTTCTAACTCTTTAATTTGATTTGTCTCATAATAATTGTCAAGTTGTTGCTTGGTTACTTGAGAGAAACCTGTAACGCCGCAAAAAGCGAACATCAAAAATGTCAATGTTGGGTGCAGAAATGTGTCTTTATTGTTTTGTAATTTATTATAGTTATTGTGCACGATGTAGATATACTATTACCTGCCGTTACGGCTTTGCGCTGTTTCTTTTCTCAATACTTCTTCGATCTCTTTATTGAGGTCTCTTCCTTTGAGGTGCTCTTTGGCCCACTTCAATTTTTCTGGAAAGAGTGATTTGTCTTTATACTTTTCAGTAAGATCTTTATAAACTACAGCTTGCGTATTTTTTTTAATCTGATTTTCTTATAACATTACTTTATTTTTTTGATATATAAAAAGCTATGTAATCTTTACCTTTTTAAAAACGTTCTATTTCTTCCTCAAGTTCTCCAAGTAACAAAAATTCTTGATTGATGTAATCAAAGTTCATTCAATCGTTTTCCTTCCTGCCCTGCATATCGTTGCTGTTTAGCTTCACCTATTACTTGCCGACTATAAATACTGTTGTGGCCTGAAAGCAAGTAGGAAACTGTGCAAGCAATGGAAACATAAACACCACATTCCACACCAAACAGCTCAATTGCCATAATGCTACAAGCTATTGGCGTATTGGTGGCTCCCGCAAAGACTGCAACAAAACCCATGCCTGCCAAAAGTCCCGTCGGTAAGGGAATGAATAGTCCCAAAGCATTTCCCAATGTAGCTCCAATAAAAAAAAGTGGGGTCACTTCGCCTCCTTTAAAACCTGCAGCAAGTGTTATGATGGTCAATACCATTTTGATGGCGAAATCATAAGATGGTAATTGTTGGTCAAAGGACTGGACGATGGTTGGAATGCCCAATCCAATATATTTTGTGGATCCTATGAACAAAACCGCACAAGCTACCATTATGCCTCCTACAAATGGTCGTAACGGTGGATACGAAATTTTAGATTTAAAAATACTGCTTGTCTTGTGAATTACTTTGCTAAAAGTCGATGCGCATAAGCCAAATAATATGCCCGCAGTTATGGCATAAACTATTGTCAAAAATGTAATGTCCGGAATTGAATTAATGTGATAATGCGTATGCGGTGTTTGCCAAAGTTTGGTCACTATGTCGGCTGTAACAGCAGTAATAAATGCGGGATATAAACCATTGTATCTTAGGCGGCCGATGAGAAAAAATTCAATGGCAAAAACTGCTCCTGCCAGAGGGGTTCCAAAGACCGATCCAAAACCACCCGCAACTGCAGCAATCATCAAAATTTTTCTGTCTGGGGAAGAAAGTTTAAACGGTTTACTGAATTGGTCGGCGATAGCGCCTGCCATTTGTAAGGCTGTACCTTCACGTCCCGCAGAACCTCCAAAAAAATGTGTAACAATCGTACCAATGTAAACAAACGGTGCCATTCTGAATGGAATGACTTGTTTGGGTTCGTGAATGGTGTCAATGAGTAAATTATTCCCACCTTCTACTTCCTTGCCATAATAATGGTAAAGTAAGCCAATCAGAAAACCACCAATTGGAAGTAACGCAATGAGCCACAAATGATTTTCCCTGAAATCCGTTGCCCAATTTAAGGATTGCAAAAAACCAGCCGATGCCGAACCAATTAATACTCCAATCAATGTGGAAAGCAGTGTCCATTTAAGTAAATAGGGAAGCGCTGGATATTTCCTGAAAAAGAGTTTTATCTGAAGGGCTAACTTTCTGCTGATGGATTTTTGTTTATTCTTAGACATTATGCACCTGATTAAATTATTAAATACTTAATTAATCAGGCGTCATCAGCTTTTTAAAAAGCGGTTGGGTAAGGAAGAACACCATTTCCTTTTTTTGTACGGTTGCGAAGATATAATTTTATTTTCAAACTTAAGTCTACAATTATGCTTTTTGGTTGGGCGGCGAGATTTTGAGATAGAGCATTTTTAGTGCTGTGAAATGAAGGTTACAGTCCACAGGGGTTTGGGAGTTACAGAGACATTTCTTCAGTGGATTGTGGACTGCCAAATTTATTTGGCTGCGCGCTTCTGGCTGCGAACTGAAAGTTCACAGGTCACCGGGATTGAGAGTTACTAAGCCATTTCTGCGATGCTTTGTGGACTGCCAAATTTATTTGGCTGCATGCTATTTACTGCGAACTGAAGTTCGCATTCCACTGGGATTGGGTGTTGCAAAAGGAATTTCAAGGTAGTTCTGGGGATCAATAATCCAAATTATTTGTAAAGCCATTTTTCGATACTTTCTTCCACCTCAGCATTAGGAATTGTGTTTCCTGATTTTATTTGAGATATACTATTTTCTAGAGCTTCTTTATAATGATCTGGTATTTTAACAATCTCCTTTTTTTTCGATTCTATATCAATAAGACCTAAAATTTCTTCTAACAAATAATCATCCGCAGATTCTAATTCTTTGTAAACTTTATTTTTTAATTCTATGCTAGACATATTTGATTGTTTTAGGTTATAACAAACTAAAGTTTAAAAAAGTGCCATTTAACTTCCCATTTACCTCATTTAACTGAACTTCAAATACAAAGATATTGACTCCGATTGTAAGTGGAGCTAACTTTAAGAAATTAAATAGATTTCGTCAGTTTTTTTGGGGAGAGCCAAAGCCATTTCCTCAATGTTTTTTGGACTGCCAAATTTATTTAGCGGTATGTTTCTGACTGCGAACTGAAAGTTCACAGTCCACCGGGATTGGGATTTACAAAGCCATTTCTACGACGTTTTTTGGACTGACAAATTTATTTGGCTGCATGCTTCTGGCTGCGAGCTGAAAGTTTACAATCCACTGGGATTGGGACTTACAAAGCCATTTCAACTATGCTTTGTGGACTGGCTAATTTAGCTGGCAGCATGCTTCTTGCTGCGAACTGAAAGTTCACAGTCCACCAGGATTGGGAGTTACAAAGCCATTTCCACGATGATCAGTGGAGTGCCAAATTTATTTGGCTGCGAGTTTCTGGGAGGCTGTCTAAAAAGGTCGACCTTTTCTCCGATACAGTATATTTTTGTTATTATGAAGCTGCGGCAACTTGACTATGCTGCCAAAACAGATAATTGATCATCTTGTTGACAGTATAATATATAGGTACACAAATGGGTGT
>JAKQLF010000088.1 GCA_029567325.1 Bacteroidota bacterium | reverse complement strand
AGAGATCCTGGGCTTTGATGTACCTATATCCCCAGACTGCAAGAAAAATTGCTACTACTGCTAAAATCCCAAGTTTAACTTCTTTAGACATACTAATGTTTTAATGTCACAAATTTTGCGCAAATGTAGCATTAACCTGCCTTATAAAAATGGTATTATATACTAATTTTATCTAAAACTTGACCAATTAGCGCTACAAAGGTATCAAACATAAACAATGACGCAAATGTTCAGACCTATGGTTGTAACGGCCTTCCTTCAACTTGGATCAATAAACAGTAGTAAGGAAAGCTGTTTTGTACCCAATGGCAACTAATTGTTCTTTCACTTTTGTTGCTGCAGCCACTGTATCAAAGTCACCAATTTGATATTTAAACAAATCGTCTTTCTTCAAAACTACAACCATTCCCAGTTTATTAATGGTTTGATCACCCTCCAATTGCTTTTTAATGTCTTTTTTCAAAGCAGCAATTTGCACTCGATAAACAGGTAAATTGCTGTTTGCATCGGCATTTTGCTCTGGCTGTTTTTGAATTGTTGTAAGTGCTACTTCTTCCTTAGGTTTTATTTCCAAAGCAGGTTTTATTTCTACTGACGATTTAGATTCAACAGTGCTGGTTTTATTTGAAACCGATGCTACCTCAATTTTTTCTTTTGCTTCAATTTTACCTTTAGATTTTTCGGAATTTTTATCCTTACTAGTAGGCATTTTATTATCTAAACTTGCCACAACCTCATCTTTTGCAACTGGATTTAATTTTGATACCGCAATTTGATCCTTTCTCTCGTTGCTCGCACCATTGTCTTTTACCACCTTGAATGCTCCAAAAATAGAAGCAGCCACTTGGTCCTGACCTTCATCGCTTCCGAGAAACCTTTCTTCATCTTCATTTGATAAAAACCCAGCTTCTATCAATACACTAGGCATGGTGGCGCGCCTCAAAACTGCAAATCCCGCTTGTTTCACCCCTCTGCTCGTGGTGTATCCTCTTGTTTTGAGAGATTTTTCCACATGTGAAGCAAATTCAATGCTTTGATTGAGATAAGCATCTTGATACATTGTGAGCATAATATGGCCAACCGGAGAATTGGGATCATAGCCTTCATAATTTTTATCAAAGTCTGATTCTAGTAAAATAGCAGAATTCTCCCTTTTGGCTACTTCGAGATTATCGTTGGCACGGTGCAAGCCCATGACAAAAGTTTCTGTACCTTTGGTTTTTGAATTAGAAATCCAATTGCAATGTATAGAGATAAAAAGATCAGCTTTTTCCTTGTTTGCCAAGCCAATGCGTTCGTGCAGTGGGATGAAAACATCCTTGGTCCGAGTGTAAATAACCTCGACATCACTGTAGTTGGCTCTGATCATAGCGCCTAGTTTGAGAGCCATTTTGAGTGCAATATCTTTCTCATTGAAGATCTTCCCATGACAACCACCATCGTGACCGCCGTGGCCAGCATCAATGACTACTTTCTTGATCTCCGAAGATTTGGTTGGTGAAAAGAAATGACCTTCAATATGCTCGCCCTCAGCAAGGCTTAACAATTCTTTAATATCGGTTGCTTGAGAAATGTCTGACAAGCCAAATATTAAAATCGTTATAAATAAAGTTTTAAAATTTGAAACCATTTGAGACCTTTGTGTTTTTGGAAATAACAAAATGCAAATATAATAAATTATTGTAATAAGTATTTAATTTGAAATCAATTATTTGTAGTAAAAATCTATTGCTTTTGGTCTTACTCATTCCCATGGGTGTTTTTGGCCAAGTTGTAGACTCTACTGTAGTTGAAACGCAAATAGATACCATTAATATTTTATCGCTCGGTGATAGTTTAAGACCTGACTCTGCAACTATTGATCAAACTTTGGGTGTCAAAATCTCAAAAGATGCAGTTACAGAGACCGTAAATTATTCTGCATCTGACTCCAATTGGACCAGTATCACCCTCAATCAAATCAGATTATACGGTAAAGCAGCCATCAAATATCAGGACTTTGCCATTGACGGAGACTCTATGACTGTTGATTTTGATAAGGATATGGCTTATTCTTATGTTGAATCAGAAAAGTATAAACGTCCTGAGGAATTCCCCAAATTCAAAAGTGGAGAAACAGAAGCAGCATATAGAAGATTGGCATTCAACTTTAAAACAAAAAAGGCATTTGTCAACGAAATACGCACTCAGGAAGGTGAATTTTTCCTTTTGGGAACGCAATCAAAATATGTCAGCAAAGAAAATGACACCATTTTTCATGACGATAAATTCTACAATCAAAATGCCCTGATCACCACTTGTAATCACCCTAGCCCTCACTTTGGTATTCGCACTATGAAGCTCAAAGTTGTTCCTGATAAGCTGGCTGTAGTCGGACCTTCACAGCTAGAAATATTTGGCGTACCAACTCCTTTGGTTCTGCCTTTTGGATTTTTTCCTCTTATTCAGGGTCAATCATCGGGTATTATATTCCCGAGCAGTTACGATTATAACTCAGCTCTGGGTTTTGGATTTAGAGAAGTTGGATATTATTTCCCCATCAACGATTATATCGATGCGAGGGTGACGGGCGACATTTATACTAGAGGAACGCACGCTATTAGGGTTGCAAGTTCTTACCGTAAAAATTATGCATATACAGGAAGTGTGAGATTGGGGTATAGTAATAATATTGGTGAAGGAATTGACGGTAAACCTCAAAGTAATAAATCGTTTTCGATAGGCATTTCTCACAATCAAGACTCCAAAGCGCATCCATACAGAACATTGGGTGGAAGTATCAACCTTACCTCCAACCAATACAACCAAAGAACATTCAACGATGCACAATCTGTTTTGAATAATTCGATCAACTCCAGTTTTTGATACAATTACAGATGGCCTGATTCACCTTTCAAAATCAGTGTTGGCTTAGAGCACAATCAAAATAATCAAACCCGCAACGTTTCCATTACATTACCAAGAGCAGCACTCACGATGAATTCCATTACGCCATTTAAGCGAAAAAATGCAAGTGGTGAAGAACGATGGTATGAAAGAATGGTACTTGGTTATGGTGCTTCTATGAAAAACTATGTCGAAACCACAGATACTACCATTTTTTCACAACAAACCTTAGACAATATACAAGCCGGGCTTAATCATGCAGCTAATTTAAGTACCAACTTCCGAATCTTCAACTATATAAATGTATCACCATCAGCCAATTATGAGGAAACATATTTTTTAAGAACATTTGATCGTACTTTGGATCAGACTTTGAGTTTTGATACAACCGTGGTCAGTAGAAATCAAGATGGCAGTGAAGTAATCGCAATAGACACTACATTTGGAACCATCAAGGATAAATACATTACCAGCTTGCGAGCATATAGAAATTACAATATAAGCATCAATGCCAACACACAATTGTTTCTCACAAAGACCTTTACCAAAGGTTTTTTCAGAGGTTTCAGACATATTGTCAAACCCAATTTAAGTTTTGGATATTCGCCTAACACTGAGCAAAAATATTTGGAATATGTAGATACCGATGCCAGAGATGAATTCAACAATCCTCTGGCTTATAATCCTTTTCAAGGTAGACTTTATAATGCCAGTCTCAGCAGACAAAGCATGGCTCTAAGTTATGGCATAAACAACATCTTTGAGGGGAAATACTACAGTAAAAAAGATTCTATCGAGAAGCGATTTAAGTTCTTTGAAAATGTAAGTTTTAATGGAAACTACAATTTTGCGGCTGATTCATTAAAATGGAGTGACGTGTCCATGTCGGGCACTACCAGAATATTTAAAGGATTGAGTAATTTGAATATTTCTGCGCGATTTACACCTTACAAAACGGATTTAAATGGTCGCAGAATAAATAAGCTGTTATGGGCAGAAGACAAAAAACTATTAAAGATGTCCTTTATCAATGCTTCCTTCAATACGGGTTTGACCTTTAAGCAAATAAGTGACATATTCAAAGGGAAAAAGGAGGATGACAACAGGCAAGAGCCTGATGCTCGGCAAAATATACAGTCAAGACAACAGAGATCTTTTTCAAATTTATTTGACAATTTCAGGATATCACACAACCTTTCAGTAAGTATAGAACCAAGCAGAACTACAGGCAAAGACTCCTTGCAAGTCAATGTTCATGGTATACAATTTACAGGTTCAATACCATTGACTGAAAACTGGAATGTGCAAGTGGGTAACTTTTCTTATGATTTGAAAGCCAAAAAATTTGTATATCCATCCTTTGCCTTTACTAGAAACCTACATTGTTGGAATATGAGTTTTGCGTGGTATCCTTCAAGAGATGTTTATAGCTTCTACATTGGAGTAACCTCAAGTGCTTTGAGTTTTATCAAATACGACTATGGCCAGCGTAATCCACAAGTTTTATTTGGAAATGGCTTTTAAATCATACTTATGAAAGCAGAAATCATTCAAAAAAATATCTTGTCCAACAAATGGGGTGAATATGCAGAATACGAAATTTTGTATACTCGCTCAGATGGTAGACAAGAAAAACAAAAGAGAGAAATACAGGATAATGGAGACGGCGCTGCAGTGCTTTTATATAACCTTGGAAGTCAAAAGGTCTTATTATTAAAACAATTCAGACTGGCGACCTATGTCAATGGAAATGAAAGTGGAGTTATGACAGAGGTTTGTGCCGGCCTTGTGGAAAATAACGATCCAACTTACACCATCAAAAAAGAGATAAAAGAAGAAACTGGACTTGATATTGAAGAAGTAACTTATTTGTTTCAAGCTTTTGCGACTCCTGGTGCAAAAACAGAACGTATTTATTTCTTTATTGCCCAATACCATCAAGAAATTGTGAATGACAGTATTCATGGAGTTTTAAAAGAACAAGAAGATATAATCTTGATGGAAATGCCTTTTACAGAAGCGTACGAAGGTATATTTAATGGTAAAATCCAGGATAGCAAAACCATCATTCTATTGCAATACGCAAAAAACTATTTGTTCAAGAATTGATCTGAGCATAGAAAACATGAACCAAATTGGCTGTCAGCTTTTAGCTGACTTTATATTACCATGCAGAAGCAAGGCCTTGCTTCTCTCCATTTTATAAAATACTCTAGCTTTCAACTTTATGGGCCATTAAATTTATTTTGTCAGAACAAACATTGTCATGGAAATAAAGTTCTAAGTCAAGAAGTAAGGAAATATTATTCTATCGATAATATGGAATTAGCTTGGTCAATAGAATGACTTTTCTATTTTTGTGAAATCAACCAATCTAAAGATATGTTTGCACTCATCATCTTATTATTTATTGTCGGCTATTTATCAATAGTTTTTGAGCACCCCTTAAAGCTTGATAAAACAGTACCAGCATTGTTAATGGCCGCTCTCATGTGGGCAGCTCTTGCAATCGGCTTTAATACTGGATCTTTGAGTATCATTGATGGTCATGACCACATTTTCTCCATGGATGGCAGTCATAGTGAAGAAAGTTTGGATGGATTTTCTGCAGCACTTTTACACCATCTTGGCAAAGTTGCTGAAATTCTCATCTTTTTGATTGGTGCGATGACCATTGTAGAACTGATTGACCTCCATAGAGGATTTGAAGTATTGAAAGGATGGGTAAAAACCAGAAGTAAGAAAAAACTCTTATGGATCATTGGTATTCTTGGTTTTGTACTCTCAGCCATCATCGATAATCTTACAGCTACCATTGTGTTAGTAACATTGTTGCGCAAACTGGTTAAAAATCCTAAAGAGCGTATTTGGTATGCATCCCTAGTCATTATCGCAACCAATGCTGGTGGCGCCTGGTCTCCTATTGGTGACGTGACTACTACCATGCTTTGGATAGGCAAAAATGTTTCAACCTTCGGACTCATCCAATGGATCATCATACCTGCTATAGTTTGCTTTGTTGTACCATTTTTCATAGCATCCAATTTATCTGTTTTCAAAGGGAATGTAGATTTAGGTGAACAAGAAGAAATAGTAACTGAAAAATACCTATCAAGTGGTACCATGTTATATCTAGGACTCGCTGGAATTATCTTTGTACCCATATTTAAGACCATAACGCATTTGCCACCATATTTGGGCATGATGCTGAGTTTGGGTGTCGTGTGGCTGGTGTCAGAATATATACATCCTGAAGAAGATTTTGACAAAGAGCGCAAACAGCAATTTTCAGCCCATAAGGCTTTATCCAGGATAGAAATGTCGAGCATCCTCTTTTTCTTGGGTATATTGATGGCTGTGGCAGCTCTTGAGACCTTATCAATTGAAAGTGTGGGCACTCTGAAATATGCAGCAATGGGTCTGGAGAAAGCAATTCCTAATCAAGATATTGTTGTTATGTTATTGGGGGTTGGTTCTGCCGTTATTGACAATGTACCATTAGTAGCTGCAACCATGGGTATGTATACTGAACCTATAGATGCAAAGTTGTGGCATTTCATTGCTTATGCAGCAGGAACAGGTGGCAGTATGCTTGTCATTGGGTCTGCAGCCGGTGTTGCAGCTATGGGTATGGAGAAAATCGACTTCATTTGGTATTTGAAAAACATAACTTGGCTAGCAGCTTTGGGTTTTGTGGCGGGTGCAGGTGCATTTCTCGGTATGGAATACTTGATTCATGGTTGATAAATCAATTTTATTGTCCGCATGAAAATAATCAATGAAAGTATCCTTGAGTTTGAAAATTATCTGATTACAGATCATTTGCCTGCATCTCCAGCTCCACTTTATGAACCTATAAAATACATCATAGGCTTAGGTGGCAAGCGAGTGAGACCTGCTTTGCTGATGGCTTTCTGCGCTTACGCTGGTGGCCAGATGAAAGCCGGGCTTGATGCTGGCTTTGCGGTTGAAATTTTTCATAACTTCACTTTACTGCACGATGACATCATGGATAATGCCGAAACCAGAAGAGGTCAAGCAACTGTCCATAAAAAATACGATATCAACAGTGCCATTTTGAGCGGAGACTCGATGGCATTTATTGCTTATCAATACTTATTGAAGTATGATCCAGCTATTTCTATTGAACTCATCAAGGTTTTTTCAAAAATGGCGATTGAACTATGTGAAGGTCAAAGACTGGACATGGATTTTGAACAATCAGATGAAGTTACAATTCCCGATTATCTGCACATGATTACTTATAAGACATCTGTACTATTAGCTACTTGTATGCAAATGGGCGCAATCATTGCAGGTGCAGATATTGCTCATCAAAAACATGTTTATGAATTTGGAAAAAATATCGGAATCGCTTTTCAAATCCAAGACGACATCCTCGATACTTTTGGCGATGCCAATTTGATTGGTAAAAAAAGTGGTGGAGATATTAGCCAAAATAAAAAAACATATCTGTACTTGAAGGCTTTAGAATTGAGTACAGAGCACCAAAAAGAAGAATTACGCAATTTGTATGCTACCAACTCCATTGGCAATATCGATGAAGAAGAAAAAATTTCTAAGGTGCGAAAAATTTTCAATACACTAGTGGTAGAAGAATATGCCAATCAGCTAAAGGAAGCTTACATGGACTTAGCGATATCGCATGTCCGGGCATTAGAAATCCCTCAATCTCATAAAGAAGAATTGATTGCTTTTTCCGAATATCTTGTAAAAAGAAGTAATTAAGCATTTTTAAGCTAAATCTTGAACCATCAAATTGCAACCTCGCAAATCAGAATGATCAAGCCTACCTAAGATTTGGAATCTACCACTTTCGTCAACTCGACCCAAATCATCAGTTGAGATAAAAGCGCATGTATCCAGATTCCCCAAGTCTATAAGGTTGACTCTGCCTGTTTTTCCAATTTTCTCTTCAGATAATGGGTCATTGATTTCTGTTATAATTATTTTCAATGTTTTACCAGGTACAAACCAGCCTTCCTTATCCAGATAAGCTTGAGAAAACATTTCTGTCATTCCATATTCAGAAGTAATGATGGCTTTTTCAAAATGTTGATTCAGTATTTCATGTAATTCATTCCTAGTCAATTCCTTTCCCCTACCCTTCATGCCACCGGTTTCTATAATGGTCAAGTGATCTAGCATTTCTTTACCAAAAAAGTTAGCGAATTCAAGTAAAGCATAAGTTACTCCAAATAAAATGGTAGGAATATTTTGTGCTTTGTTTTGAAAAATAGTTTTTTGTAGTTTTTCGAAATCATACAAATAAAACCCAGAAGTAGCAATACTTGAGTGATTGATCAAGTGGTTTACCATTGCCACCAAAGAGCTTTCTCCGCGTTCCAAATAGTGAGGTAATAGAGCTAAAATGCAAATATTATCAAGTGCCCCAAACACTTTTTGAAAATGATTAAGGCTGAGCATTTGGTAAAAATCAAGATGTTTTACATGGTGAACTGAGGAAATTGAACCTGTTGTGCCACTGCTTTTAAACAATTGGCTGGTTTCCCAGATTCCTGTTTTTACTTCATGTGATTTAAAGGTAGAAATAGGCAGATAGACAACCTCATCCTTCTTTTGTATTTGATCTGCAAATGTTTTGAAAACCAAGTTGTGAGTACGTTGTAATTCAAAAACCTGCCTTGAGATTTTTTCAAAATCAAAAACATCTGATGCAATGATCTTTTTTCTGATTTCGTTTGTTAAAAGTTCAATATCTTTAGCCACGGTTTGTGATTAGCTTTCAGGGCCAAAGATAAGGCAAGGTTTTGCCAAAAAAAATATAGAATTGTACATGGATAAAATCCAATTGATGTTGAGACAATTTTCACCTAGTTCTGCTTTTGGAATTTACGCTGTAATTTCTATTGCTTTCAGCCTATTTATAGCGGGTTGTGCAAAAGCTCCCAATTACAGCCCGATACCAGAGTTAACGTATCAAGGTTTGAATAAAGTAGAATTGAAACAAGGCGAATTCAACACAGACAGCCTTTCTATACAAGTGTCTTTCAAAGACGGAGATGGGGATATTGGAACAACCGCAGAAACTGAAGAGCCGAACCTTATCATTGTGGATTCCCGAACCAATCAAAATTATGCCTCCTATAAGGTGCCACCAATTCCATTGCAAGGTGCAAACAATGGTATTGAGGGAACGATGTTGATCAAAATTTACAGTACCTGTTGTAGATTTCCAGATGGTACGCCACCATGTTTGGCACCTCCTAAATTTCCTACAGATAAATTATCGCTTGATATTTACTTGGTTGACAAAGCAGGGAACAAAAGTAATGTAATCAAAACAGGAGAAATCACCCTTCTTTGCCAATAACACAAACAAACGTCTGAATAACTTTTGCCCTCCTGTTAAGGCACTTGCATTGGCGAGAAAACTTTAAGTAAACTTTACCGTTGAATCAATGACAAAATGTCATACAATACCACCAATTAGTATTACTTTTGCGGCTTTAATTAAATTGTAATAAACTAGAGCATGTACGATAACAATCCTACACTCCCAGAAATAAAAAAAGAAATTGACGAAACCCGACAAGGTGAAGCCCTTTACTTTGACGATTTACAAGCAGAAGGTAAAAAGAAATTTTACATAGAATCGTATGGATGCCAAATGAATTTCAGTGATTCTGAAATTGTAGCATCTATTCTTGCAGAGGTTGGATTTGCTCCTACCAGAAATATGGAAATTGCCGATTTAATTTTGGTCAATACTTGTTCTATCAGAGAAAAAGCCGAAGAAACTGTGAGAAAACGTTTACAGGTTTTCAATCAGTTGAAAATAAAAAATCCTGGAATGCTCGTTGGCGTCCTAGGATGTATGGCTGAAAGACTCAAAGCTCAATTTTTGGAGCAAGAGAAACTGGTAGACTTGGTCGTTGGCCCAGACGCATACAGAGATTTACCAAAATTGGTACAAACAGCTGAGGATGGTGAGAAAGGAATCAATGTCTTCCTTTCGCGCGAAGAAACGTATGCAGATATCGCTCCACTAAGGTTAGACAGCAACGGTGTTTCCGCATTTATTTCCATCATGCGTGGATGCGACAATATGTGTTCATTTTGTGTTGTCCCTTTTACACGAGGACGAGAAAGAAGTCGCGATGCTTTTTCCATCATAGCAGAAGCAAACCAACTTTTTGAGCAAGGCTATAAAGAAGTGACTTTATTGGGTCAAAATGTTGACTCATACAAATGGGAAAATCCTGAATCAGGACAAGTAGTCAACTTCGCACAATTATTGGAAATGACTGCCATGATTGATCCTGAATTGAGGGTAAGATTTTCAACTTCACATCCAAAAGACATTACTGATGAAGTGCTTTACACCATGGCGAAGTATGAAAACATTTGTAATTATATCCACTTGCCAGTACAATCCGGTAACAGCCGGGTTTTGGAATTAATGAACAGAACTTACGATCGTGAATGGTATATGAATCGTGTAGAAGCTATTTATAGAATTATTCCAGATTGTGCGATCAGTTCAGACGTGATAACTGGTTTTTGTACGGAAACAGAAGAAGAACATCAAGACACCTGTTCTATGATTGAATGGGCTAAATATAGCATGTCATACATGTTTTATTACTCAGAACGTCCAGGAACACTTGCTGCCAAAAAATTGAAAGACGATGTGCCATTAGAAACCAAAAAAACAAGACTCAACGAAATCATAGCCATTCAAAATAAGGTTTCATTACAACAAAACTTAGCTGATATTGGCAAAACATTCAAGGTTTTGATTGAAGGCAATTCTAAAAAATCTGAAATGGAATGGAAAGGTCGAAATTCTCAAAATAAGATGGTGGTATTTCCAAAAATTGGCAATGAAAAACCCGGTAATTATGTGTGGGTAACCATACGTGATGTAAATAGCGCCACCTTATTGGGTGATCAAACAAATAATTAAATTAAATGGTAAATATACAATCCGTAAAACAAAGATTTGGCATCATTGGAAGGAGTGAAGGTCTTGATCGTGCGTTGAGTACAGCCATCAGGGTTTCCAATACAGATCTTACTGTTTTGATTCGCGGAGAAAGTGGTGTTGGTAAAGAGATTTTTAGCCGAGTGATCCACGATTTAAGTAAGAGAAAACACAATAATTTTATAGCAATAAATTGTGGTGCTATTCCAGAAGGAACCATCAACTCTGAGTTATTTGGACATGAAAAAGGCTCATTTACAGGAGCTACTTCTGAACGCAAAGGATATTTTGAAACCGTAAATGGGGGAACCATTTTTCTAGATGAAGTGGGCGAAATGCCACTAGATACGCAGGCATATCTTCTGAGAATGCTGGAAACTGGGGAGTTTTTGCGGGTAGGTTCCTCCAAAGTATTGACAACGGACGTCAGAGTCATTGCAGCAACCAATATTGATCTTGAAAAGCAAATTAAAAAAGGGAAATTCCGTGAAGACTTGTATTATCGTTTAAACACGGTACCAATTCTAGTTCCTGCATTGCATGAGCGAAGAGAAGATATTTACATGTTATTTAGAAAATTTGCGGTAGACTTTTCTGAGAAATACAAAACTGGAAGTATCGAAGTGGATGAAAATGCCAGACACATGCTAGAGCATTATCGCTGGCCTGGTAACATTAGAGAATTAAAGAATCTGGTAGAACAACTTTCTGTGCTTTCCGAGGAAAAAGAAATAACAACAGACGTTTTACTAGATATTGCTCCACAAATTGCCAAAAGAAATCTACCAAGTTCAACAAGTCAAAATGGGAAAGAAACAGAAGGATTTCAGGAAAGAGAAATTCTTTATAAGTTTTTACTCGATATGAAATCTGATTTAAATGATTTGAAAGGTCTTGTTTACAACCTCATTAAATCAAACAACCTTTCTGTTCCTGATATTCGAGATATGAGACAATTGGTAGCGGTCGGCAATGAATATAGTAATCCGATCGAACAGGAATTTTACCATACATCCAGTAATGCGGGAAATTATGAACATGAGGAAGATGATTATCAAATGCAAAAGCCCATCATTCTGGATCATGCTGCTAAAGAAAAATATCAAAAGTCAGAAGTCGTAGAAGATAATCTATCTTTGGAAGATATGGAAAAAACCATGATCAAGAAGGCGCTCAAAAAGTATCACGGCAAAAGAAAAGATGCAGCAGACGAATTGGGAATCAGTGAAAGAACTTTATACAGAAAGATCAAACAATACGATATTGAAGAATAATCGTTTTATATAATATGAATAAATCTGTCCTATTTTTCAGCCTGCTCATTATTTCAACTATCAGTTTCTCTTCCTGTGTTTGTTACAGTTTTAAGGGAATTTCCATTCCCCCTGATATCAACACTTTTTATGTAGAAAACTTTAAAAACAAAACGGTGACCGCCCCTGTTGACATCGAGGTAAGATTTTCTGAAGCACTGAGGTCAAAAATCAGGAATGAATCGAGATTGAAATTCCAAGAGGTAGAACCTGATATACTTTTTGAAGGAGATGTGGTAGGCTATAATATTTCTGCAGAAGCTCCACAAGAAGGAAACACAGTGGCCTTAAATAAACTCGACATTATAGTATCGGTGAAATATACCAATAAACAAAATGAAAAGTTGAATTACACAAGAAACTTCAATTTTTTCCAAACCTATCCGGGAGACCAAGACTTGACAAACGTACAAGATGATTTAATCAAACGAATTTTTGATCAGATCGTAGAACGCATTTTTAATGATACTTTCACAACTTGGTAAAATTCATTTTATGATAAAAACAATCACTTCATTGCTCCTTTGCTTCACTGTCACTTACCAAATATTTGGTCAAAACTTCAATCTTGAATTACAATCCAATATTTTGCAAGGCGAAGATTGCAGCGATGTGTGGGGTTTTGTAGACTCAAGTGGTATAGAATACGCTGTGATTGGGACTCGCTCCTCAGCTAAAATATATTCATTAGAAGATCCAAAAAATCCAATTTTAAGATATACTGCGCCAGGTGCAAGATCTATATGGAGGGACATGAAATTTTACAATAACCATATTTATGTTACACAAGATCAAGACACCTTTGGATTGACCATCATTGATGTAAGCCAAGCACCAGATAGCATTTCACATACTCAATGGAAACCACAACTTACAATTGGGAATAATAATGCAAGATTTTTGCGCGCACACAACTTATATATTGATGAGAAGGGTTTTGCTTATATCTCTGGCCATAATCTCAGCAGGCGCGGTGTCATGATATTGGACTTGAATGTGGATCCAAAGGAACCAATTTTGGTCAGTGCAGTAGATGGATTTTATTCACACGACGCTTATGTTCAGGATGACATCTTGTACAGTTCGGAATTATCTAATGGTTTTGGCATATATGATGTATCTAATAAATTTGTTCCTATTGAACTTGGAAGAGGGAGATCGGGAAATAATTTCACACACAATGCATGGTTATCTGATTCTACCAAAATATTATTTACTACAGATGAAGTAGCCAGCGGTTATGTTGAATCTTATGACGTTTCTGATCCTGCTAATATCAAATATTTAGATCGTTATAAAACCAATGCAGGAAATACGAGGGTAATTCCACACAATGCACATGTCAAAGGCGATTATGTAGTAACCTCTTGGTATACAGACGGTGTGATCATCAATGATGTTTCTGACCCTTCAAACATTGTAAAAGTAGGAGGTTTTGATACTTACACTGGGGCAATTCCTGCATCTGGCAGTCTATTTCTCGGTTGTTGGGGAGCATATCCATTTTTACCTTCGGGACTTATATTGGCGAGTGACATTAATACTGGTTTATATGTTTTTAAACCAACTTATGTCAAGGCAGCTTACCTCACAGGAAATATTTATGAAAGGGAAAAAGGATCCACTGGACCAGGAACTCCCCTTACAGGAGCGAGGGTGCAAATACTCCAAAGCGATGTTGACAAATTCTTGAATGATAATCAATACAAGCTTGGAATCACACCAGATTCTATCATTCAGGTTGTTTTCAAACACCCCAACTACCCTTCAGACACCATAGAAATAAATCTTTCAGCAGGTACGACTGATACATTTGACTATTATTTTGAAAGGGAAATAATGACAGATGTAGAAGATTTAAACTTAAAACCTTCAATTTATTTATTTCCGACTGCAACCACAGATCAACTAACCATAGTTGGCGATGTCTACGCTCAAAAATATGAAGTAATTAACCTTGCAGGTGCCTTGATACAAAGTGGGGTTTTGAAGTCAAATAACTTGGAAGTGAGGAATTTGCCATCAGGATATTATTTTTTAAAAATAAAGATTGAATCCGAGTTTGTGGTGATGCCCTTCTACAAAGAATAAAAAATACCAACCATATAATTTTAAAAGTTGTTTATGAAAATTGCATTGATCGGATATGGCAAAATGGGCCAGATGATAGAAAAAATTGCATTGGAAAGAGGTCATGAAATTGTACTGAAAATAACCATTGACAATACAGAGGATTTCACTCAAGAAAATCTGAACAAAGCTGATGTTGCCATTGAGTTTTCGGGTCCAGAGGCTGCTTATGACAATATCATCAAATGTTTGACGTGGTCTTGCCCGGTGGTAAGTGGTTCTACTGGATGGCTTTCTAAGAAATCAGATGTGGAGTCTTTGGTAGAATCTATGAATGGATCATTTATTTATGCCAGTAATTACAGTTTGGGGGTTAATTTATTTTTTGCTTTGAATGAAAAATTGGCGGCCATCATGAAGCCATATCAGCAATATGATGTCACTATGGAAGAGATACACCACACTGCCAAACTTGATTCCCCAAGTGGTACTGCTATCACGTTGGCTGAAGGTGTTTTACAACATAGTTTATCTAAAAATAAATGGGTCAATGATGTAATGTCAACAGAAGAAAATGAAATAAATATCACTTCATTACGGATCGACCCATATCCAGGTACCCATAGTGTAAGATACAGTTCAGAGGTAGATGACATCGAAATCATTCATACGGCAAAAACGAGACATGGATTTGCTTTGGGGGCGACAATGGCAGCAGAATACATCCACGACAAAAAAGGGATATTCAATATGAAACAAGTTTTAGATCTTTAAATAGATCGAATATAAACGTGGAAAATGAGTGGGAAAGAAAATTTTTTGCATCCATAACCCATTGATATAAAACACTTTATATACATTTTTACAATTTTATTGAATTTTTCTTTCAAAAATATATTTGCAAGTTGAGAATATTTCTATCTTTGCATCGCTAAATAAAAAAGGCCCGTTCGTCTAGGGGTTAGGACGCCAGATTTTCATTCTGGTAGCAGGGGTTCGATTCCCCTACGGGCTGCAAAAAGTCTCTACAAAAGTAGAGGCTTTTTTTTTGTCCCTACATGGCGTAGGGATGAATCGAACCCCTGGATTGGAGTAGGCGCTTTCGCGCTTCGCTCACCATTAAACTGTTGTTTAATGCTCCTTCATTTCATTTCAGGAGTGCGTTTACTCTTCCTATCCCTATACTGTATAGGAACAAAAGTCTCTACTAAAGTGGAGACTTTTTTTTTGCCCAGACTCGAAATATTCTGTTAAGAACACTTATTGTTTTCATGCTTTTAGCTCTTTTCATAAGTCTTTTATTCATCGTCATATTTTAATTTACGTAGGGTTCGATTCACCTATCCCTATACTGTATAGGGACAAAAGTCTCTACAAAAGCGGAGACTTTTTTTTGCCCAGACTCGAAATATTCTGTTAAGAGCAATTATTGTTTTCATGCTTTTAGATCTTTTCATAAGTCTTCTATTAATTATGATATACATTATAGGTATAGGTTTGTCATGAGCGCTTTCACTTTTCAAGGAATGAGTTTATCCATCAAATCCTACACTGAACTTCAAAATTACTTAGTCATTAACACAGAGATATTCTTTACTATCTTATCTTGTCAGTTAATTACTTATTAAATAATTATGTCTAAAATTATCACCATCACCTTCAGTCCTTGTATTGATAAAAGCACAACCGTAGATGCACTTATACCTGAGAAGAAACTAAAATGTGCTGAACCAAAACTCGAACCGGGAGGAGGAGGTATCAATGTTGCAAGAGCTATAAAAAAATTGGGAGGTGAAGCCACAGCTGTTTTCCCTTCAGGAGGATACACTGGTAAACACTTTAATTACTTATTGGAAAAGGAAGCTATTCCTGCATTGATCGTGGAAACAAAGGAAGAAACTAGGGAAAATTTTATTGTGCTTGATGATTCCAATAAAAATCAATTCAGATTTGGAATGCCTGGCACAGCACTTTCTGATGAAGAATGGCAGATGTTATTGGACAAAATTGCAGAAATTCCAGAAGTAGCTTTCATAGTCGCAAGTGGAAGTTTGCCACCCGGTGTGCCAATGGATATATTTGCAAAACTAGCAAAAATTGCAAAGTCCAAAAATGCCAAACTCATTGTTGACACCAGTGGTGAGCCACTAAAGGAAGCATTGGAAGAAGGTTTGTTTTTGCTCAAGCCAAACTTAGGCGAATTGAGCTTTTTAGCAGATAAACCAAATCTCAAAGAAAGTGATGTGATGGAAATTGCCACTAACTTATGCCAACAAGGCAAATGTGAAATCATTGTCGTTTCTATGGGTCCTCTGGGCGCATGGGTTATTTCAAAAACTGAAGCACATTTGATTACACCACCTCAGGTTGAAAAATTGAGTA
Organism: Bacteroidota bacterium; assembly: GCA_029567325.1. Lineage (GTDB taxonomy): Bacteria > Bacteroidota > Bacteroidia > Chitinophagales > Saprospiraceae > JADKBO01. Next base: position 7,482 of record JAKQLF010000088.1, on the reverse strand, counting down.
CCGTTGGTGCAGGTGATAGCATGGTAGCTGGAATCGTCTATTACTGCTCACTAGGTAAAAGTATATTGGAAGCGGGTAAATTCGGCGTTGCATGTGGTACTGCCGCGACGATGAACGAAGGTACAGAACTCTGTAACTTGCCAGATGTCTTAAAACTATATGAGATGCTCTCTGTACATTCAAAATAAAACAAAGTCTTGAGCTGATCATTTACCTTGTAGACAATATATAGTCTGCTATGATATTCCTGATAAATTTGTTTTCATCCTTAATAGTTTCAGCTATTTTTAAATCGGCCTTTATTTGATTCACCAGTTCCTTTCGCAACTTAAGGTTGTTTGGATTGGGGTATTTTTCAAATCGTAAGACAGCATATTTGAGAGCTAGTGCAGTCTGTTCTGTCAGATTTCCTGCCTGAGGGTACTTGATGGTAAATTCTTTATCATCCCGTCTAAGAAATCCTTCTAAATCTATCTCTCGTGATTTGGACACCTTGATTACCACCGTATTTGCCACAACATCACCCAACCTTTGTCTCAAATTGGAAGTCGATATTGCAGCCATTGCCAAAATACCCAAGGAAAAAAGGATTTCTATCGTCCTAAATACCCATCTGATCAAATAATCAAATACTTGTGGTTCCTTACCTGAGATTTTCACCACTTTGAGGCCCAATAAAAATTTACCCAGTGTTCTGCCATTCAATATAATTTCCTGCATCAACAAGGTGGTAAACACCAAAGCGACACAAATTAATTGACTAAAATCAGGACCTACAACAAAATTTAAAACTAAATTTAACAATAAATAAGAGAAAAACAACACCGTTAAATCAATGGCGTAAGCCCCTACCCGCTCCCACATGCCTGCCAAAGCGTATTCGACCTTGATATTCTGAGCTGTTTTAAATTGAATTGTTGACATCTATTTTTAATTCGTAAAATAAAATTAGAAAAAAATAGATATAATTCTTATCTATGTTTTCAGAAATTAAATCTTTTGAGAGAATCCGAATTTATCAAACTAAATCACAAGGACTGGAATGATTCAAAAGAAGCATCCCCAGAAAAATTGTCTGACCTATATATCAAAATAACGAGTGACTTATCATACTCCAAAACCCACTACCCTCATAGGTCTATCACCAGGTATCTCAATGAACGGGCAACCCTTATGCATTCAAGCATTTATAAAAATGAACGCCCCACCCTAAATGCTTTTTTGGATTATTGGAAAATACACCTTCCCTTGACACTATATGCCAATAGACGCGCACTTTACTTGGCATTTTCTATTTTTGTGGTTGGAATGTTCATTGGGATATTTTCACAGATGGGTGACCCCAGTTTTTTTGAATATTTATTTGGTTCGGCGTATGCCTTTCAGACAGAATCAAACATAGCAGATAAAGACCCTATGGCCATTTACAAAAGTATGGGCCAATCGGAGATGTTTAGTTTCATCACCATCAACAATTTGATGGTTTCTTTTAGAGTGTTTATCACAGGAATTTTGGTTGGAATTGGTTCCATTGTCTCTTTATTTTATGAAGGCATCAGAATTGGCGCATTTGAGAGCTTCTTTCACCAAAATGGGGTTTTGAAAGAATCCTTGTTTACCGTATGGCTGCATGGCACCCCTGAAATTTCAGCCATCATCATAGCTGGAGCGGCTGGTATCACATTGGGTAAAGGGCTTGTTTTTCCAGGAGATAAAAGCAGATTTGTTTCATTCAAACATTCTGGTAGAGAGAGCCTCAGAATCATGCTGGCAACAGTTCCCATCTTTTTATTGGCAGCATTTATAGAAGGGTATTTAACCAGATACACAGAGATCTCTTATATCATCCGTGGATTTATCATACTGACAAGCCTTATTGCCATCGTTTTTTATTTTGTGATTTACCCCATTATCATTGCAAAAAGCCATTCTAAAGAAAATGTGATTGATGATCGGCCAGCCATTTCTGATGAAAGAACATTTTATGGCGTTTCATCTGCTCAAGAAGTATTCAACGAATCGCTCAATCAATTTTTAAAACATTTTATGCTGCTGCTAAAATGGTCAATATTTGCATCACTAGCCATCGTAACTTATGGTGTGATTTTAAAAGATTTTATTGGCATTGAAATGGAAACTTACACTTATTCTGGTTACCATAATTTTGCAATTTTCGATAGTGATCCGGGGCAAAAAGTGATCATTCTCATTTCCATCACTATCTTCCAAGTATTTGTATTACAAAAATTATCAAGCTTTACCAGCACGATAAAACTTTATTTGACCTGGTTTTTAACCAATATTTTATTGATTTTCTTTGCTTTCACATCACCCTTATTTTGGATATTATTGTTGACGATTATACCGTTTGCTATCATTTTTCAAATATCGATGGGTTATAATCAGCAAATTGGATTGGTAGCCCTGATAGGAAAAAGTTGGCAGTTGGTCAAAAACGACTTTGGTTTATGGTTTTTTAATGTGGGTATAACTTTTGGGCTTATTCTACTTGGTTCTGTCTTGTTTGCTCAGTTGATCTGGCCTTACTTCCTGGAACCATCCTTAAATTTTCTCTATTTGGAAAGTGAAAGAGCCATGAATCTAGTAAAATTCTGTACGACAGTTGGTGTCTATGCAATAGCATTTTTATTTTATGCTTTTGTATTGATTAATATCAGGTTGTTATATTTTTCTTTGAAAGAAATCAATGACCCAGTAATCCTCAAAAGTATTTTACAAAAGCATTCACTGCTTAAAAATGAGGTAATTTGAGGATCAGGACAAACATCATATTAATGTTGGGATTGTTCTTTCACTGTTTTACAGTGGAGGGGCAAACTGCTGCTGATAATAAAGAAGACAAGAAAATTGAGCAGACCATGGATCAAAATTTATGGTCGAAAAAAAGGAAAGATTACCTGTTTGAAGAAAAAAAGGAAGAAAAAAAGAAGAAAGAAGAATTACCAGAAGAAAAGGAAATTATTAATTGGAGTGCAAATTCTAAGAATATTGGCCTGCTTTTTATTGGTCTTATCTATGTTACTGGCATCATAGGAATTGTTTATCTCATATATTCCCAAAAGAAAAATAAAGTCAATAAAGTCCATGATTTTACCGCCGATCACGAGCAAAATCTTTTGGAATCTGATATCGATGCTCTACTGAGACTTGCCAAAGAACAAAATAATTATCAACAAATCATCCGTTTTACTTTCCTTGGGTTGCTCAAATCGATGGTAGAAAAAAATCACTTGGTTTGGGAAAAAGAGTTCATTCTCAGAGATTTTATCAGACAATTGAAAAACCCTGAAACGCAACTTGATTTCCGAAAAATTACCGCATTTTACGAAAGAAAATGGTTTAACAATGAAGTAAGCACTGCCAAAGATGCCCAGCTTTATGAGCAAAAATGTCAAATTTTCAAATCAAGTTTGACAGACACTTTACCTACCTCTAACATCAATATGAATACCGTTGAATAGAAATAACTTCGTCATCATGGTCATCATTTTGGTTTTAGCATCCTTAATGATTTTACTTGCCAAGTTTGTAAAACCTGATGCAAATTGGTTTTCATATTTTAAAATAGAAGGCAAGCAACCACATGACTTAGGGCTGACATTTGATTTATTGAAGGATATGGATGAAAATGAAAAAATAGAAATCGTTCAACTTCCATTTTATGATTATCAAAAAAGAAAAATTGAAAATAATGGTTCTTTGGTCATTAAAGTAAATTTTGAAGTAGCCTTGGATAGTTTGGAATCAAATGCACTTTTGGATTTTGTTGAAGAGGGAAACGAGTTATTTTTTTCGGCAAGTTACTTTGAACCCCAATTTATTGAAAAAATAATGAATGACATAAATCCAGAAATTTACTGCATGTTGCGCGACAATCAAACTTATTACCAAGGCTTACAAGAAGTGCAAAGCGAAACATATTTAGACAGCGTACCAAATGCGTTTGAAGATCTGGATGCATTCCCTAATGACCAAATGCAAGACCTGGATACATCACAATCTGATGAGGTACTCTATGATGGCAATCAAGAATATGGCATACTAGATACGGCAACAGCAATGCCTGACTACGAAGAAGCAGAAGAAGATTATTATGATCCCACCATTGAGCCTTTACTTTCAATCAAAGATTCCTGCACTTCGGTTGCTTTTTTCCAAAATGCAAATAGTTTTGAATATTGTTTTTATGAAAAATTCAAAAAGGTAAGTAACTCCCATTCTTATTTTATAGAGGAGATGCAAGCTTATTTTAATGATGAAATAAAACCTCTTGGATTTGTAAATGAACCCTCAAAATTGAATTTTATTGAGATAAAATGGGGAAAAGGCAAGATCTTTTTACACACTCAGCCATATTTATTTACCAATTGGTTTGTCAAGGATAGCACTGGATTTGATTATCTCAACACGGCATTTTCCTTCACCAAACACAAAAACTTGATTTGGTATGACAACCAAATATTTTACGATGAAGATGACAATGCCACAACCAATAAATCTCCACTAAAATACCTGTTCTCACATGATTCCTTGATTTGGGCATGGTACACCATGCTTATAGCAGCAGGTTTGTTTGTTTTCTTTTATGCAAAGCGTCGATTGAGGATTATGCCCATTTTACCACTCAACCAAAATACCTCCATAGAATTTGCCTCCAGCGTGGGATTGATGTATTATCACGAAGAAAAATTTGCAGATACTGCGTTGATTTTAAGTAAAAATCTGCATCAATACATCATGGATAAATATGGAATCAAGTATCAAAAAAATGACAGACTTTTCATAGAAAAGATATCATTGGTTTCTAATCAAAGTCAGGAAGAAATCACCAAACTTTTCCAAGCACTTGACCATAAAGCGCTCAACATTTATCACAGTGCTGAGCAAGTTATCAATATTTACAAACGCATTGAAAATTTCAAAAAAAGCTTAAAATAAATGGACGAAATAGAAAATAACGTAGATGATCAAATCTTTGATCTACCCGCAGAAAGTACTTTTGTAAGTAATGTTTATGACCGCATAAAGAATGAACTTTCCAAAGTAATCATAGGACAGGAAACTGCTGTGAGTTATATTGTTGTTGCACTTTTTGCCGATGGACATATCTTATTGGAAGGGGTACCGGGAATAGCCAAAACCATGATTGCCAAAATGATCACCCAAACTACAAAAACTGATTTTTCACGCATTCAATTTACTCCAGATTTGATGCCTTCAGACATTTTGGGTGCTTCCGTTTTCAATGTCAAAACATCTGAATTCAACTTTAAAAAAGGCCCTATTTTCTCCAATTTGATACTCATAGATGAAATCAACAGAGCTCCGGCAAAAACTCAGGCTGCATTATTTGAGGTCATGGAAGAAAGACAAATCTCGATAGAAGGCGAAACCTTTAAGTTTGACTATCCATTCATTGTGGTGGCAACACAAAACCCCATTGAACATGAAGGCACTTACAGATTGCCAGAAGCTCAACTTGATCGTTTTTTGATGAAAATTGTACTCGACTATCCCTCATTGGAAGAAGAAATAAATATTTTGCAACGATATAAAAGCGATTTTGATCAATCCGCCATGCAGTCCGTCATGCCAGTAGTCAGTACCGAAGAACTAATGATGTGCAAACAAAAAGTCGAGGAAGTACACATCAGCGACGAGCTTATCAAATACATTGCCAGTCTGGTCAATGCTACAAGGAACAATACAGATCTGTACCTAGGAGCTTCTCCGAGAGCATCCTTGGCAATTCTCAAGACTTCTAAAGCAATGGCGGCTCTTAATGGGCGAAATTTTGTGATACCTGATGATATCAGAGCAGTTACTATTCCTGTACTAAATCATAGGATCATTCTCAAACCAGAACGAGAGATGGAAGGATATCAACCCTCAGACGCAATTCAGGACATCATTTATAAAACAGAAGTGCCTTTGTAATGAATTTCATAGCTGATTTATATCTTAAAACAAGGTTTTTCATAGGCATAGCAGCTATCATCATTTGTTTTATATTGGGTGCATTTTATCCACTGTTTTTCGTGTTGGCAAAAATCCTCCTTGTCATTTATCTACTTTTTGTTATATGTGATGTTTCTACTTTGGTGGTGGGGAAAAATGCAATCAGGGTTGAGAGAAAATTCAATCCCGTCTTTTCATTAGATTATTCCAATCCAGTGAATTTAACTATTCATAATCAAACGAAAAGAAACTTTTTTGCACACGTCTATGATGAAGTTCCTCAACGATTTGCAGAATATACAAAAGCAAGTTTCAAAAGCATTTTATTGTCGAATGAAGAAACTAAGTTGAAATACTACATTAATCCCAACCATCGCGGGAAATATCATTTCAGTGACGTCCGGGTTTTTATTGCGAGTAAATTCCAGCTTTTTGAAAGAAAATTTCTATTTGAATCGGCAGCCGAAGTCAAAGTTTATCCTTCTATAATGTTGATGAAAAAATACCAATTATCAGCCATAGAGTTTGATTCCATGGAATTGGGTTTGAAAAAACAAAGAAAGGTGGGACTCAATTCTGAATTTGACCAAATACAACCTTACTTAAAAGGCGACGATGTGCGTACTATCAATTGGAAAGCCACCGCCAAAGTCGGAAGTTTGATGGTCAATAAGTTTATTGAAGAAAGGTCTCAATCCGTTTATACTTTGGTTGATTGCAGTCGCTCTACCCTACTTCCTTTTCATAACCTTTCGTTACTAGAACATGCTGTAAATACTGCACTTGTCATTAGTAATATTGCATTGCAAAAACAAGACAAAGCAGGTTTATTACTCTTTCACAAAAAACCAATCCATTTCATCAAAGCCAATCAAGACCGACTTACACTCAATAAAATTATTGAAACCCTTTACAACGCTGAATCTAGCGAAACCGAAGCCAATTATGAATCACTTTATTTCCACATCAAAACTCAAATAAAACAAAGGTCATTACTGATATTGATAACTAATTTTGATCACCTCGTGGCGATGGAAAGAGCTCTACCCATTTTGAGGCTCATCAATAAGAACCATCTTTTGGTTACCGTTTTGTTTAATGATGTTGAATTGGAAGAAAAATCCATGGAAGTAGCAACTACTACAAAAGATATTTTCGCTCAAGCATTTGCACAGAAATTTGTGAGAAATAAAAAGGAAATTGCCCACGCTTTGAAATCACACGGCATCCATACCATTCTTACCAATCCTCAAGATTTATTGGTGAATACCATTAACAAATATCTTGAGCTCAAATCGAGAGGGTTAATCTAGAGTTGTAAGATGTGAATTGTAAGATGTGAAAGGAGAGAAGATGTAAATAGTGAATAGTAAATAGTAAATCAATGTCGTTTAGTTAAGAAAAACTAGCCTAAAATAAAAACCCCAATTGTTTAATTTTGACATTATGCTGTAGTATCTTGTAAGAGTATATAGGGGTTAATCCTAATGCAGACAAAATTGA
>JAKQLF010000081.1 GCA_029567325.1 Bacteroidota bacterium | reverse complement strand
TATTCCCAAATAAAGAAATCCAGTTACGATGTATGAAAGGAACATTGATCCATAATAAAATCCTGGTTCTGGCATGGTCTTTTGTCCGCAAACCGCACAATTATCTGGCATGTCAAGTGGTTTTGACATATTAAATGGCTTGACAAAGAGGTCACCTTGTCTGCACCTGGGACATTTATACTGATAAACGCTTGACAAAAAATTCATGAAACATCATTTTATACGCGCAAAGGTAACAGGATATTACACATTAGTATGTGACTTAGATTACAATTAGGTTGTTGTGCAGATGCGAGGCGTTGTGTCTATCCATATTCTGTACAGTCGTAAGGCTTTGCATCTCTTCTTATTTTGTACAGACGTAAGGCCTTGCGTCCCTAACCTTCAAACAATAACCTTTGGCCGCATCCTTGATGATCAAAAACACCATCTTTGTAAATGACTTTGCCATTGATAACCGTGACGGTAACTTTTCCTTTCATGCGCATACCTTCCAAAGGAGACCAGGCACACTTATACAAAATATTGGCTTTATTGACCATCCAGGATCTTGTGGGATCAATGATTACTAAATCCGCAAATTTCCCCTCATCCAGGTATCCTCTGTCCACCAACCTGAAACAATCTGCTGGTGCATGACACATTTTTTCAACAATCTTCTCCATAGAAATAGCTCCTTTCCACAAAAAGTCCAACATCATATTGAGGCTGTGGTGGACCAGTGGTAAACCAGAAGGAGCTTCCATGTAAGGCAATGATTTTTCTTGCCATGTGTGTGGAGCATGATCAGTTGCTATGATGTCTAATGTATCGTCTAAAAGTGCTGGAAATAAGGCCGCAGCATGCTCAGGCTCTTTAATGGCTGGATTGCATTTTATTTGGTTTCCCAAATGCAAATAATCTTTGGACGTAAAATAAAGATGATGCACACAAGCCTCCGCAGTGATTCTTTTTTCTTTGAGTGGTATCTTATTGGTAAAAAGTGCTAGTTCGTCTTTGGTGGATATATGCAATACGTGTAATCTGGTGTTGTGTTTTTTGGCAAGTGCGACAGCCTTACTGGACGAAAGTAGACAAGCTTCAATACTTCTGATCAATGGATGGCTTTCTGCAGTCAGTTTTTCCAATGACTTTTTAGTGTAGATTTCTAAGTTTTCTCTGATCGTCTTCTCATCTTCACAATGAGTAGCTATCAGCATGTCGACTTTAGAAAATAGTTGCTCGAGCGCTTTTTCATCGTCCACCAACATATTTCCCGTACTGCTGCCCATGAAAACTTTGATGCCGCATACTTTGGTAGCGTCCGTTTTCAGTACTTCTTCGATATTATCGTTGGACGCACCCATGAAGAAGGAATAATTGGCCCAGGAATGCTGAGCTGCTATTTGGTATTTTTGTTCTAATAATTCTTGCGTTAATGTAGGAGGTTTTGTGTTTGGCATTTCCATAAATGAAGTCACACCACCCGCAACCGCAGCTCTTGATTCAGACTCGATGTCTGCCTTGTGAGTAAGTCCTGGTTCTCTAAAATGTACTTGATCATCTATAATGCCGGGTATCACCCATTTACCAAAAGCATCAATTTCACGATCTGCTTGTATGTCGATAGCAGGTGCAATTTTTTCGATACGGTCATTGACAATATAAATGTCTGATTCAAAACACTTGCCCCTATTAAAAATTACTCCATTCCTGATGATCAGACTTGACATACTGCTTTCCTTTTAACTTTACACAATAATAAAAGGAAAAATTAAAAAAAAGTAATTTTCACATGAATAAAAGTTGATTTTATTCACATTTACTTGCTAAAAATTTTGCTAACCTTATTTTCTGATTTGCTCCAGCATGTCCCACATTTTCTCAGGGACTGCTAGATACTGATTGAATTGACCAGCACCCATCAACCACTCACCGCCATCAATGGTGATGTCTGCCCCGTTGATGTATGCGGCAAAGTCAGAAGTTATGAAAGTGCATAAATTAGCGAGTTCGATGTGCTCGCCTACCCGTGATAATGGCACTCTTTTGGTCATGTCTGCAAGATCTTTCAAGGATTCTGGGACCAATCTTTGCCAAGCTCCTTCTGTAGGAAAAGGACCTGGTGCAACTGCATTGACCCTGATGCCATATTTTCTTCCCCACTCCACGGATAATGATCGAGTAAGTGCTAAAACTCCAGCTTTGGCACAGGCGGACGGAACTGTAAACGCTGTTCCGGTAAATGCATAAGTCGTGGTGATATTCAATATATTTCCCTTGATTCCATTGGCAATCCAATATTTCCCGACCGTAAGCGTAAAATTGATGGAACCTTGCAATACAATACCAATCACGCTTTCAAAAGCTCTGTGAGATAAACGCTCTGTTGGAGACACAAAATTACCAGCAGCATTATTGATCAGGACATCAATTTTCCCAAACCGTTTTACAGATTCTTCAACAACCCTTTCTACATCTTCTATTTTCCGTACGTCTCCAGCTATTGCAAATACTTCAGACCCCGATTCATTTTGGATTTCTTTTGCGGTTTGCTCAATGACATCCAATTTTCTGCTGGTGATGACCAATTTAGCGCCCAATTTGGCATACAATTCAGCCATAGATCTGCCCAAACCAGTGCCACCTCCAGTTATCAAAACTACTTTATCAGTATAACATCCATCTGGCAACATCACCTTACTCATTTCCATTTTAATGTGCTTTTATCGCATGATTGGCTAATATTTCTCTATAATAATCCTCATAAACAGGCAGGATATATTCGATTTTAAATTCTTCTGCTCTGGCTAAAGCATTTTTTCTGAATGTCTGGAGCTTCTCTTCATCCATCAGCAACTCAATCGTTCTACTGGCCATTCCTTGTATATCACCTATTTCACATAAATATCCCGTTTTACCATCAATATTTACTTCTGGAATACCACCGGCATTTGAAGAAATCACAGGCACTTCACAAGCCATCGCTTCTAAGGCAGCCAAACCAAAACTTTCATTTTCAGAAGGCAAAATGAATAAATCAGCAACTGACAATAATTCTTCAATCGCATCTTGTTTTCCCAAAAACCGGATGTGGTCACAAAGACTCAACTTTCTGCACAAATCTTCGAGGTGTTGCCTTTCTGGACCGTCTCCAATCAACAAAAGTTTTGAAGGAATTTTTTCCAATACTTCTTTGAAAATATAGATCACATCATCTACCCTTTTTACTTTCCTAAAATTGGAAGTATGGACTAATATTTTTTCCCCATCAGGTGCTATTGCTTTTTTAAAGTGATCTTTATTGGCCTTTTTAAATCTTGAAAAATCAATGAAATTATAAATAACCCTGATGTCTGTAGTGATATTGAAACTATCGAGTGTCATTTGCTTCAATTGTTTGGAAACCGCAGTCACCCCGTCGGAATTGTTGATGCTAAACTCTACAACAGGACTGAATGAAGCGTCCGTGCCCACCAATGAAATATCTGTACCATGCAAAGTGGTTATAAATGGAATGAATTTACCATGTGCTTCCAAGATTTGCTTCGCCATGTAAGCTACTGCAGCGTGTGGAATGGCATAATGCACGTGCAATAAATCCAAATCTTCATATTTTACAACATCTACCAATTTACTGGCAAGCGATGTTTCATAGGGTGCAAATTCAAATAAAGGATATTCCATGGAAGCTACTTCGTGAAAAAAGATGTTCTCATGAAAAGAATTTAAACGAGGTGGTCTTTTATAAGTTATAAAATGTACTTTATGCCCATTATTGGCCAAAGCCAATCCCAATTCAGTCGCTACTACTCCACTTCCACCGTAAGTTGGATAACAAACTATTCCTATTTTCATTTATGTATTTTTGATCAAAAACTTATGTAACTGGACAATTGGCAAACGATTTTGTTGTCACATTTCAATAAAACATTGTAAAGTAGAACATTTATTTAACTGGTACAACCTTTCAGGTACTTGGAAGGACTTATCTTTTTGTTAAATATTCTGACATAAAACATCTATAGTTAACTGAAAACCTCATAAATAAGCGGATTTTCTTAGATTTGGGTGGTTTTAAAACTTAATAGAGGCTTAGTTGTTTAAAGCGCAGTTTCACTTTTTTATTCCATGATCGCATATTCCATTTCAGATATAGAACAACTTTCGGGCGTGAAGGCGCACACCATTCGTATTTGGGAGAAGCGGTATGGCATCATTCCAAACAGAAGAAGTGAGACCAATATCCGATACTACTTGGATGAAGATTTGCAGACCATTCTCAATATAGCCCTGCTCAATAAAAAAGGTTTAAAGATTTCTTCTATTGCCAAAATGTCCCAAGAGCAAATAAAGCAAAAGGTGGCCAACCATTGCGAAGTAGATGAAGTTTTTGAAGACCAAATTGATGGCCTCATGCTTGCAATGATTGAGCTCAATGAGTATAAATTCTTAAAAATCATCAATCATTACATTGAAGTCAGAGGTTTTGAGAAAACGATGTCTGAAGTTTTATATCCATTTTTAGACAAGCTGAGTATCATGTGGGTTACTGGTTCTGTCAGGGGTGTGCATGAATCATTTGTGACCAGCATCATTCAACGAAAGTTGTGTTACGAAATAGACCGATTGGCTTCAGAGCCCAAGGATGTGATGAAACGGTTTTTGATTTATCTTCCTGAAAATGAAGGTCATGAATTGAGTTTGCTTTTTTTATATTACATCTTGCGTTCACGAGGTGCAAATGTGTTATTCCTCGGTTCCAATACACCTTTGGCTGAAGTATTGGATGGTTATCAAATCTTCAACCCTGACTTTATTTTTACCTTGATCAATGACAGTTTCGCTGATATTCCTCTCCAGCCTTATCTAGACAAATTGGCTGTAGCCGCACCAAATGCCATGATTGGCATTTCTGGTTATCAAACTATGACTCAAGCGCTCACGCCTAGCCAAAATGTAAAGGTTTTTTCTAGCTTACATGAAATAGTGACCTTCATAGAAGAAAATATTTGCACAAAATAATTTCATTTGTTGCAACAAATATTATTGTTTAACCGTTACACATCTTTAAATCAATAAAACAATATACGATGAAAAAAAATGTTCTTTTTATGCTGCTTATGATGGCAACTTTCTTGGTAGTTTCTTGTAAAAATAAATCTGAGGGAGAAGCTGCTGCAGTTTCTGATGCAGGAGAAGCTGCTCAAGCAGAGGGAGTAGCTTACAAAATAGATCCAACAACAACTGTGATCATGTGGGAAGGTTCTAAAGTTGCAGGCAAACACAATGGTACAGTAAATGTTTCTGAAGGCGAAGTTTTCATGAAGGACGGAACCATTTCTGGCGGAAATTTCACCATAGATATGACTTCGATTGTTGACCTTGACTTGGAAGGTGAATATAAAACTTCACTTGAAGACCACCTCAAAGGCACTGCTTCTGGCAAAGAAGATGATTTTTTCAATGTAGTAAAATATCCTACAGCGAAATTTGAGATCACAAAAGTATCTGCTTTAGAAAATGATGCGGAAGGTACGCATTTAGTGTATGGAAACTTGACTCTCAAAGACATTACTAAAGAAGTAGGTTTTAAGGCGAGTGTTTCAAACATTGATGGCAAACTAGTCGTGGTGACACCACAATTCACCATCAACAGAACAGGCTGGGGCATTAAGTATGGCTCGGCTTCATTCTTTGACAATCTTGCTGACAAAGCTATTGATGACAATTTTGGTTTGAAAATCAGTTTGAATGCGACAACCAATGAAGTAATGTAGTTTTAATAGGACGACATTTTAAAAAACAATAATAAGAGGCATGCTGGTCAAACAGTATGCCTCTTGTTTTTTGATCTTCAGATAAAGCTGAAAACCATCCATGTTTACCCCCATTTATGGTTTTAAAAACCCCTATTTATAAAATAAACTGGCACGGTACGTTTAAATAACATTATCTTTACAAAAGCCACCAACCAGAAAATGACTAGTAAACAGCCCCTTTTATATAGTTAATATTTATATTCATTTGCATATTGTTTTTGGTACAATTATTGACCCTAATTTATCACTGAGTATTTTGCAAGGTTTTTGCAAGGTCAAGGAATGAACAAACAAACTAGTACATCATGCGGTTAATCACAACTGTTCTCTTAGCTTTCTTATGCTTTATAGGCACTATTTCTGCTCAGGAAGCTGGAGCTACTTTTTACACAGGGCTTACCTTTGGTAGTACTAAAGACATCGTCATCAATAAACCTGGCCAATCTCAATCCGGTTATTTATTTGGTTTAGACGGAAGATTAAATAGTGGCGGATTGTACTTCATGCTTGGAGGGGAATATGGAAAATTTGATATGATGTCCCAAGAAAAACTAAACATCACCAGCGGAAGTAAATTTTCCTTTTTCAAAGGAAGAGCTGGAATGGGTTTTAAATTATTTGGTACGGATAAAATTTATCTTACAAGTAAAGCACAAGCATCTTTTGACATCGTACTAAACTCAGATGACGCTATACTAGAAGCCTCTTCTTATCAAATCAATGACGGTTTCCTTGGTGCAGCAACTGGCCTCGGCCTCAATATATACGCACTTTTCATAGAGTTTGAATACGAACACGGTATCTTAAACATGTATTATCAAAAACCTGAGACAACGATCAATTTCTATACCATCAAAGCGGGTGTCAAATTTTAAATAATTTTTGCTCTCATTCCAATAAAGCACCTGTTTTTTGAATGGTTTAGCCGTTATTTATTCGAAGGCTAACCATACAAAACATAAAATCCAAGTTTTTTTTATTATACTTGTAGCCAATTACATTCGGTATGTTAAAGGCCAATTTCAACAAATTAATGCGTATTTTTTTACACGCAAGAATTTCGCGCATTGAGGACATCAGACAAAACTCTATCGTACTCCAGGAGGACATTATGAAGAAGCTGATCGCTCGTGGCACGGCAACGTCGTATGGCAAAAGTTATGGTTTTGAAGAAATAAGGAGCTACAAAGAGTATAGCAAACAACTGCCTATTGTTACTTATGAAAACATCAGCCACCACATCAAATCTATGATGGAAGGCAAAAGTGATGTTTTATGGCCCGGCAAAGTCACTTGGTTTGCAAAATCTTCTGGTACAACCTCAGAAAAAAGCAAATACTTACCCATCACTGATGAATTTCATATCAATAATTTAGTCACTTCCAGTTGGGATACTTCGACCATTATGTATGATCTCATCCCCAATTGCAAATCTTTTGGAGGTAAAAATCTGACCATGTGTGGTTCTTTAAACTCCATGGAGGAATTTCCAAATATTACCGTTGGTGATGTTTCTGCCATCATGTTACAAAGAATGCCCAGTATTGGAAAACCCTTTATGTGCCCTCAAAAAGACATCGCCTTATTGCCCAATTGGGAAGATAAAATAGCACTCATGAGCAAAGAACTGACACATGAGGATGTCGTTATGTTTGGCGGGGTACCTACCTGGACAATCGTTTTGTTTGAAAGAATGCTCAAAGATAGTGGTGCAAAAAATATGCTCGAACTTTGGCCCAATGTCGCTTGCTTTTTACACGGCGGAGTTGGCTTTGAACCTTATAAGAAGATATTCCAAAAATATTTACCTAAAGAAGACTTTTATTACATCGAAGCGTATAATGCGTCTGAGGGCTATTTTGCTATCCAAGATAATATCGCAGGGGAAGGCATGTTGCTCTTGACAAATAATGATATATTTTACGAATTTGTACCCCTTGAAAATCTGGAAAAAACGGACATAGAAGCTGTTGAACTCAAAGATGTAGTGATTGGCAAAAACTATGCGATGGTTATTTCTACGTCTGCAGGACTGTGGAGATATATGCCAGGTGATACCGTGAAATTTACTTCCAAAGATCCGTACAGGATAAAAGTTACAGGAAGGACCAAACACTTCATCAATGTTTTTGGTGAAGAAGTGATCATCAGCAACACCGATCAAGCTTTGAAAATGGCTTGTGAAGATTTTGGCTGTATAGTTTCGGAATATACCGTCGGACCACGGTGGCTCAGTGGAAGCCAGAAAGGTGGCCATGAATGGATGATCGAATTTGAGCGTTCTCCCATAAATCTCAATTTATTTTCTTTAAAATTGGACCATTACTTGCAATCTGTCAATTCAGATTATGAAGCAAAAAGGTTTAATAACTTAGCTTTGGACTGCCTCAAGATACAATCTTTGCCCAAAGGAACGTTTGTAAAGTGGTTGCAATCCAAAGGAAAATCAGGCGGCCAACACAAAGTTCCACGCCTCAGTAACTCCCGACAATATTTGGAAGAAATCAAAGAGTTCGTTGGTCAATAAAGGCATCGGGCTACTTTAAAAAATAAAGATGGACAACAATAATGAAACCATTCGCAAGGAACTGATCAAGTTACTTCACAAGGATATCACGCTGGTTTGCGAAGATCTTCCAAGTGAAGATGAACTGATCTTTATGATTTGTGCAAGGGTGAAACAACTGCTAGAAGAAGACAGAGATTTATTGATGTCCTATTTATACAGACTGGATGTTCCTGCTTCCCGCATAAATGCAGCCATGAGAATGACCAATCAGGTTCCATTGGATCAAAGTCTTGGACTACTCATTTATTATCGTCAGCTAGAAAGGATCAGGACCAAAAGGAAGTACGAAGTTGGGCCCCCATTAGAAGGATTTGAATTTTAGCATAAGCAACTGTCATGGCACTGATCACCTCTAAAGGCATCGTATTTAGGACAATAAAGTACTCCGAGAGTAGCATCATCTGTGATATATTTACCGAAGCACTCGGCCTGCGTTCATTCATCATCAGCGCTTCAAAATCCAGTCGCACAAAAACCAACCTCATTCAAGTAATGAATATCTTGGATTTGGTATTTTACGAAAATGATGCAGACAAAATTCACCGTATCAAGGAGTGCCATTTACATTATTTCTATCACCACCTGCAAACAAATATCCTCAAATCATCTATCGGTACTTTCATGATGGAAATTTGCCGCAATACGATCAAAGAACAAGAAGAAAATGAAGCTTTGTTTGATTTTCTTTCCCATTGGTTTACCACGTTGGATGCTTGGGAAGGTAAGTTAGCCTTTTACCACATCAAGTTTTTGTTGGATTTATCAAACTTTGGAGGATTTTCACCGCACAACAATTTCTCGCCAGAACACTCCATCTTTGAGCTAGAGTCCGGTGATTTCATCAGTGAAAGCAACCATTCCCCTTTTGCACTAGATGCACCAATCAGCCTACTTTTAAACCAAGTTTTATCTGCCAACTTAGTGCAGTTAAATAATCTATCTGCATCCCTTCACGACAGAAATCAATTGCTCGATGCCTTGATCCGTTATTACCAAATCCATGTGCCTGGATTTAAAGCCGTGAAATCTCTGGGTATTTTAAGGGTTGTGATTGAATAGAAATCAAGTTCTGTATTTATTTTAAGACTAAAAAGCCAAAAATCATAAGGGGGAAATCATTGGTTTGTCCCCTTAAAAACTTGATAAAATTATGGATAGTTGGTTTTGTTTTATTGTCCAGCTCAAAAATTCATCATTCCAAGTGTACAATCGCCAAAGAGTATTGAATTTCATTGACTTATGATTCTATTTTATTGTAACTTTACAATGAAATTCTTATCTTTCTATCTAAATAATCACAATAAAATGAAAGGCACACATTATTTACTCAAGGTTGCAGGTTTTATATTGTTCTCAATGATGATTTATGCTTGCTCTTCGTCAAAAAATGGCATGAGCCATAACAGTCAAAATGATAATGAAAACCAAGAGTCTCGGTCTACAACCAATGCTGATGATGATCAGGTGGTCAACGTACTTTCACTCATGGATCAACTAAGAAAAACGGCAGGAATAATTGTCAAGGGCAGTGCCGAAAATCCTGAAATTCTCATCAGAGGTTTCAACACACTTTCTGCAGGCACAGAGCCACTTTTGGTAATTGATGGAAGCATCTACAATGGTACTATCACTGATGCTGATTCCTATATCAACGGCAATCAGATCAAAAGAATCAAGGTTTTGAAAGAACCGGGAGAAGTGGGTATCTACGGAGTAAGAGGTGGCAACGGTGTCATTGAAGTAACGCTCAAATAATATAAACGTCGAGATCATTATTAAGCAAAACCTTCTTAAGTTGACTATCAGAAGGTAATAAATTATAAAACTCATATTCAAAGAGTCGTAAAAACAGATTTGCACCAAACAAGTCTGTTTTTTTTATTGCCTTTTCTAAACATTTACCATTAAAATCCAGCTATTCCAAGTTTGAAAACGTTTTAAACAAATCCATGTGTTCGCATAAATACCTGCAAAACCAATTGGCGGGATTTTTGGCCAGGGCTCCAAAAATCATAACAAAATCCCAAACCCTAATTTAAGACGTCGTGAAAACAGCTATTGATAAGTTGAGAATCATGATGAAATGAACTCAATTGTTTATATTTGAAAATAGAAATTTGATATGACCGTTGACAACCCTAGAAACCCGACCAAATGTTTTTATTTTATAACAAATTAAGATTGATGAAAAAAACTATTCCTAACCTACTACTGTGCATGCTACTGCCTATGATTTCCTATTCTCAGACTAGATTGATTGAAAAAGTTGTGAAGAAAAGCAACGACGAAATTGTCATCCCATATGAAAAATATGTGCTCGACAATGGATTGACTTTGGTGATCCACGAAGACAACAGTGATCCTGTTTGTCATGTAGATGTAACCTATCACGTAGGATCTGCCCGTGAAGAAATTGGCAAAAGTGGTTTTGCCCACTTTTTTGAACACATGATGTTCCAAGGTAGCGACAACGTTGCAGATGAGCAACATTTTAAATTGATTACTGAATCTGGAGATACCCTTAATGGC
>JAKQLF010000079.1 GCA_029567325.1 Bacteroidota bacterium | reverse complement strand
AAAACTACCAGCAGCTTTCAAAAATGGTGGCATAGTAACAGCAGGGAATTCAAGTCAAACATCTGATGGCGCAGCATTTGTACTAGTGATGAGCGATCGTTTGATGAAATCACTAGGCTTGTCACCTATTGCTAGATTAGCTGCTTGTTCAGTAGCTGGTGTTGATCCGCTTTACATGGGTATAGGGCCATGTGCAGCCATACCCAAAGCACTCAAGCAAAGTGGTATATCTCTTTCTGATATCGGTTTGATCGAATTGAATGAAGCTTTTGCATCACAATCCCTAGCGGTAATTAAAGAAGCTGGCCTCAATCCTGACATTACAAACGTCAATGGTGGGGCAATTGCCTTGGGGCATCCGCTAGGTTGCACTGGAGCAAAATTGACCATTCAGTTGTTGAATGAAATGAAAAGAAGAGAACAAAAATACGGCCTGGTGACTGCTTGCGTTGGAGGTGGTCAAGGCATAGCTGGTATTTTTGAAAGACTTTAAAAAAGTCAATAAAAAACTAAAAATCGGCACAAAATGGTGTTTTCATAAAATCTATCCATTTTTGATTTCTCGATTTTTGATTTGAATTTAATTGAGTAGAGGGTTCTCTTAGCTTTGGCTTTATATTTATTTTTATTACAAATGTAGACGGTTTCATTTTTTTGCATATTTTTAAAAGCTAATAGGAAAGTTTAAAACTTTAGCCCAAACAAGTGTAATATGCAAATCAAAGAAACGCCAAAGCAATACGATGTAATCATAGTGGGGTCTGGAGCTGGTGGAGGAATGGCCACCAACATTCTGGCAAAAAACGGACTCAAAGTGGCTTTGGTAGAAGCCGGTCCATTTTTCGATCCGAAAGACCCAAAAACACAAACACAATTGAAATGGCCTTGGGAATCTCCCCGCAGAGGCGCAAGCACCAATCGCGCTTTTGGTGATTTTGACATGTCTTACGGAGATTGGAAAGTAGATGGAGAACCTTATACTACCAAAGAAGGAACCAAGTTTATGTGGTGGCGTTCCCGCATGCTTGGTGGTCGTACAAACCATTGGGGAAGAATTTCATTGCGTTTTGGACCTATTGATTTCAAACATAAGGATGTGGATGGTCTAGGTGATAACTGGCCAATCGGTTACGAAGACATCAAACCATATTACGACAAATTAGATAAAATGATTGGCGTATTTGGTTCTAAAGAAGGTAGATATAATGACCCGGATGGTTTTTTCTTACCTCCTCCAAAACCAAGATTACATGAATTATATTATATCAAAGGGGCAAGAAAATCGGGAATCCCCATTATTCCAAATAGATTATCCATCCTTACGAAAAAGCTCAATAATGACAGAGGTGTCTGTTTTTATTGTCATCAATGCAATCGCACGTGTAGCGTTTATGCTGATTTTTCTTCAGGATCATGTTTGATTTTTCCAGCGCAAAAGAATGGCGGACAAGTTGATCTTTACACCAATTGTATGGTAAGGTCAGTTACCACCAATGCTGAAGGAAAAGCTACCGGTGTATCCTATATTAACAAAGAAGATCGAAAGGAATATCAGTTAAATGCCAAAGTGGTGGTTTTGGGCGCATCCGCATGTAGCAGTGCCCGAATTCTACTAAATTCCAAAAGTGCCCAACATCCCAATGGTCTTGGAAATAGCAGTGATGTGGTGGGAAGGTATTTGCACGATTCTACAGGCGCTGGCAGGACGATTTTTGTACCTGCTTTGATGAATAGAAAAATTTATAACGAGGATGGAACTGGAGGCGCTCACATTTATTCACCGTGGTGGGGCGATAATAAAAAGTTGGATTTTCCAAGGGGTTATCATATAGAAATATCTGGTGGAATGAATATGCCAGCCTATGGATTTTCTTACGATGTTAATGAAATGAATAAATACATAGGCGGTGAATTGGGTGGATATGGCGATAAACTAAGAGATGATGTACAGCGGTTTTACGGCGCTATTGTGGGAATGGCTGGTAGAGGAGAAGCCATCGCCCGGTATGATAACAGATGTGAAATAGACCCTAATACAGTGGATCAATTTGGTATTCCTGTTTTGAGATTTGATTATAAATGGTCTGATTACGAACGATTGCAAGCCAAACACATGGTTGCTACTTTTGATGAAATTGGCCAAAATATGGGGGGCATTTCACTTGGAGAGGTACCTGGAAAAGATAAAGATTATGGTTTATTAGCTCCGGGGCAAATCATCCATGAAGTGGGAACAACCAGAATGGGAGATGATCCAAAAACTTCAGTATGTAATAAATATGCACAGCTTCATGATTGCAAAAATGTGTTCATTGTTGATGCAGGCCCGTTTGTTTCACAAGCAGATAAAAATTGTACCTGGACAATTCTGGCCCTTTCTATGAGAACATCAGAATACATAGTTGATCAATTGAAAAAACAAAACCTTTAAAACACGACCATGGATAGGAGAGATACTATAAAATCATTATTACTTGGTTCGATTGCTGGGGGAGTTGGACTTTCTACCGTGCCAGGTTGTAAAACAGATGATAAAACGCCTGCAATTTCACCAGAAAAGGTAGGATTGTACGGCAGAAATGAAGCAGAGTTGGCACATGATCAAAAAATATTCGCAGAAACATATCTGACTGAATATGAGTTGACAACTGTAGCTGTATTGTGCGACATCATTTTACCCAAAACAGAAAAATTTGGAAGTGCCAGTGACGCAAAAGTCGCAGATTTCATCGAGTTTATTGTAAAAGACATTCCCAACCACCAACTGCCAATACGTGGGGGACTAATGTGGCTTGATCATGAGTCATCTTCCAGATTTGGAAAAGCATTTGCGAGTTGTACCAACGAAGAACAAATAAAAATAATTGATGACATCGCCTATCCTGATAAAGAAAATAAAAAACCTGAATTTGCACAAGGCAGATCATTTTTCAACCTCATGAGAAATTTGACCGTTACAGGTTACTTTACTTCAAAAATCGGAATCGAGGCATTGGGTTATGTTGGTAATAGGCCAAACATCTGGGATGGAATTCCTGAGGATGTTTTAAAGGATCATGAAGTTGCGTATGAGGAAGAATGGTTGGCAAAATGTGTTGATCAATCAAAAAGAGAAGTCATCGCTGAATGGGACGATGATATGAATCTGATTACTTAAGAATGTGTGTTTACAGTTTCTCCATCACCATTAAATATAGTACTCAAGGTGACTTGTTCCATCACTGCAAGTGTTTGATCTCTGATGATGATCAATTGCTTTTTGATGCTACAGGTTGCTTCATCAACACAATCATCACAAGTTTCATAATAATTTAATGAGGCGCAAGGAACCAAAGCAATAGGCCCATCAAAAAGGCGATAAATTTCTTTGATGGTGGCTTTCTCAGTATGTTTCATGATATAGTAACCACCTACATTGCCTTGTTTACTATTTACCAAGCCAGATTTTTTTAAATCCAACAAAATCTGCTCAAGAAATTTCTTTGGAATTTTTTCATTTTCTGAAATTTCTTGTGTCCTGATGCAATGATCTTTATTAGAATGTTTGTATAAATAAGTAAGGGCCTTTAAGGCATATTTCATTTTCTTCGAAATCATCTATGCGCGGAAGTTTTTGCTTCAAAATAAAACTCTAATTTAAGTACAAATCAAGTAATTTAATAATTATTGCAATAAGTATTGATATTGAGTTGCTTTCAAATATAAATTATTTTTAATTTATCTGCATTAAAATTTTAAATACAACTATTTAATTTTACATCAATAATGTAAGTAATAGTCTGATTTTGAGATTATTGTGAAAAATCTAAATTCTGATTCAAGATCATCATGATTCTTGATGAATTTCCATCAAAGTTTTGAAACTTAGAGCCTTGTCTTGAAACATTTCCCTAGTCTGAGATTGCAGTTTAGGCATGTGATTTTCCTGATAAGTCACAAAAGCATTTAAATTATGAGCCACATACTGCACTGCAAAAGTTTCTCCGTCTTCTTCAGGGTCTCCCAAAATCCGCATCATTTTGTAGGAGTCAAAACAATCGGTCGACATCATCGCAGGGATAAAATAAGTGGTCATGTATGTTTTCCATTCGTCAACGACAGAATGATCCACCCTTGTGGTAATGTTGTAAAGCAATTTCATATTAAATATTGTCCCCTCTAAGCAGTCTATACTTCTTTCTAGCATCTATCGCGAAGGTGCTGCTGGAATATTCTGTAAAAATTTTGAGATAAAGCTCTTTGGCTTTTTCTATGTCTTTAAAGTGCAACTCATAAAGCTGAGCCAAAGCAAACATGGCATTGTCAGCTTTAATTTCCTCAGGAAACTTTTCAATGATTAATGCATATAATCGCGCTTCCTCCTCAGCTTGTAATCTCTTTTTCGCTATTTGCGCTTTGGCATATAAAATGTCATCCAAGAGAGAATGCTCTGGATAATCTTTAGCTATGGAGTCCAGAAGAACCCCTGCCTCATCCAATTTGTTTTGGAATGTCAATAACTCGGCTGTCGCAAATAATTCCATAGGCACAGTGGTTGTATCCAAATTGAGGTTGTCCATGATAAAAACGGACAAGTCTATGGCATCATTAGATATGAGTTTACTTGTTGCAGATTTTAAAATGTCAAATTGCTCTTGAGCCCAGTCAAAATCACCTAAATAATACGATAATTTAGCATTGCTAAAACGAGCAAGTTCTCCCAGACGATCTTCTTTAAAATCCTTATCAACTTGTGAGTAAAGTAGGGTAGCCTCCCATTGATTTGCCTGCATGAGGAAGTAATCACCCAGCTTCAATTTGGCCATTGCTCTGTACTCAGGCGAGATGGATTGCAATTCTACCATTTCTTTGAGCAAACCGATTGCAACATCCAAATCATTCAAATACAATGCTTCCAATTCAGCATATTCGATCACTAAATTTACTGTGCTGGAGTTATATCCATAAAGGTCTAGAAAAGTTTTGTATTCTGTTTGTAAGGAAATCAAGTCCTCTTTGGTATAATTATAATTGAGCGTAACCTTCTTACGCTTACAATCTAGCAACAGACCCTTGGCTTCCAGATAATAAGAAGAATTGACTGACTTATTATCGACAATGTATTTAAATCCTTCAATAGCCGTATCGTAATCTTTGTCCTGCATGGCAACTTTAGCTATTTCATTTACGCGAGCACCATTTTCATTGAGCTTTCGGTCAAGGGCCCTAGCTTGTCGCAATGCTTTTTTATAATCCTTCTGATTGATAAATGTCCATTGCAAAATTTCATTATAGATGATTTCATCAGGCTCTTTTTCCATTACCTCATACAGTTTTGCCTGCAACTTTTCGATTTCTTCTTCAGATAAATATCTGTCAAAAGTATCAAAGAGGTAATTCAGGTTATTTCTGAATTGTTCTGCGCATAGCAAATAATAGTGGATCATTTTTTCACTATTCCCTATGCGTCGGTATAAATCAGCAAGACTAAATGCATAAGTTTTGGGATTGCCATTTTTTTCCGTTGCTTTTTCATAGGTAGCTGCGGCTTGTTCAAACATATTCATGGATGTAAAGGAACGAGCGACAATGTCCACATTTTCTGGTTTGTTGCCTACTTCATCAATGACCTCTTTGTAAATCGCTTTTGATTTTTCTTCATCGCCAATTCGATCATAAACCATGGCCAGTGACAGTCTCAATTGAGGATCGCCCGGATTGGATTTAATTTCCTTTTTGATCACATCTTCTGCTTCTTTATAAGCTTTGAGTGAAAGCAAACATTCTGTGTACCTTTGAAAATACAAACCAATTTGTTTGTTTTTCTCATACAGTGATTTATATAAAGTTGCTGCCTTTTCGAATTCACCATCATTGTAATAAACATCAGCCAACCTCGATTCTTGTGCGAAGATTGTGAGTTGGAAGGCCAGCAACACTATTGTCAATAATTTTTTCAACATTTTTCCTTTACTTACGATAGTATTAAAAACCAAAAATTATTTCTTACTCGACTCAGAAACATTTAAGTTTTGCAATTGTAAACGTATATTCTCACCTATAAGTTATAATTCTAACCAAAAATACAGAATGTCAAGGCATTATTGCATATCAAATTGTTATTTTGCGCCATATGTTGTTTCTTTTATGATTTTCTTAATAGTAGCTGCAATAAAAATATCATTCTTGGGCGTCAAAAAGAGGTTGGGATAACAAATGCAAAATACATTTACGAAGTGGTTTAAAAAGACATTTATCCCCAAAGCTATTGGGTTTTATTTTAATGTTTTCGCTCTGATAGCCAAGAAAAAAGCTGGGGCCAATTTACTGAGTCTTATTTCCAAACCTAGAAAAGGGAGAATTCAAGATTTTCAAAGAAAAATGCTCAATAGCTGTTCCTTTAAAGAATCGGTCCAGTACAAAGATTTGAATATTCAAACCTACCATTGGGTAAAACCAGGCTTGAAAATTCTGTTGTGCCATGGCTGGGAGTCCAATAGTTGGCGCTGGCGCAAACTCCTCAAAAACTTGGAAGATACCAATTACTATTTTATTGCGATGGATGGTCCGGCTCATGGTGCCACTACAGGGAACGAAGCTACTGGTCTGATATATGGAGAGATGATTGCTGCCGTTGTCGAAAAGTATAAAATCGATGTGATTATTGGTCATTCGTTTGGCGGTTATGGCGCATTGTATTATTTGGCTCATTTCAAAAACACAACCGTTAAGTACTTGATCTCTTTAGCTTCTCCTGATAGATGGTTGGACATTGCTGAACAATTTTACAAAGCTTTGGGTGTTGGTTCAAGATTAAAAGAAGGCATTGACCTAGCATTCAATGAAAAGTATCCAAAAAATCAAGCCTTCTACAGTGGTTCTAATTTCGCCAAAGAAATAAACATCCCAGGTATTGTTATTCACGATATTAAAGATAATACTAATGTCATTGACGAGGGAAGAAGAATTGCTGCATCCTGGAAAGGGGCAATTCTTTTTGAAACAAATGGATTTGACCACGCCTTGCAATCACCAGAAGTTTTCTCGATCATTCGAAATAACTTGGAAACCTTGAACTAGTGCTCAACCTAGTCTATCAATATTCCATTATTCCCATTACATGATTTAAGCACTTTCGACAGAAGTGAGGGTCATTCCTTACCTTTTTTATTACTTTCTTAAGGGAATTCCATGAAAATTATAATTCCTTGTATTTAAATTGCTTTATGTATTAAATCAAATTTATATTTGTTTTCGAACAAGTATAAACTTCCTGCA
Organism: Bacteroidota bacterium; assembly: GCA_029567325.1. Classification (GTDB taxonomy): domain Bacteria; phylum Bacteroidota; class Bacteroidia; order Chitinophagales; family Saprospiraceae; genus JADKBO01. Next base: position 27,800 of record JAKQLF010000079.1, on the reverse strand, counting down.
TAACCCAATCTGTGCATTTCAATTATTGATTATAAAACCTATCGAAACATGAAATTATTCAATGTTATTTTTATTCTATTGTTGGTTAATACGTTTGCCCAAGCCCAAAATGACGTCATGTTACTCAAGCCCAATGGTAGGGTGGTCATTGGCGATACCACCAAGATCAACACCAATGGCAATTACCGATTATTCGTTCAGGAAGGCATCTTGACAGAAAGAGTCAAAGTTGCATTGAAAAACACATCTCAATGGTCTGATGATGCATTTGACAAAACACCGGAATTATCTGAAGTGGAAGCTTTGATCAATTCAGATAAACACCTCAAAGATATGCCGTCTGCTGAAGAAATGGTGAAAGCAGAAGGTTATGAATTGATGTCAATGGATGCCAAACTATTAAGACAAATCGAGTGGTTATGGCAACACATGATCGCACTATCTAAAAAGAATGAAGCTTTAGAAAAAGCATTGGAAGCCTGCAAAAAATAAGCAAACCATGCAAACGAAATTCACGAACATGGCTAGCTTATTGTTGGTCTTTGTTTTTATATCTCAGTCCTTGGTTGCACAAGACACCATTGTGATTGGCTTTGGTGACCATTACGGTGTGCAAGTAGAATCCAGTACATCTCAAGCTGGTCAAAGCCCCATTAAAACATTGGGTAGTGAAGGCTTTCTACCAAATATGAATGCAGCTTCAAGATTTTTGGCACAGGCTACTTTTGGCTATGATTTGGATGATATCAATAGTGTCATTGCTTTAGGGCAGGAGGGATGGATCAACCAACAGTTTGCAATATCCATGGCAACAAGTTTGACTGCCAGGGTTCAGACATATCATACGAATGCAAGAACAGCGCTAGGTGATCCAAATACCGGCACTCGATCAAATTGGTGGGATAATGCCTGGTGGAATTATCACATGACATCCAATGATTTATTGCGTCAAAAAGTTGCGATGGCTTTGAGTCAACTGATCGTCATTTCAGAATTGTCTGGATTTGGTGGAAATCCTTATGCATTGTCATCTTATTATGACATCATGCTTCAAAACGCCTTTACAAACTACCGCACTATTCTTCAAAAGGTAACATATCATCCTGCTATGGGAGAGTATCTTACTTTCCTGAATAATCCAAAAACCAATTTGGCGCTCAATCAATTTCCTGATGAAAACTATTCAAGGGAAATCATGCAACTATTCACCATTGGAACCAATATGCTGAATATGGACGGTTCGGTGATAATGGATGGCCAAAATCAGCCCGTACCAACATACGACAATGAGGACATTTTTGAATTATCCAAAGTATTTACTGGTTTGACATGGGCAGATCGGACAAGTTTTGGCAGGACTGCATTGACAAGTACCAGTTATTTACAAGATATGGTCATGTGGGAAACCTTTCACGAACCAGGGATCAAAATTTTATTAAATGGAGATACCATTCCAAATAGAAATCCAATAAATGGCAATGCTGATATTACCGATGCTTTAAACAGTTTATTCAATCACCCCAATGTGCCGCCCTTTGTCTCACTTTTTTTGATACAAAGATTGGTTACAGATAATCCATCTCCCTCTTATGTGCAAGATGTGGCTCAAGTTTTCGCCAACAATGGAGCGGGGGTAAGGGGAGATATGAAAGCCATCATCAAAGCTATTTTATTACACCCAGAAGCAACAAGTTGTGGGAGTGGAGATTTACCAACATTTGGTGGATTACGTGAGCCTTTTGCCCGATACATGCAAATAAACAAAGCATTTAATGCGAGCACCATGAGTGGCGTATTTCGCAATGACATGAATAATGTATATAATTTTACTGGTCAACGTCCATTGGCATCACCGAGCGTTTTTAATTTTTTCCAAAGAGATTACCAACCTATTGGGCCAATAGAAGAAGCAGATAAAGTGGCTCCTGTATTTCAAATCACCAATGCGCAAACCGTAGCGGGATACCTAAGTGGTGTGTGGGAATGGGTTTTAGACAATAATCCAGCAGACGAAGGTCAATTGTATACAGGAGAGGTGAGCACGACCTATACCAACCAGATTTCAAGTTTTGACTTCACAGCTGAAAAGACGCTGGTTGATGATGATAAACTCCATATCCTCATTGATAAGTACAATTTATTATTAGCGCAAGGCAATCTTACACAACCAACCATTGACATAATCCTTGCCGCTGTAAAACAACTGCCAAATACCAATGACAGTGAAAGAGAACGGAGAGCTCGTTTTACCGCATATTTAGTCATGTCATCACCTGAATATTTAATCAATCGCTAATTATCTGAATATGTCACACCATCATCATAGAACAATATCAAGGCGAAAATTTTTGGGTGAAGCCAGTTGCGCAGCAATCGGAGGCACCACTTTATTATCATCTATTCTGAATTTAGGCGCCATCAATACACTCGCAGCCAGGCCTCACATCATCAACAATCCAAATGATTATAAAGCGATGGTTTGTATATTATTGGCTGGCGGTGCAGACTCTTTCAACATGTTGGTGCCCAGCACTCCTTCAGAATATGCTGATTATCAAGCAACAAGAGGTTCTTTGGCACTTCCACAAAATGCCCTTTTACCACTCAATTATAATAATGCAGGTAGAACCTTTTCTGTACACAGCGGTCTTGATGGTGTAAAAAACATGTTTGACAATGGCGAAGCGGCATTTTTAGCCAACATCGGTACTTTGATAGAACCAGTAGCTAATTACACGCAATTTCAATCAGGTACAAAAAAACTTCCTCTCGGACTATATTCCCACTCCGATCAAATACAACAATGGCAAACGGTCTTGCCACAAAATAGATCTGCAATAGGCTTTGGCGGCCGTATAGCGGACATTTTAAATGATATGAATACCATTGATCAAGTCTCATTAAACATTTCCCTTTCTGGAAAAAACAGCTTTCAGGCTGGAAACATGTATAATGAATACTCCATCAGTAGATCCGCAACCGCCGCAAATTTGGGTTTTGAAGGCTTTCCAAGTTATTTTTCAAATGCAGGACATCTCAATGACACCAGAGATAATGCCATTGAAAGCATGGCCGAAGCACATTACACCAATATTTTTCAAAAAACTATAGGTAATATCAATAAACAAACGCGAGATAGCGTAGAAGTTTTTAGAGCTGCACTTGGTAATGTCATACCCATCAATAATGTTTTCTCCGCGACCAGTTTGTCTGGTGACATGAAAATGATTGCTGAATTGATCAGTGTCAAGCAGTTTTTGGGTGCAAACAGACAAGTCTTTTTTGTAACCTATGGCGGTTGGGATCACCACGACGATGTCATCAATAATCAAAATGTCATGTTGCCCATTTTGGATAATGCCCTGACAGAATTCAATACAGCACTCAAACAAATTGGCATGTTTGACAATGTAGTAACGTTTACCATTTCAGATTTTGCAAGGACATTGACATCCAATGGAAATGGGTCTGATCATGCTTGGGGTAGCAACCAGATTGTGATGGGTGGACCTGTTGCAGGACAAAATATATATGGTAATTTCCCAAGCTTGAGGTTGGATAATAGCAATCCAATCAATCTTTCATCCAGAGGTAGAATGTTACCAACGACCAGCGTGGATCAGTTTTATGCCGAATTAGCGCTTTGGTTTGGTGTTTCGCCCAATGACTTGGAATATGTCATCCCAAATATTTGCAATTTTTATTCACCGTCGTCTTGTCCAACAAATCCTGGATCTGGATATACTCCACTCGGAATTTTATCATAATAATCAAGGAAGAAAAATGAAAAATATTTATATCATTTGTTGTTTTATTTTCCTTGGAAACTACGTACAAGGGCAGATTTGTGTAGGTACGCAAGGACAGATAAAATGGGAGTGTTGGCAAGGTTTATTTGAAGATACTTTCAATGAGTTGAATGCGCTTCCAGATTATCCACGAAATCCAAAAGTCACCAAAGTGCTTTATAAAACTCAAGCTCCTGATAACTATGCAGAATACATGGGAGCTAAAATGAGTGGTTTTATTTCTGTACCCTCCAATCAAACAGTCACATTTAACCTCACTGGAAATGACAAAGCAAGGTTTTTTCTAAGCACGGGTCCAAATCCGGCAAATAAGCAATTGTTGGCTTATCTGGATGATTTCACTGAGGTCGAAGAATATAACAAGTACGCCACTCAAACTTCTGGTAATGTACAACTGACGGCAGGTGTTTATTATTATTTTGAAATCATTTACGCGGACGGCACAGGTGGTGATCATGCGAGATTAAGGTGGAAAACTAGTTTAGTTGATCCTCTCAATTGGACCATCATTACTGCACAATATCTGTATGATGTAGGTTGTGCTGCGGCTCCTTGTCCACCAATGTTCACACCTTGTGATGATGGAAATGGTTTAACTTACGATGATTTGGAGGACGGAAACTGCAATTGTGTAGGTAAATTACTCAACATTGAGAACACTTGTGTGGGTGAAAGGTCGGTTGTTCAGAAATATAGATATGATAACATTACTGGATCAGGATTTACAGAACTGTATACCGCCGCTAAATTCCCCGGCATGCCCGATTTTAGTGAAAATTTAAATTTCATAGGTCACGAAAGTCGATCGACAGAAAATAACTCAGGAAGTTTAGTCCAAACGTATCTAACTGTGCCTGTTTCAGGAAATTATAAGTTTTTGATCACAAGTGACGATAATGCGATTGCTTTTCTCAGCTCAAATAGTGATCCAGAGAATAAACAAGCCCATCAGTTTTTGGTAACAGGCTACACTTTCCTCAATGAATATGAAAAATATATTTTTCAAAAAACTTCCAATTTATATCTGGAAGCTGGCAAGTTCTACTACTTTGAAATCAACCATAAAGGAGGAACAGGCAGTAACCACTTTGGAATATTTTGGCAAACTCCATTTACAGAGCCTGGGCAATGGAAAAGGATCTCTAAGTTTTATGCTTATGACTACGCTTGCGACATTGCTTGCATCAATCAAGGGATAACTTGTAATGACGGAAATCCATTTACAAACAACGATCAATATGACAATAATTGTAATTGTGTAGGAACGCCTTGTTCTGGGCCAGATTGTACCAGTCCGCTAGCCAATTATCAACCACACGAAAAATGTAGTTATTCAGATCAAATGGATGCTGTGGCTACCCATAATTTTCTTTCATGTACAAAAACTCAGAATCCAAATCCGGCTCGAGGTACAAGCCATTGGATCAAATATGACTTGGGTAAAGACCATAGATTACTCAAAACACAGGTTTGGAATTACAACGTTGCTGGTCAGACAAATCAAGGGTTTACCAGTGTTATCATAGATTATTCTCTGGATGGGACTACATGGGCACAGTTTGGAAGTTTCAATTGGCCACAAGCTACAGGAGCGTCAAATTACAGTGGTTTCACCGGACCCAACTTTCAAGGTTTGAAAGCCAGATATATTTTAATTACTGCAACTAATGCAAGTCCTGCCTGCAGAGGGTTAGGGAAAATTGCCTTTGAAGCTATTGCATGTCCGCAAGCAGGTACAGCTTGCAATGATAACAATCCTCTGACTGTTGCTGACCAATATGATGCAAACTGCAATTGTGCAGGTGTATTACTGAACGCCAACTTATGCGAGGAAGTGATGTTATCTTTGGGTGATTCTACTTTGTCTACCAATAATTTCAGCGCTCAACAAATACTGCAATCTATAAGCAAAATCGACCATTTCAGCACTGTAAGTTTTTATGGCGGTGAAGCCATCACCTTAAATCCTGGATTTGAGACCAAAGGAAATTCGGTATTCTGGGCAGTCATCGATGTTTGTCAACAACAATCAATGAGGACAGAAAAAACTGATTCGATCGCACCCAAGTCAAGATCAACAATAGAGCAAAAAGATCAACTCCAAATTTCGAAAATGGAAGATTCAGGCGATTATGTTGTTCGTTTCTATCTTGCGAAAGCTGGAAAAGCTAAGTTACAAGTGAAAGGCCAAAATCAAAAAACTGCTCTTACTCTGGTAGATTATGATTTTCCTAATCCAGGTTGGTACACCAAAATATTCAAATCTAAGAAGTTGGGCAATGGTACGGTCAACGTCACACTCAAAACTGAGCAAATTGCTTTGCAAGAGACTGCGGTTATAGAACAATAATTAGTCTATTATTTTTGGGCAGCCAGTTGCTTATCTGTTGACGTAAATTGAAACTGTGCGTTGAACCCACTGTGATCTGACAAACTATTGATGCCATCATAAGCAACACATGCGCGCTTTTTGATAACATTTGTTGCCATACCCGACTGCATGGTCATGATATAGTCCAACTTTTGCCTTTTTGCTTTTTCATAAGCGTAAGGATTCACTTGATTGTTATAGGTGTAATCAGATGCTGATATTTCATACATTGTATCTTCAAATCCTAAGTTTGAGGACAAATATTCGTAAACCTTAGATGGAGTAAAGGATGTGTCTTGTACCGCAACATCAGGATGAACAATATTTAAGTCTCCGACTAAAAAAGTAGGCAATTGTTCTTGATAGAATTGCGTAAGAATGAGCTCCATATGTTTGATTTGTGCCAACCTAATCTGTTCATCTTTAGGAGTTTGTCCAGAATATAAATGTGTATTAATTACTCTGACTGTTCCGTGTGGGCTTTGTATTTCCGTTATTAGAAAGCCTTTTTCTCCGATTAATTCTTCTACTTTCATTCCGTCAAGGAGTGGGAATTGGTGGAAATTTTCACGAATGATTGGGAATTTAGAAAGCGTCATCAACCCACCTTGACAGTCCATCGAGAAAAGAAATCCGATATTTCTTTTGCAATCAAACGTAGACAGAGTTTTGAATTCATTGGTTAATGGTTGCAATTCTTCTCTCAGTTTTTTATCAAACACTTCCTGCAGACAAATGACATTAAAGTCGCTGGATTGCAACGCTTTATAAATATCATGATATCGATCGCCTTTATTGGATTTTGGATACCAGATAGGTAAACCCCATGTATTCAAAGTCAAAATATTCAATTCTTCATAGCTAGCTTTTGAGATTTTCAATGCGTAATTTAAATCCGCACTACCAACTTTTACAAAGCACAAAAGACAAGAAATAGAGAGTAAAACGTTCCTAAGCATGTTGTATAATTTGACGCTAAGGAACAGACGTTATGTTACTTATATATTAACGATAAGTGAATGTGTTATCAAGAAACCTCTACCATTGTGTCATCCAATGTTTTCTTTTCTATATTTTGGCTAATTAAGGAAGCAAATGTTTGAAAATATTCAAAACACATTTTGTCCCAGCTAAAATTTTGGATAGAATATGTTTGTGCTTTTTCACCAAATGTACGAAGAGCGGATTTATTACGGCTCAGGTGCCTTATTTTTTCTACCCAAGCAAACTTGTCCATGGCTGGAATAGAATATCCATTGACCCCATCCATTATTACATCTTTCAATCCTTCCAAATGTGCAGCTAATACGGTTTTTTGAGCCATGGTACCTTCCAATGCGACTAAACCAAAACCTTCAGCATCACCTTTTACAGGAATATTTGGTACTACAAACAAATCTGCGCGCTCCAACACAGCAAGCATATGTTCATTTGACAACCTTCCTGCCAAAATTACATTGTCAAATTTTCTAGTTTGTAAAACTACATTATCACTAGGATAACCTAATAACAGGTTGTATTTATGTACCAATCCTGATGGTGCAAAAAGGTTGAATAACCGCCTTCCAATCGATTCTTTAAAATAATTTCCAATGATTATATAATAAAAATCATTTCCAAGTTCAGGCATAACTTCTGATGCAAACCAGTAAAATCCCTTCCTTTTAACCAATCTTCCCACCGAAACTATGATTGTTTTATCCTCAGGTAAAATAAAAGGAAGATTTACTTGATCTATACGAGCTGCCATCTGATTTTCAATGGCAACGCCATTATGGATAACAACAAGTTGACTGGGTGCAAGACCCTTCAAAACACAAAGATCCTTGGTATGTTGACTGACGCAAATCAATTTATCATACACTTTCAATCGAGAAAAAATATACTTGGTATAAGCGGCACCTGGATAAGATGCTTCCAAACCATGTATGGTAGCTAACTTTATAATTTTCAAATGCCGGATGGCAGGGCCTAAAATGCATGCCAATAATCCATCATTGATGTGTAAAATTTCTATTTCGGGGTGTTTTTGCAAATAAGTAATAATTTGTTTCCTAACCTTGAAAATGAAACTTATTTGAGACTCCTTTTGAATGACAATAGAGTGCACTGTTGCATGCTTCTTCATGCCTTCTATCAATTCAAAACTTTGTTTTTCCATACCACCTACGGCTGGAGGGTATTTGTGTGAAACAAATAAAATGTTCATCTAGACGAATTAAAGTAAGGAATCAGCCATAACAAAGTGCTTGCTTTAAAAATTTTCTTAGCTGTTTTCTTTACAGTAGCATTGGCAAAAGTAATGTAAAGAAATGAGCAGAAAAGCCAAAACAACTGCCTGGATCTGCGCAAAACAGAAAATGTCAACCACAATGTGCCGGAAGTTATACCAAGAATGGCAAGCATATATTTGTTTCCAAATTCCTCAATTCCCAGTTGACCGGGAACAAACATACCCAACGTTTTAGAAAGCATTATCCCAAAATCAGCTGTAAATCCATTGACCAAAGAAAAATCATATCCAAAAACAAAGTGCATCAAATAGTACACTTCCATACCTCCGGCTATCCAATGTGCGTATAATAACATCAAACCTCCTATGGTAATGAATAAATGATTTTTGAATTGATTGACAATTGCTTCGTTAAATTCTTTGATTTTCAAAAGTCTTTCTTCAGAGATAAAGGAAAGTTTTTTAAAAAAAGCATGTAACAGCAATTTTTTGTTTGCAAGGAACAAAAAGGTATATACACAAATAGCCAAAAGCAACAAAAACAAAGAATAGCTCCAGAACTTATTATTGATCACCGTCATCAGCAGGGCTGTGCTAAATGTCAATAAATAGAGTATAAAAGATATGATACTCATGATCCTAAAGACAAAGATCGAAGGCAGTATTTTGATGGTATCTACTCCAAATTTTTTCAGGTGGTAAAGCTTATACATATCCCCACCAATCACACCTGTAGGGTTTATACTTGAGAGTGATTCTCCCGATTGTCTGATCATGAATAAATGGAAAAAGGAAATGGTATGAAGTTGCTTTGTGTAATCCAAAACCCTCCAGGCAAATGTAGCCAATAAATAACTCAACAAGGAAATGAAAATCAAACCGATCACTGAAATATAGTGCTCATTAAGCGCGGCAGACATTTCAGTAAAAGATGTATTTCTAATGTAGTAGGCAAAGAAAATCAGAAATAAAGCTGATATCACCCATTTCAAATACAACCAATTCTTAGACTTCAAGAAGCAACTTTTTTGAAATGATCAAATTTGGCAATCCTAGTGATAGACTCAAAAAATGAGTCTACCAATACTGGCCAAGAAAGTTTGGATGAAAAAATCAATCCATTTTCTACAAGTCTACTCCTAAAAGCAGCATCATTCAGAACTTTTTCTATATAATGGAAGTAAGAAGTCGCGTCATCATGTGTCACCAACACACCATTTTCTAAATGGTTTATTAAACTTACACTTCCTCCTCCATTGGCTGCAACCACAGGAAGTCCACAACTCATAGCCTCTATGATGACATTCCCAAATGTTTCTGTGATTGAAGGAAATATAAAAACATCTGCGTTATTGTACCATTTACTCAATTCATCTTGCGTAAGGTTGCCTAAAAATATGGCTTCTGGCATTTGCTCTTTTAATTCATCAAATGCCAAACCATCACCACCAACTACAAATTGATATTTATTTCCTTGGTTTACTGATAATTTATAAACCGCAATCAAGGTTTCCAGATTTTTCTCCCAAACCAATCTACTTGCAAAAAAGACAATAGGTTTTTGGATGTTGTACGCTTGGAGCATGGTCGATTTGTGCGCCTCATTTTGCCTAAAAATGGCTGGATCTATACCCCTTTGCCAAATGCTGATTCTAGATTCATCTATGCCCATGTCAATCAGATAGTCTTTGGAAGCTGCAGTTGGCGCAAATACTACATCACAACCATTATAAAATTTTCTGGCAACAGAAGAAAAATAATGTTTAATCAATTCTTTGAGTGGGTTGTATTGAGATACGTAGTATGAAATGTATCCAATAAAATCTGTATGATAAATACTTGAAACTGGAATCCTCCTTTTTTGGGCAATGCATTGAATATGGCTTCCCAATAATGAAGGTGAAGTAATGTGAACTATATCTGGATTTACCTCGTCAATAAACTGATGAATCTCATTTGTTACAAAATAGGGTACAGCTATGCTATAGTCTTGATTGAATGGCAGGGTTAAGTTTGGCAACTTAAGCACTTGTGTTGGTTGGTCCAAACCTTCTATTTTACCTGATATGATAGAAATCTTGATTTTATCTTTATCATATCTGTCCAAAATATGGAAGAGCGTACGGTTACATCCGTCATAATCTCTTATCAATATGTCACAAACCAATAGAACTTTTAACTTTGGCATATATTAACTGCATTTAAGCTGCAAAGATATGGTTCTAATGTTTCCTTTATGTAAAGTAAAATTCAAAGAAAGATTAATATTATAATAAAATAGACAAAATATATGAAAAAGGCCGACGCATGAGTGAATCAGCCTTTTATTTATTGATTGATATAAGCTAAATTTTACTTCAAGTCTACAGGCATTATAAGTACGGATTGAAATTCTAGTTTGCCTATATTATTCAATAACTTCACATATCATTGTTTTTAAACGTTTTTTTTATTCTTCCACTAAATTTTTAAAAATGAAAAAGTCCTTTCTTTTGTTGGTAAGTGTTTTTATTTTTTCTTCTTGCTCAAAACCTGAAGAAATCGTAGATAACCAAATATTGGAATTTTCTATTGAGCGCATCAATTCTCCAGATAACTATTTCTCCAAAGTAAAGTCATATAAATTAATTAGCGACACCAAATCTTTTAGTCGATACGCTCTTGCAGACTCTTCAAACATTACGCAAGAACTAGTTTTTAAAGTTGAATTGCAAAACGGAAAAAACATTGATTTTTCAATATGGATGTTTAAAGCCAATGTTGCCAACCAGAATCTGGATTTTTTAGAGAATTCATGGGACTATGTTAGTAAAACTGATGCCAACAACGAATTTTATGGGCAATTGGACGAAGTGAGAATCATAATTGATAATACTTATTTTTACAAATTAGGAGGCTTGAATCAGTCAAACATTATCATTAAGACAAATGTGACAAATGACAATAATGCCATCAGTCTTGATTTAATATTTAAAGGTACGGCATCTCCTTTTTATGGCATTTTTGGAGATGGACAAGGTGATCATGTAGTGTCAGATGGAAGATTTTTTGGTATTTTTTAATACTGAGTTTATTTAAACTCATCTGGAAGATCATATACTTAATATATTTAGGCAATATGTTATTCTAAAAAAAAAAGCCAAATCTTCTTGAAGAACTGGCCTTTTTTATAAAATTTACTTTCAATTTCAACCCATTATCTAATGAGTTTGTGCCTAATTTCATTGAGCGCTGAACCAAATCTTACCCAGCCAATCTGAGCTTCATTGTAGGTATGATTTGCATTGATAACTTCAGAAGTCCCGTCAGCATGATCCAATCTGATCTGTAATTGCTTTCCAGCACTCATAGTTTCGAAGCCTAATATTGTAATTTTATCATCTTGTCTGATGAGATCATAGTCTGCTGGATTTGCAAAAGTCAACGCAAGCATACCTTGCTTCTTTAGATTCGTCTCGTGAATTCTTGCAAATGATTTGACCATTACCGCTTTGACGCCCAAAAATCTAGGCTCCATGGCTGCATGCTCTCTAGATGAACCTTCACCATAATTATCTTCTCCAAAAACAATGGTACCTATGCCATTTGACTGGTAAGTTCTAGCCGAATCAGGTACTGCCATATAGGCATTGGTAACGTAGTTTAAGACTTTATTACTTTCATCATTGAAATAGTTGATGGCACCAATCAAACAGTTGTTTGAAATGTTTTCAAGATGTCCTCTGTAAGTCAACCAAGGTCCTGCCATAGAAATGTGATCTGTGGTACACTTTCCTTTAGTTTTTATAAGAATGTTCATATTGGTCACATCATCCACAGTTATGGTTTTAAACGGCGTAAGCAACTGAATTCGATCAGAATTAGGGTCTACTTTTACCTCAACGCCAGATCCATCTTCTACAGGAGCTTGGTAACCAGCATCTTCAACTGCAAATCCATTCGGAGGTAATTCAAATCCCGTCGGTTCTGACAGCATGACCGATTCTCCATTTGCATTGATCAATGCATCAGTCAAAGGATTGAAATCCAACCTTCCAGCCAAAGCAACAGCAGTTACGATTTCAGGAGAAGCTACAAATGCATGTGTATTTGGGTTACCATCCGCTCTTTTTGAAAAATTCCTATTGAATGAGTGAATGATGGTATTTTTTTCTTTTTTATCTGCACCAGCACGGTCCCACTGACCAATACATGGTCCACACGCATTCGCGAATACAGAAGCTCCAATTTTTTCGAATGTATCAATGAAACCATCTCTTTCAATGGTAAATCTTACTTGCTCAGATCCAGGAGTGATCGTAAATTCAGATGCGGTCGTCAAATGATTATTCAAAGCTTGCTTTGCAATGGAAGCTGCTCTTGAAATATCCTCATAAGAAGAGTTTGTACATGAGCCAATAAGGCCTACTTTAACTTCAACCGGCCAATCGTTTTCTTTCAATACATCCTTCATTTTAGAAATAGGCGTAGCTAAATCTGGCGTGAAAGGTCCATTGATGTGTGGCTCAAGTTCACTAAGATTTATTTCAATCACTTGATCAAAGTAAAGCTCAGGATTTGCGTACACCTCATCGTCGCCTGTAAGATATGATGCTATTTCGTCTGCAAGTTTAGCAACTTCCGCTCTTCCTGTAGAAGCTAGATATCTACTCATGGAAGCATCATAGCCAAAAGTTGAAGTGGTGGCTCCAATTTCAGCACCCATGTTACAAATTGTGCCTTTTCCTGTGCAAGACATATTTTTAGCACCTTCTCCAAAGTATTCGACAATGGCGCCAGTACCTCCTTTTACGGTCAATATCCCTGCAACTTTTAAAATTACGTCTTTTGGTGAAGTCCAACCAGACATTTTTCCAGTCAATTTTACACCAATCAATTTTGGCATTTTGAGTTCCCACTCCATACCTGCCATAACATCCACTGCATCGGCACCACCTACACCAATTGCCACCATCCCTAGACCACCCGCATTTGGAGTGTGCGAATCTGTACCGATCATCATTCCTCCAGGAAATGCATAATTTTCCAAAACTACTTGGTGAATGATGCCTGCTCCTGGTTTCCAGAAACCAATACCATATTTATTTGAAATTGACTCCAGGAAATCATAAACTTCAGAATTGATATCCATGGCACCTTTTAAATCTACATCTCCATTTATTTTGGCTTGTATAAGGTGATCACAGTGTACTGTTGAAGGAACGGCAACTTGCTTACGACCACACGTCATAAATTGCAATAAAGCCATTTGAGCTGTTGCATCTTGCATAGCTACTCTGTCTGGTGCAAAAAATACATAATCTTTACCCCTACCAAAATTGGCAGCAGGAGAAGACGTGTGCAAGTGCGCATAAAGTATTTTCTCTGCAAGTGTAAGTGGTCTGCCCAAGGTATTCCTTGCACTATCCACTTTTGCCGGCATTGCAGCATATACCGACCTAATCATTTCTAAGTCAAAAACCATAAATCTTATTTTTGTAATTCAAATGTATTGATTTTTTGCATTATTCACCGGCAAAGGGTGTGTATTGAATGCGCACAAATGTAAAGTTTTTTTAAAGCAAAAAGAAAGATTTTCTTGACCACCTGCAGCTTTGTGATGTTTTTGTCAAAGCAAAACTTAAATTCTATTTGGGAAAATCAAAATTGCTTAAATAAAAAAGAGCCATAATAATGGAAAGATTCCGAAAATTACAACTCTTTATATTTGATTAACTTAATGGATTCAATTGTCTGGGGATAAACTTTCTATTAAATTAAGTTCTAATAAAAAAAGCAGGCTCCCATAAGGTGTTTAAACAATAGCATCCGCTGCAAAAGTAAGTCTTTTAATCTTTATATTGTACAGTTTTGTAAATAAGAAACAAAGATTCTATTTGATGTTTAAAATTGAACTGTAAATCAACAATGTGTATGTCAAAAGAAATTCTTTTTCCAACATTTGTATTTAAAAAACTTATTAAAAATTGCAATTGAGAACGGTTGTAGTTGCAAAATCACCAATTTTCAAGTCAATTAGAGTCCTTTTCCTGTAGCTGCCCAATATATGCCTCCAAAAAGGTGATCCATAAATTCTTTGATTTCCCAAGTTGCTGGCATATGACCTAAACCTGTATAAAAAGATCTGCCTCCGTCAAAATTATGATACCATGCAATTGGATGGAAATCACCCATTCCTTCTCCAGCAACTCTTCCCCAATTAGCTTTAGGACTATAAGTTTTTTCGTCTACGGCCAAAAGGTAATTCAGTCCGGTTACTTTTTCTTCATTGTATTGATACCATTCTTCTGTCCATAACTGACCATCAATGAAACTTTTCATTCCAGGAAATTTAGTATCTTTCACTTGAAGTTTTGCAGTTTGAATAGTTGGATGTATTCTAAACATACGACCTACTAATTGCGTATACCAAGGCCACTCATATTCTGTATCAGCTGCAGCATGAATACCAACAAAACCTTTACCTTTTTTGATGAATCTCTCCAATGCTCCTTGTTGCTCCTCATTAAAAATATCTCCTGTTGTGCTCAAGAAAATTACAGCATCAAAATTTTCTAAACCTTTGTCATTAAATCTTGTAGCATCTTCTTGCCAGTCAACGGTAAAAAAATGTTCTTCTCCAAGCTTTCTGATTGCAGTGACTCCTTCATGTATGGATTCATGATGCCATCCAGCAGTTTTGGTGTAAAGAAGTACAGAAAACTCCTTCTTTTGAGCGTTTAATGAAATGATTGTAAACAACAAACATGCAATAGATAAAATACGGACCATTGTGACTTTATGATTTGAATGATTTAATTTTTAACGGCATGAATATATACACAATAGTTCGGAAGAAAAAAGACGAAAGTAAAAAGATGAAAGAGGTGGCATTATAAGTCCTGCATATGTATCAGAAATCAATAGTTCAATAGCATATCCGTTTCCAAAGGGTGCATTTCACATCTTCGTTTTAAAACCCCAGAGGGATTGAATATTATAGCGATGGATGAAATCCATAGTTAAAATTGAAACCAACATATGATTTTGGCGGGATTTTTAGCGAAGCTTCCATAAATCACGACAAAATCCCAAGGATCAATTGAAGAAGTCGTGAAATGCACTTGTTTCCAAATTATATTGTTTGTAAACAAACTTTGTTCGGACCAAAAAACATATGTCTTATTCAATAAATAGGACAGGGTTGCTTGGATGGCATCATGATTCTGATTTTTTTCTGAAAATCTTATTGAAATCTCCTCCATTTACATCAATATATTGAAGACTTAAACCGTTCTTTATAGAAGGCCTTGTTGCAAAGCGGAAAATATTGTTTTGAAACATTCAGTCTTGAAGTCGTTATATATTACTTATTTAGCTTATATTTGCATTACCTATATTTTATAAAACAACAGCTATGGCACTAGATATCAGAATCGAAAAAATTGCAAAATCAAGAGTTGATGAAATTGATTTCCACAACATACCATTCGGAAAGGTTTTTACTGATCATATGCTAGAAGCAGATTATGTAGATGGTAAGTGGACGAATGTAGTTATCAGACCTTTTGCCAATTTATCTATTCACCCTGGTAATGCTGCTCTGCACTACGGCCAATCAATTTTTGAAGGAATGAAGGCCAATAGATCTGCGGATGGTAATCCACTCCTTTTTAGAGCGCACAAACATGTTGACCGAATCAATGCGTCTGCCAGAAGGATGTGTATGCCTGAAGTGCCTGAAGAGTTGTTTATGGAAGGATTGAAAAAATTGGTTTATCTAGATAAAAATTGGATTCCAGATGTTGCTGGATGTTCATTATATATACGTCCATTTTTATTCGCAACAGATGAGTTTTTAGGAGTAAGGGCTTCTGAGACTTATAAATTTATGATTCTTTTATTGCCTGTTGGCGCTTATTATTCTGCTCCAGTAAAATTGAAGGCAGAAGAAAAATACGTGAGAGCTGTTCAAGGTGGGGTAGGTGAAGCTAAGACTTCTGGAAATTATGCTGCTTCCTTACTTCCTGCAAAAGAAGCAAAAGCCCAAGGTTATGATCAAGTCATGTGGTTGGATGGAAAAGAATTTAAATATATCCAAGAAGTTGGAACCATGAATATTTTCTTTGTGGTTGGCAATAAAGTATTAACTCCAGAAACTGACGGAGCGATACTCAAAGGCATCACTAGAGATTCTATTCTGCATATCTTGAAAGACAAAGGTTATGATGTAGAAACTAGACCAATCACGATTGAAGAAATCATGCATGCTGGAAAAACCGGTGAACTCAAAGAAGTTTTTGGTGCTGGAACAGCAGCGGTTATAGCCTATGTTTCGGAAATAAAATACAAAAATGACATCATAAATTTGGATGCAAATCAATTCCAGATCTCTCCAATGTTGTATGATACCATTCAAGGATTAAAGACTCAAACACTTCCGGATAAATTTGGTTGGGTAGAAGAAGTTACTGCAGACGAACCTAATTTTGCTGTTTAGTCAGAAAACAATAAATCATAAAAAAGGTCTTATTTGTTGCAAATAAGGCCTTTTTTATTTGTAACTCCTTCATGATATTACTTTTCCGAACTGAAACTTCGAATATCATAATTGGTATTGGGTATGAATTCTCCTTCCATATTGGATATAAAAATGGTAGCTACACCGTTGCCAATAAAATTGGTTATTGCCCTTGCTTCAGACATAAATCTATCTACTCCCAATAATAAAGCGAGTCCTTCAATGGGTATCGTCCCTAAAGCTGAAAGGGTAGAAGCTAAAACCACAAATCCACTTCCAGTTACACCTGCAGCTCCTTTAGACGTTACCATCAAAACACCGATTACAGTCAGCATTTGACCAAAGTCCAAGGATACATTATAAACTTGTGCCAAGAATATGGTAGCCATTGACAGATAAATGGTTGTACCATCCAAATTAAATGAATATCCTGAAGGGACAACTAAACCTACCACTGATTTGTGACAGCCCATTATTTCAAGTTTTTGCATGAGGTTGGGCAGAGCAGCTTCACTAGATGAAGTACCAAGGACTATCAGTAATTCCTCTTTGATGATTTTGAGAAACTTCATGATGTCCAATTTGTAATATTTCAAAATTTGCCTTAAAACCAAAAAGATAAATATAGCCATGGTTGTGTAGACCGTTACCATCAATTCTGCTAGTGGCAATAATGAGGCGAGGCCGTATTTGCCTATAGTAAAGGCCATACCTCCCAATGCACCCAGCGGTGATAAATACATCAACCACTTCAAAGCTAAAAATACAAAATGAGCAATTTTTTGAAGCCCCCCAACAAGCCTCGCTTTCCCACTACCTTGATATTTACTCAATAAAATACCAACAACAATCGAAAGTAATAACACTTGTATGGTAATGTTGTTTGCAAAAAATGCAACCCAGTCGACACCTTCCTTCGCTTTATCGGCATAGTTTATAATGTCTGGAGAAGCACTTTGAATTGGAGGTATGAGACCTTTGCCCGGTTGAATAATGTAAGCCACGATGATGCCAATGATCAATGCAAAAGTGGTAACAACTTCAAAATAAATAAGAGCCTTGAGTCCTACTTTTCCTACTTTTTTTAAATCATCCATACCGACAAACCCAAGCACAATGGTCAAAAATATGATTGGTGCTATAAATAGTTTAACCAAATCTATAAACCAAGTACCCAATACTTTCAGCGAAATTCCTATGTCAGGAAAAAAATGGCCAATGGCTATCCCCACACAAATAGCGAGCAATACCCAAAATGTAAGATTTTTAAAAATGCTTGGCAAGATTGTTTGTTTGCCAGCAAAACTAATCTTTTACAAATTGTCAGACTATACAAATAAATCAAAAAGTATATTTTGCGAACTTTGCCCCATTGGCCGGCGTAAAATTAGTATCTGTGTCGTTTTGTCTATTCCAATGAAAGTCAGCCTTTCCAGTAAATTCCTCTCTCAATGCTTCACGTGGTACATCCAATTCTCCCAACCAAGTGCCTCTAACCACAAAACTCACATCACTAGCTTTCGTGGTGCCATCAGCGTTAAATATTGTAGCTTTCACTGACATATCGTAATTGGAAGCTAGGTTATACCCAATTATTTGCATTTTGCCATATCTGCCTTCACTAGTTTTAAAAACCAAAACATCATTTGGTTTTAATATAAATCCAGAAGCATTAGTTGCCAGAAATTCTTTATTGGATAGGGTAGTGTCAATATCTTGGATATGAGCAATATTGATTTGGGAATAATCCTTTGCTTTTGAATTTTCATCATCTTCCTTAGTACAGGAGGCAGCAGCTAGACAAAGGCAAAGTGTAAAAATCACCATTCCCACAAAGTTGAAATTCGGGTTTCTCATCGAGGTTAATTTATTTGCGAACATAATATTTTGGTTTTATTCACAAATATCAGCTAAAATCGACTTCTGTACAATAGCGATTTTGGGTGATAAGCATTATTTACATATGAGCAGTGTTGGTAATGAGTGCTGCTTACACATCTGTAAATCAATATTTTTCCAGATATTACCAAGAAATTTAGAATTTGCGATGGCAGAAAAACTCAATTGTGCCAACTGTGGTATGGATATTAATGGCAATTACTGTCAACAATGCGGTGAAAAAGTCGTAACTTCCAGTGATTTCACTTTAATTACCATCCTTCAGAATGCAGTTGACAGTTTTGTAAATATTGATGGCAAAGCTTTTAGAACAGCAAAATTATTTATTGCTAAACCTGGGTTTTTGGTTAAAGAATACCTTGAAGGACGTCGAGTACCGTACATGAAACCCTTCCAAGTTTTTATTTGGTGCAACATCATTTTCTTTTTCTTCCTGGGCACTTTTGATATTTTTCTGATTCCTTCAAAATGGTTTTTCAATTATTACAGTCAAAGTCATATTCAAGAATTAGTCAAGGAAATTTCCAATAAAAAGGGAATCACCGTTGAAGAACTGGCATTCATGTATGACCAAGCTGTAACCAACAATAGCAAATTATTCATCATCATAATTGCTCCGATTTTATCTTTCTCCACATATTTTTTTGCGAAAGAACCAGAAAGACAATATGGCAAACATTTTATTTTTGCTCTATACTTGCTTTCTTTCTTCCTGGTACTCACAGTGATTAGTTCTGCAATCATTAGGAATGTACCCTTCCAATTACCAAATGCTGTGGTCAACAGTGGAGTGGTCGTAATTTTTATTTTTTACATTTATAAATCTCTAAAGCAATTTTTGACTCAGAATATAATTTCGCGAATAATGACAACTATTGTAGTTGGCCTTGTATTTATTGCCTTAGAATTGACATATAGGTACTTTATTAGCTACACCACGTTAAAATATATATAATTCCGTTATATCTTAACAGAATAGTATCCTTATATTTACACCGAGTTTTCACTCATTATATAATTTATGGCTTCTTCGTATTATCAGAATAAAAAAATATGGTTGACCGGTGCATCATCGGGTATTGGAGAAGCTCTCTGCAAAACACTTTCAACATACGGTGCTTTTTTAATCATCTCCTCAAGGAATCAAGAAAGCCTGGAAAAGCTTAGAAAGTCTTTGGCTTACCCAGATAAATGTAAAATATATCCCGTAGATCTTTCTGATTCAGAAAATGTCGAAGCGGTAGGGAGTGAAGTTTTAAAGAAAGAAGGACCCATTGATATTCTGATCAATAATGCTGGAATATCTCAGCGTGATTATGCGATCAATACCACTGAAGAAGTTGACAGACAACTTATGGAAGTCAATTATTTTGCAAATATTGCCTTTGCTAAAAAAATATTGCCTTCAATGTTGGAGCGTGGCTCTGGGCACTTTGTCATCATGAGTAGCGTAACAGGTCATTTAGGAACTCCTATGAGATCTGGATACGCAGCGTCCAAACATGCATTGCATGGATTCTATGATAGTTTGAGGGCAGAAACAGAAGCCAATGGTATCAAAACGACCATTATTTGTCCAGGTTATATACAGACAAATATCTCGATCAATGCTTTAACTGGTGATGGGTCTCCCCAAAATAAAATGGATGAGAATACCGACAAAGGAATGACACCTGCCCATTTAGCCTTAAAAGCTTTGAATGGGGTAGCACAAGGGAAAAGAGAAATTTATATAGGAGGAAAAGAAATCCTTGGCATTTACATTAAAAGATATATGCCTTGGTTGTATTATAGAATTATTAGAAATTATAAAAAGCCTTAGATGGATATTTTTGATAGAATAAAAGGGAATAGAGGGCCTCTTGGTCAATATGCAGAAGCTGCAGAAGGATATTACATCTTTCCAAAATTAACTGGGGAATTAGGAAACAAAATGTTTTTCAAAGGGAAGGAGGTCATCATGTGGTCAATCAATGATTACCTGGGATTGGCCAATCATCCTGAAGTTAGAAAAGTCGATGGCGAAGCTTTCGCCGAATATGGATTGGCTTATCCAATGGGCGCAAGAATGATGTCAGGAAATACTGATCAACACGATGCCCTGGAATTGGAGTTAGCTGAATTTGTAAAAAAAGAAAAGGCTGTTCTGGTCAATTTTGGCTACCAGGGAATTGTTTCTGCAATTGATTGTTTATTGACAAGGAGAGATGTGGTAGTTTATGATGCAGATGCACATGCATGTATCATTGATGGACTCAGACTTCACATGGGTAAACGATTCTCATACATGCATAATGATGTTGAAAGTTGTGAAAAACACCTCAAAACAGCTATAGCGCTGGCAGAAGAACAAGGTGGTGGTGTAATGGTCATAACCGAAGGTGTCTTTGGTATGCAAGGTGAACAGGGAAAACTCAAAGAGATTGTCGCTTTAAAGAAAAAATATAATTTCAGACTTTTGGTAGACGATGCCCATGGATTTGGAACCCAGGGAGCAACAGGTGCAGGAACAGGCGAGGAACAAGGTGTTCAAGATGATATAGATGTTTACTTTTCAACATTTGCAAAATCAATGGGTTCCATTGGTGCTTTCTTTGCAGGGGATGCAGATATCATGCAATTCCTGAAATACAATATGCGCTCACAAATTTTTGCTAAGTCCATGCCTATAGGTCAAGTGATCGGCAACAGGAAAAGGTTACAACTACTTAGAGATAATGTAAGTCTTAAAGATAAACTTTGGGAAAACGTAAATCTCTTGCAAGCAGGTTTGAGAAATGCAGGTTTTGATATTGGCAAAACCAATAGCTGCGTCACTCCTGTATTCATGCACGGAAGTGTTGAGGAAGCAACTGCCTTGGTAGAAGATCTCAGAGAAAACTTTCATATTTTTTGCTCAATCGTAGTTTATCCGGTCATTCCAAAAGGAAGGATATTGCTCAGGCTTATCCCTACAGCTAGTCATACAGTGGAAGACATCAATTTCACAATCGAAGCTTTTGTTTCCATCAAAGATAAATTGGCGATGGGAGTATATCAACGTGACGCCATCATCATACCAAACTAGAAAGTTATGGACTACGCAATTTGCGGTATACAACAAATTGGAATTGGAAATGACGATGTCTACAAGACATGGGAATTTTATAGAAAAAACCTGGGAATGGATCTTCCAATTTTTGACGAAGCTGCAATTGCAGGTCTGATGTTACCCTATACTCATGGAGAAGCCCGTAAACGACATGCGGTCCTTGCACTCAATTATCAAGGTGGTGGAGGAATTGAAATCTGGCAGTACACAGAGCGTAAACCACAATTTTCAAAAGATGAAGTCGAGATTGGTGATTTAGGCATTTATTGTGTGAAATATAAATGTAAGGATGTTCTTAAAACATATCAAACCTATAAAACGGATGGTTTAAATGTGTTAAGCACTCCTCAAGAAGGCCCAGACGGCGTTTTACACTTTTTCATTATGGACCTCCACGGTAATATGGTAGAATTGGTAGAAAGTTCCAATTGGTTTGCCAATACGGGTCAATTGACTGGTGGTGTTTTCGGCTGCAGTATCGGAGTATCAGATATGGACAAATCACTATTATTCTACAGTGATATTTTGGGCTATGATCATATCATTTATGATCAAACTTCGACTTTCGGAGATCTTGAAAATATGAAAGGTGGCAACTTCAAAATGAGGAGGGTTTTATTGACTCACAGCAATAAAAGAAAGGGGCCATTTGCCGAACTATTAGGTCAATCTCAAATTGAATTAACTCAAGTTTTAGATAATCAACCCAAAAAAATCTTTGAAGGAAGGTGTTGGGGAGATCCTGGCTACATTCACCTTTGTTTTGATGTATTGTACATGGACAGGCTCAAAAAATATACGACAGAAAAAGGATTTCCTTTTACCGTAGATAGTGCTGGAAGTTTTGATATGGGAGAAGCAGCAGGTAGATTTTGTTACACAGAAGATCCAGATGGAACGCTTATAGAGTTTGTTGAAACTCATAAAATTCCCATCATGAAAAAATACAATTGGTATTTGGATTTAAGAAAACGAAAGCGTGAAAAATCACTTCCAGGTTGGATGTTATGGGCTATGTCACTTGGTAGAGTAAAAACTTCCGTCCTGAAATAAATTACCACTGCCATTGATTTTCTTAGCAATTAGGGTCATCAATATCACATGATGAGTCAGAATTTGCTTGCATTTGAATGCTAATATCCTTGAATGCTTCCTTAAAATATTCTACCGGTTGTGCGCCACTCATTCCATAAGTGTGGTTAATAATGAAAAAAGGTACCGCATTTACACCCATTTGTTGGTAATCTTTTATTTCAATCAAAACCTTTTGGGTGATAGCATCATCATCCAAAATATCAATTGTTTTTTTCTCATCCCATCCAAATTCAAACATGATGTCACAAATATTTTGCTGGCTGGTCAGATCTATTGGATTTTCAAAATATGCGTTCAAAAATCTACCTTTCACTTCATTGGCAATACCCTCAATAGAGGCAATATGAAGTATTTTATGCAAAGCAAGTGTATTAGGCACCTTAGGTATTTGATCAAATCTAAAGTTTATCCCAGCATTTTGACCAGCTTGCACGACCCTTTCAGATATTTTTTCAAATTGTGCCATACTTCCAAATTTTTTTGAAAAGTACGCATCAAAATTACTACCTTCTGATGGAATATTGGGGTCGAGCATAAAAGGATGCCATTGCACCTCAAAATCAAATTCCTCTGATGCTTCCATAGCAGCTTCAATGTGTTTCTTTCCAATAAAACACCAGGGACATGCCACATCAGAAACAATATCTATTATTATTTTTTCTTTCATGATGATTGAACATCGAATTTACAAGAATGTTTGCTTTATAAATTATTCAACTGGAATTAGCGTAAGCCAAGTTCCCATTTTTTTCTGAATGACTTGGAAATGGTGTTTATCCTCTTCCGTGACAAAAGTGATTGCTTCGCCCACCGCATTTGCTCTTCCTGTTCGGCCAATTCTATGGATGAATTCTTTTGGAGACCTAGGCAATTCATAATTTATAACAAATGGAAGAAACTCAATATCTATACCCCTTGACAATAAGTCAGATGTGACCAAAACTCTCAACTTGCCATCTTTAAATTCCTTTAATGCACTGGTGCGAGCTCCTTGACTCTTTTTTCCATGAATTGCCTTCGCGTTAAAACCGTTTTTGACCAACTTATCACAAATTTTATCCGCCTTTTGGGAAGATGATGCAAATACCAGAACTTGGCTCATCGTATGTTTATTGATCAATTCTCTTAAAAATGGCCCCTTTCTTTCATCAGAAATCAAATAAGCCGTTTGATTTATTTGCACTTCCTGATCAGGTTCTGTTTCGATTTTAATGGTAATGGGATCCTGAAGTAAAAGAGATTGGAGTGCTAGAACTTCACTGCTAAGTGTGGCAGAAAATAAGCAAGTTTGCCTTTTATTTGGCAGCAAAGTCAAAATCTTTGAAAGTTCTACCTTAAAACCAGGATTCAGCAATTTATCTGCTTCGTCTAAAACCAACATTTTCACCTGCGATAAATCAACTGCCTTTACATCAACCAATTCCAATAATCTACCTGGTGTTGCAACTAAAATTTCAACTCCAAATAATGCTTTCATCTGAGGATTGATAGATACACCACCAAATACAGCGAGTGATTTTACCGGAGGCATCAAAAAAGTAGAAACGTCATGTATAAAATTTTGAACTTGCGCACAAAGTTCTCTAGTTGGTACCAATATCAGAGCACTGACCATCCTTGTTTTCCGGCTAGGTTGCAGTTTTAAAAGGTGTAAAATTGGTAACACATAGGTTGCCGTTTTTCCTGATCCAGTTTTTGCGATGCCTAATATGTCCTTGCCTTCAATTATATTGGGTATACCTTCAATTTGAATTGGAAAGGGCTCCCTAAACTTCAAATTTGCAAGTGCACTCTTTATTTCTGGTGATAAAGGAAAATTACTAAATGTCATCTGATAGTTCAACAAAATAAAAAAGGAGCAAACTTAGGTATTTAAATGAAGCTTAAGGTAATTTATTTATAGGGACTTAGTTACTTAGTCTTTAAAAACACGATGCTTCTCAAGTATTTTTGAGAAGCATCGTAAAATAATAACATCTGGTACAAAATTTTACTGCATGGGTTAGTTCAACATTCTATTTTTGAACTACTAATTTTTTATGAATAGACTGATCCTGGCCGTGCGTTAGACTCAATATGTACATTCCTTGATTCAAAAGATCAATATCTAGATCTATCAAATTGTCATCGAAGTTTGTAAATTTATTTCGCAAAACCATTTTCCCACTAAAATCAAAAATTTCTACGAGCACATCTTTTTGCTCACTTCCATGAATATCTATTCTCACTTGATTACTAGCAGGATTGGGATAGAAATCAAAACCTGTTGCTTTACTACCATCCAAGTAGATGATTTTGGAATAGGTGAATTTTTCGTCTAAATCAACCATTTTCAATCGGTAATAATAGTTTGCCTGATATCCATCTTCGTCAATAAAAGTATAGGCTTTTCTGCCTGATCTTTGATTTTTGGATGATTGAACAAATCCTATACTGGAATAGGTAGCAGCATCTTTTGATCTTTCTACTTGAAAACCATAAAAGTTTTCTTCATTCTCCACGATCCATGTCAAAAGATTGTGGTCAGTTAACTTTTGGCCTTCAAATTTTAATAAAGTCACCGGCAAAATTGCAAATGTGATAAGTTCACCTTCCACTTCTCCATCAGTACAAAAACCAACTGTACTAGGGTTATTCATAAATACAGGGTCTGTTGAAATCCTCACCCTTATGTAAGATGAGGCCACAACCGTGTCCGCTATTATCCAGCTCAATGGTATAGATTGATTGGTTCCTTGGCCAACTATAACTTGGCTACTTTCATTAGCTTCAAAAGACCCATTTCCATTAAAATCAATCCAAGCAACCAATAACGCATCCGTACCAGTATTGTTGGTTGCTACAACAGTAAGTGAATAGTTATTAACTGATACCACTCCAAAAGATTCAACCAAACCATCATCAGGACCATCATTGTCAGCAGGTTGTCCCATTACTCCAGGCATTCCATCAGCATCTGCATTTGGCATAGCTGTACCCAAGTAAAGATCAGGAGTTATTTGGTGAAAAGGACCTCCAGAAGACATTAAAGTATTATAAATATCTGGTGTATCGTCAAAATCAAAACA
This sequence comes from Bacteroidota bacterium, assembly GCA_029567325.1. Classification (GTDB taxonomy): domain Bacteria; phylum Bacteroidota; class Bacteroidia; order Chitinophagales; family Saprospiraceae; genus JADKBO01. The sequence continues at coordinate 1,734 of JAKQLF010000079.1, read as the reverse complement.
GACCTCCGATATACCCGCAGATCCAATGATTACTTGACCTATACCAATACCTGTTGCATTCAAAAGTGGATCAGCAACATTGGCTAAGATATTGTAGACTACACCAGTATTGTTTGCAAATAAAACCGTACCAACAGTATTTGTCAAAGCAGCGATCAGTGGGTTTACGATAACTGCACCCAAACTGTTGGGCGTCAATTGATAAGTGCTATTCGCGGTCAAATCATTGAGCAAATTTGCAATGACGGTCGAACTAGAGCCGATGGTCTCCGGGCCAAATGGAACACCTCGAGTTATAGATAAAACTCCTGGACTTGCATCACCTAGTGCTTTTACCTGCAATCCTAGATTTACGTTGACATCAGGTAAAAAAAGAAAATTTACAGCCACATTTATATTTGCAATGGTTGCAAAATCCAATGATGCAAATGGATCCTGAGTTCTATTGAAAAAATCATCAATAGGAATTGTACCGATGGCAGCTCTGGCAAGGCCTGGTTGTACAGACAAATCCACCGTGTTACCTGAAGAATTAACCTCATCAACACTTACATCACCTCTTGCCACATCTACGTATATAGAAACATTTGTCAATGTTGTTGAAGAATTTACACTGGCTATATTTAAAATGTTTAAGTTGGTTTGGATAGCTGATTGATTCAATAAAGACACTTGTAATAATAACCTGACTCCGGCACTAAAAAAGCCTCCTCCTTCATTTATACATCCAAAGTGTGGTGGTTCTACTACTTGTGCATAAACTGTTACACCACCTACCAATGGAATATTAGCAGCAATTGGTGTAGGTGTTGTGGCCACATTTTCATAATTGTATAATTGCACAAGACCTGTTACCAATGTCAAAGCATTAATGTCAAAATCTGCAAGCGGACCATTTATAAGGTTTGCAGATAAAATATCGGCAAGTCGAATGGTTCCCGAAGGCACGCTAGCTGCAAAAGCATTCAAAGCTACGGCTGTTCCGGAATTGGATGCTGCAATTGCTGCTGCATTCAAAACTTGAGCCACAGTAACATTGGCGTTGAGCACTGCTTCAGGTGAAGATAAACTCAATTGACTTTGTAATATCTCAAGCATTTCCAGCACTGCAACGTCTCCTTGCGCCAACCCTTGCCAATTTAAAGCAGTAAGATTAATGGAGGTTCCCAATAAACTACCAAGGATCAATTCCGTCAAAGCTCCATCATTGGTGTTAATACTTGCCAACTGAGGATAGGTGGCTAAGCTAGCACAAGCTAAACAATCTCCGTTTTGAGCTACAACTTCGCTTTTTATACCAAAGATCGAAAATGTAGTGAAAACAAAATAAATAATTAATTTACTAATTTTTATTTTGCTTCTAGAAAAGCAATTAACCTTTTCAGAAGTCAAAATAAAACTGCCTGGATGCACGTTTAAATCTTTCATTTTTAATTCTTTTATATTATATAAATACCATTTCCCTACTTTTGTCAAAAAGTATATAATTGCAATTTACTTCTTTATAGCCATTTTATATATGGTTTTCTTATTGTATAAAAGACAATTATTCTTGTATTTCAAAAGATACAATAATGCATGAAAAAAAATAGATGTATAAAGTGGAACTTCGTCTAGCTGGTTGTAATCATTTGATTGTCAATAAAAATATATTACATAAATTATAATTATTATTTATATGCTATTTATTATAGTAGTATATTAAAGTTTGTATAAATTATTTTCTTGGGAATA
>JAKQLF010000063.1 GCA_029567325.1 Bacteroidota bacterium | reverse complement strand
ATTTATGAAATATTTTTTAAAAATAAAAAATTCTTGCGATTTCACTTGGATATTGGATATTGAAAATTGATTCTTGCTTTCGTTTGAAATTTGAAATTTCTTGCGATTAAATTGCATATTGCATATTGCATCTTGCATATTTTTTTATTGCTTGAGAGTTCTTGCGTTTCAATTGGATATTGATCCTTGATTATTGTCACCAATGAGATCCCCGCACATTGGCGGGGATGACACCATGAGTTACTATCTAATTTTACCTTGTGATTCCAATTGGATATTGGACATTGATCCTTGAAAATTGCTCTTTCTCTTCTCGAATGATCACGGGGTCTGGGGGCGAATCTGCGTAGTTGCTACGCTAGTAAATATTTAGTAATGGCCAAAGCATTATGAGCCCCCAGTGTTTTTTGGTACTTTTTGGCAACAAAAAGTACAAAGAAAATTGTTGTTTTATTAAAACTAATTTATTCCTTTTATTCCTTGTTTTGGAATTTGAGATCTTTTGCGATTAAATTGGATATTGCATATTGATCATTGCATATTGTCACGAATGAGATACCAGACAAAGAATCTTCGCTTCTCTCATGTCTTTTCGGGTATGACACGATGAGTTACTATTTAATTTCTTCCTTGCGATTTCATTGCATATTGCGTATTGCATCTTGCATATTTTTTTATTGTTTGGAATTTGAGATTTGGAATTTCTTGTTTATTGGCTATTGATCCTTGCATATTGTGTTGTTTACTTTATCCTTGCAAACATTCCAAAGCACGCTATAATAAAGCATTTTCATGACAATATGTTTTCTATCATATTTTTCTTGCAAAAAATATCTTTTTCTGCTACAATAATATGATTTATTTATGGTTAACAAGTTTCTCAAATTATAGTGAAATACAAATATCACCAACAAAAATCAAAAAAAATCTCTTGGCTTAACCTGATGAAATATTTTATTATTTCATTTGGTGTTGTTGCTGTCTTTAGTTTGATTGTCAAAAATGCCCTGGCCGATTCCGACGCATTTTCTTCATCTTCATTGTTTTCCAATTCATATTTTTCTTATCAAGAGAAAAATTTTGACATTGCAGTAGGGGACAAAGATAATAATCAAAAAGGCGAAGTGACTTTTAGTGCTATTTCTGATAAAAATTTATCAACTTGGGAAAAATTGTCGGAAAAAATTCTGGGACCAACAAAATACGATATCAATTTTTCATTGCAAGCAGCCATTGATTCTCGCAATCTTGAAACTGAGCTACAACAACTTGCCGCTCAAGAAAACAATAACAATTCTTCGCTCACATCTTGGGAAAATGATCAAACTTTGGTGGTCAAAAATCAGTTAGCTGATATCGATTTGGAATTCAAACCCATGTCCGACGTCGGTTTAAAAGAAAACATTGTCATAAATGGTTCTCAAGAAGTTTATGACACATATTTGTATGACTTGAATATTGACCAGAATGTTATTCTGCACCGCGCCCAGGATGATCAACCTTTTGGTCTGTCCACTGGCACATATTATTTTACCGATCAATCCAACAATTATGTTGCGCATTTCTTACCATTGTTGGCTTATGATTCCAATGGTTTTGAAACCAAAAATATATCAATGGAGATTTTGCCCGCATATGCGCCAACGTACGGACAGGTTTCAAACCTGTCCCTACAATATTTCATCGCCATTACTGTCGACAAAAACTGGCTTACTGATCCTGCCATACAATATCCCATCAAGATCGACCCATCAATTGTTCATGACACGAAGGCAGAATTTGATAGTGGAACTTTGAATAGGTTACAAACAACGGCCGATAATCGCGTTGAATTAAAACAACACGAACTGGCGGCCGATTCTTCAACGCTTGGATTGTGGCATTTCAATGAATCTACCGGACAGATTGCTACGGATTATTCCGGAAATGCCAACGATGGTCAATTGGGTTCGACGACTGGCAGCGATACCAATGATCCTACTTGGAATACGACCAGTCAAAAGTTTGGGGCGAGTGCTTTGTCGTTTGATGGGACGGATGATTATGTAACTATGGGTGATAAAGATGTTTTTTCTTTTGCTGATAACAAATTCACCATTAGTTTTTGGATGAAAGCCAATGACACAACTAGTTTGATAGGCGTTTTGGGCAAAAGGGGTAGTCCTTGGGAATATTCGATTCATACCAATACTGCTGGCACATTAACTTTTTATACTTGGACTAGTGACGGAGGAAATATTGTCTATCCATATTTGACCACAACTTATGATACAAGTTGGACATATTACACATTTACCGCAGATGGTACAAGGGCTTATCTATATAAAAATGGGCAATTGGTTTCTTCAAGTCTTAAGAATTCTGCCTACAATTTATCCAATTCAACTGCAAATTTTGAAATTGGACGAGGAGGAGATGCCTCAGGAATTAGATATATGAATGGCTCGATTGATGAGGTTAAAATATCTAATCGGGCGCTTTCGCCGGAAGAAATTAAACAAGATGCCCAATATCGCCCTTATGGTGTCTATACTTCTTCGGTTATGGATTTGGGTTCAACGGCTCCGACTTTCAATAATTTTTCTTGGCACGAGCAAGGAGTTCGAACGAGTAGTATAGAAAATGATATAAACACCGCTAATCTTGTAGCTCAATGGAATTTTAATGAAACATCTGGCACTACAGCTACAAGTGGTGGCAGCTGCGGTACAAGTTGCAATGGTACTTTAAATAATTTTGCCAATACTTCCAGCCAAGACGCAACACCGATGTCCGGTTGGACATATGAAAACCGTTTGGAGTATGGCGCTGATGGTGACGGATCATTGATGTTTGATGGAACTGATGATTATGTTGAGGTTGCAAATAATTCTACTTATAACTTTAATACCAATGACAATTTTACAATAAGTTTTTGGGTCAATATCCCAACTACCCAAACAAATACATCTGCATTTGAAAATTCAATTATAGAAAAATGGACTAATACTGGTCCATATCCATTCGCGATCAGACTGAGTAATCAGACTAATACAGCAAATGGAAGAATACATGTATTGCGCTATGATGGAACAAATGCTCCCCAATTAAGTTCAAATCGATCAGTAAATGATAACCAGTGGCATCAGGTAAATTTTGTCAAGAACGGATCAACTTTATATTTATATGTTGATGGAACTCTGGAAAATACCGCCATCGATACCACTGTTTCGACAACCCAAAATTCCGCCAATTTAACTTTTGGACGCCGTAGTGGTTCTGATTCCTATAATTTTAAAGGTATTATCGAATCTCCCAAAATATATTCTCGCGCTCTTTCCGCCGATGAAATCAATTCCAACTTTCAAGCCGGTAACATCGAATTTCAGACTCGGACCGGCAGCGACACTACGCCGGAGGACGGCGGATGGGAGGATTGGAAATCGACTGGTTCAGCAGCAGAAACGGCGGTAGATAATCTCGACAGCAATGTGGATAATTCTGGTGTATATGATTGGACGATACAAAATATTGGAACTAATCAAAATTGGATAAAGAAAAATAATTCTATTCCTACTACTTCGGATACTA
>JAKQLF010000004.1 GCA_029567325.1 Bacteroidota bacterium | reverse complement strand
TCTTTTATCTTATCCGGTGGCAAGCCATTTAAGCCTGACTTTTTACAAAACGCACCTTTGGAAGAGCCATTTTTTATTTGTGCATTTATAAGGAAATTTATTCCATCGTCAACATATTCCTGAAGTTCATTTCTAAATCCGCTATATTTTTCTTCTTTTGGCAAAATTAAAAGTGCGGCTTGGACACCTTCCAATCTGGTTGCAATGGGAGTAACCGAAGTTCCAGCTGCAAAAGAATTTTTTCCAAGTTGCTGAATGATAGAATGACATATTTGAATCGCATGGCCCAATAATAACTCAAAATCCTTTTGATTTCTACCATGCTCTTTTGATTGTAAAGTGAAAATTTCTTTTGTAGCCAACAAAGCCCAATGATCCGCTTCCACATTTCTCTGATTCAATCGCTTATTTGCAAGAAAAGTTAAAGCCTTATGGGCACCGTCTAGATATCTCGTTTTCCCAGAATATTTGTACAATTCAATTAGAGCTAATGCAGCCTCTCCAGGATAATATAAAGAGGTCCATTTATCATATCTAGCCCTTTCATCTGGAAAATACTTTGAGTAAAAGCCCCCTTCCTTTTTTTGCATGTACAAAATAAAATCACCTAAGCTATATAAGACATGCTTTGAAGTATATCCAGGGCGTAATTTTTCACCATATAATAATGCCAAAAGTCCCAAACCAGTACCTCCAAGTTTTACTTGATCTTCTGATATTCCAGATTCTTTTCCTGACAGAGACCAAACCGCAAGAGCACCCATTTCTGCTTCATGAACACAACAAGTTTTTAAATAATCCAAACCACGCAACAAATCATTTGCATTTTTTCCAGCTCCATATTTGAGTTCATAGTCTATCATGGCATATAGAGATCCCGAATGCCTCAAAATATTGTAAGAGACCGTATCTGACAATGTAAATTGAGAATTGGTTAAGTATATAAATCTACCATTCTCACCCAAAAGAGAAAGCAGAGCACTATTTGCCATTGTTATATTTAACTCCAAACTTTCTGGAACAATATTTATTTTGTCTTTCTGAGCAGTGGGTTGGGAATTGTAAAATGCTAAAATCTCATTTGGGCTAATAGGCGCTTTCTTTGATTTTGATTCCTGTTTGGTCTTTGTCGTTGATTTTTCTTGATGATCTTCAGATTTACAGCTGGCAATGAGACAGATTAAATTAAACAACATCATAAAAAAAAGAAAATTTGATTTTTTCATTTTCAAATTTAAAATATTAATCATGCAGAATGGTATTGAGATTAAAGAAATTTCGGAGAGCAACCTTTCTCATTGAAATTATTAAAAATAAACATATTCTACTGCCTTTACCTATTTTGGTTTGTATTTTGGGTAATTAAAAGCTGCATAGTTAATACCTAGATATTTATTTAGGTTCAATCCCAACCATTATTAGAAAAAATTAGGCAACTTTTAACTAGATGAAGTTAAGCCCTGTCGAAATTGGCTGCCTTCATTATTATTTAAAACCATTCCCTATATCCTAAAAAAGCACCACATCTGACCTAAAATGTCTTTAATTTTAGATTCGAAAGCGATTAGCTTATCAGTTACTAGAATAATAAGGCCAGACGGCTTAGTTTTGCATCGATTTAATAGAACCAACCAATGATCAGAGCTTTTATAGCCATCTTATCGGGACTCATCGCAGGCATGGCTGCGATTTTTTTAGGACTCATGGTTCTATCCGGGCTGTATCCCAATCCTGAATATCTGGATCCTATGGATGCAGACAAAATGAACCTTTTTATAAAGACACTGCCCGACAATGCATTCATCATCAAAGCATTGACTCACATCATCGCTTGTTTTGCTGCGGGTTTGGTTGGAGCCTTGATCTCAAGACCTTTCAAAATTCAATCCGGTATCATTGCTGCTATCCTCATTTACATCTTGGTAATTTATCGGGACTTTCGATTTATTTATCCCACTGCCTATGTGGTGAGTGATCTGGCTTTGTGCGCAATTGTCGGATTTGCGGCAGTTATGATTGGAAGTAACCGATAGTTTAGACCATATTCTCAAAAGTCATCGTCAGTATAATGCCTTATTTCCTTTGGCTTTGAAAACATTTCCGCATTAAATCCAAGTGTTTTGCCTTTTGGAATAGATAATGACTGCCATTTACTTTTTTTAATCATTTTGCCCAAAAATAAAATTTGCCCAATGTGGTAGGGATAGTGGGCCAATTGCCTGTTGATGGCTTCAATAACCGTATGACCTTGATTCCTGATGTAGGTGATTTTCAATAAGTCTTCAGCAGTCAGATGGTCAATCACTTCCATCAAACAATTCCACCCTTTATTCCAGGCTTCGATCACTTCTGCCTTGGTCTTGTAAACTTCCTGAAATTCCCTATCTCTATTACGCCAGGTTTTTTCACCATCTTCCACTAGAAACCCAGACCATCTGGATAACATATTGCCCGATATATGATGCACGATGATGGATATGCTGTTGCTTTCTGGATCAGGTTTATAGAACAGGTCTTGCTCGTCCAGCTGATCAAAAGTTTTATCTCCTAAAGTGCGGTAATATTTAAACTGTTTTCTGGCACTATCTATAAAATTATCTCCTATGTTTTGTGCATCCATTATTATAAACCTAAACGTTGAAAGACTTTGCTTTCAGACAAAGCTATAACAAAGTAATACTTTTTATACAAAGTGGAGCAAGTTTTGTGCCACTGACATGCGCTGTGGCTTCTATTCTATATTCAGATTTAACCCCTTTCAATTTTTTGGCCAACTTAATGAAGCCTCCCAAAACCATATTATTATCTTCCATTTTATCCATATCTGATTTGTATAAGGTGAATGGAAGCTCGAAAGGTATTTCTATAAGGTCTTGTTTACGAACATCAATGCCCGTCTCCAATAATATTTCGCCCAATGTGTACTCATCAACCAATTTGGAATCTTTTCTACCGCGGTGATATTTTTCAATGAGTTTGATTTCTATGTATTCTACTCTACTGTCTCTAAACGAGGTGATTAAGACTTTGCCACTGACTAAGCCGAGGTCCTTTTTACTTTTTTCAGGAATTTGCAAATCAATCTTTACATCTTCAATTCCCAACATCTTTTTTATCTCTCCAAACATAGTATATTCTTATTTAAAAATTTGAACAGGTTATTTTCAATCAAAGTTCTGATTGCACCAATAATCTGTAGCTCAAAATTACTTCAACGCTGGTTGAATGTCATAAATAATTAGACCAAATGACTTTAGTTTGATACAGGCAGTGATAAATAGCCTTTGAAATGGCCATCATCTTCAAAAACTTCATTGGTAAAATCCTTGACAACCTGATATAAAGTGTCCCTTTCAATGGGTTCGCGATTCACGCCTTTGATGAGATTTACCAAGTCTTTAGTACTCAATGCAGGATTTTGTTCTTCTGAACCAGCCATCGAATAAATTTTGGTTGTATCATCAATAGTGCCATCGATATCGTCCACGCCAAAGGACAAACTCATTTGTGCGATATCCCGACCGATCATTGGCCAATATGCTTTGATATGGTCAAAATTATCTAAAAAGATTCGGGAGATAGCATAATTTCTCAAGTCTTCTATGATGGTAACCTCATCGAGATAAGACATGTCATTGTCTTGATTTCTAAATTTGAGTGGAATAAATGTTTGAAATCCTCCAGTCTCATCCTGCAAATTGCGCAATTGATTTAGATGGTCTACCCGATGTTCGTATGATTCTATGTGACCATAAAGCATAGTCGCATTAGATCTACCCCCCATATTATGCCAAACCCTGTGTAGTTCCAACCATTGATCACCTGTACACTTATCCGCAGCTATTTTTTGTCTGATCTCAGGGTGGAAAATTTCTGCCCCTCCACCAGGTATAGAGTCCAATCCAGCCTCCTTTAGTATCATCAGCCCTTCCAGATAAGTCAGTTTATCCTTTTTAAAGATGTAATGAAATTCTACAGGAGTCAGCGCTTTGATGTGGAGCTCAGGTCTGTGACTTTTGATTTGTTTAAAAAGAGCTGTATAAAATGCTGTATCATATTGTGGCAATACCCCACCGACAATGTGTACTTCTGTGACTGGCTTGCCGTCAAAAGACTTTACAATGTTCATCATATCCTCCATGGAATATTCCCATCCTTCGTCTCTTTTTTTGATGAGTCTACTGTAGCTACAGAAGTTACATGTAAAAATGCAAACGTTGGTAGGCTCTATATGAAAGTTTCTGTTGAAGAAAGTCTTATTACCATTTTTTGCTTCTCGAACCCTATTGGCTAAGGATCCTAGATACCCCAGTGATCCATGGTTGTATAAATAAATAGCATCATCGGTAGAAATACGAAGGTTTTGATCAACCATGGCTGATATTGTTTTAAGCCTTTCGTCATTTTCCAATTCAGTCAAAATATTATTTTGTGCGTTTATCATTACTTATGAATATATGTATTAATACAACAAAGATCGGTAAAAAAAGATTTTAAAATAAATGATTGAAATCAAGGTTTTGGCACAGTATTTGAACTTACAATCATGAATAGAACTGCAATTGCTAAACCAGGAAAAAAGCCCGAACGCGGGCTTTTTTTTTACCCTCCAGCGGGCTTTACGTTTACAAAACCCTCATCTTTCAAGATTTTCATGATCTTTTCTCGTTGATTTCCTTGCAAAATGATTTCATTGTCCTTGGCACTTCCACCTACACCTATTTTGGATTTGATCTTTTTACAGATTTCACTAAGGAAACTATCGGGCATTTCAATTCCTCTTATGATGATTGCTTCTTTGCCGCCTCTACCCTTTTTTTCATAATGTACCCTCACTTGAAAATTGCCATATTTTGGCTTTTTTACTTCTACTGGTTCATCAGGAGCATTTTCAGGATTCCCCAAAGCCTTGAATTGATCCCAATTGAGGCTGTTATTAGGTTTATTGCCCATTTCTTAATTTTTTCGTTTCCAATTATTATTGATCATTCTTAAAGTCAACATTCCCAAGTCTTTGGTTCCTGTTGCAGAATTTGCGAGCACTACAACAGCTGTTTGTGTACGTGGTAAAAAACCAATGAAGCTATGATGTATATTGGTCAAACCATTGCTAACGAATGGAAATGCATTTTTACCAGCATCTACAATGTACATACCTTCAAAGCCTCTGATCCTTGACGTCCAAGTTTCTGGATTTGATTTGAAATGTTCTTTCGTTTCTACCTTATCTTTATTTTTTGAGATCAAATATTGCATAAAGGTTAGCACATCCTTGACTGTTCCTTTTATCCCTTCTGATGCGGCAAAAGACTTAAACACCATCGGTTCTCCTTCAATGCCAGACCGATTCATGCCTGAAGCAACAATGGATTCTTTTTGTTCGTGAGCTGAGGTAAAGAAATGAGTTCCCAGTTTTTCATTGATGTAATATTCGATCAAATCTTCAAACGCCTTTGATGAGCTCCGTTCTAAAATGATTTCCAACAACGCAAAATCTGTATCACTGTAACTATTACCAATCAAATCTGCATCAGGAATGTAATTTTTATAAAATTCAAGAAGGTTGGTTTTACTGAAATATTCATAAGGATTTCTTGGGTCGTTTTCATACAATCCTTTGCCTTTAAAAACGTGTGGCAATTTACTCTCAAACTTAAAAATATGTCCAAGGGTGACTCCCTTCATTCTTGGATTGTAGTATTCATCTGGTATTAAATCATTCAATTCTGAAGACATGGAAAGCATTTTTTCTTCTACCATCAATAGTAAGATTTCCGCACTAATGACCTTGGAAATAGAGCCCAATTCAAAAACAGAAAGGCTATCTAGTTTGTCATAATTAGCAAAATTATTACCAAAAACTTCAATTTGGCTATGATTATGATCAACCATGCCGACCAAAAAAGCTGGCGTAAGATCAAAATCCAAATCGGAGTCATACTTAATGATTCGCTCTACTTGTTTTCTAAAATCATTCTTTTGTCCTTGGAGTTTTTGAACATTCCACAGGAGCAATAAAGGGCAAAGAAATAAGAGCAATCGGTGCATTATCAATGAAAATTGAAGTCAATTTATACCTAATTCGAAAACAAAAGTATGTCTTTGGGTAAATATTTCACATTAATCTATAACATATGCGTATATTTTTTAATTTTGCGCAGTTTTTTAAAAATAAATTCGATGGCGAAAAGATTTTATCAGTTTAATAAGGATGCGCAATCACAGAACGTGAGAGGCAAAAATGTGGTACAAGGTACAGGTGGTCAATCAACTAATGAAGATGATGAAATCATTGACTTAGCGGAAGTAACTCACCAAGCACAAGACTTCTATGAAAAATACCAAACATTGATTTTGTCAGTGATACTTGGTTTGGCAATTGCAGTCGGTGGATACTTTGTTTACAAGTTCATGTATATGGCACCAAAAGAAAAAGCAGCAATTGAGGCTATTTATCAGGCTGAAAATCAGTTTGCACAAGATTCATTTGCATTGGCACTCGAAAATCCAGGTGGCGGTTTTGAAGGCTTTTTGGACATCATTGACAACTATGGTGGAACTAATACTGCGAATACAGCTAAATATTATGCTGGTATCTGTTACCTCAATTTGGGGAAATATGAATCGGCGATTGAGCAATTGGAGGATTATTCACCAAAAGATAAAATCACACCAGCCATGAAATTTGGTGCTTTGGGTGATGCTTATGCTGAAAGTGGAGATTTGGATAAGGCTTTGAGTTTATATGCTCAAGCAAGTGAAACCAATCCAAATGACGTAATCACTCCTTATTATTTGAATAAGCTTGGAATGTTACAATTCAAACAAGGTAAAAACGACGAAGCTATGGGTACACTCAAAAAGATCGTTAGCGACTATCCAGGTTCTACAGAAAGTAGAGAAGCAGAAAAATTGATTTCTAGATTGGATGTGCAGTAGTTCACATTCAAAAAAATGATAATAAAATGGAAGGTAGATTGGGAAACTGATCTACCTTCTTTAATTTTGACCAAATAAATTCATCTTCATGTCAAGTGTAATGCAAAATCTGTCTTCTACTTTTGAAGAAAATAAATACGATTCCTCCGAATTGAAAGTAGGCATTGTGGTAGCAAAATGGAATGAACACATCACGTCTGTGCTCAAGCAAGGAGCAATTGATGCTTTGTTACAAAATGGTTTGAAAGAAGAAAATACGACCGTTTTGGATGTGCCAGGTGCATTTGAGCTTCCCATGGGCGCAAGATTATTATTAGAAAGTAAAAAATACGATGGCATCATTTGCCTTGGCTGTGTGATCAAAGGTGAAACAAAACATGATGAATACATCAGCAATGCAGTGGCTCAAGGCATCATGCAACTCGGACTTACCAGTGGCAAACCCATAATTTTTGGTGTTTTGACACCCAATGACGAACAGCAAGCAATTGATAGGTCAAGCGGCATTCATGGTAATAAGGGTATAGAAGCTGCTATGACGTTATTGCAAATGTTGCAACTCGCCAAAAATTTAAAACAACCCAAAAAAGGAATTGGCTACTAGTCGTTATACTTTCTTGCATTTTAAAACGTTTTGACACTGATATAAAAAACTTTGCATTTGCATAAGCACGTTCTTCAATCCTTCGTATTTTTCTTGCTGTGTGTTTTCAACCCGCTAAAGGGTCAAGATGCGCATTTTACGCAATTTTATAATGTACCTGCATTTGCAAATCCTGCATTTGTAGGGACAAGTAATTCAAATTACCGGGTAAGTACCATTTATAGAGATCAATGGCGAACAGCGCTTGAAAAAGCCATTTCTACTTTTGCGGTTTCAGGTGATCTCAAATTTGATGCGGGAGGAGACGCCAGACAACCAGATTTTTTCGGTGCTGGGATTATGTTTTTTAGCGACAAATTGGGTGCCATCAATTATAATACAAACCAGATTGCAATAAGCGGTTCTTATACTAAATTGCTTGATAAAAAGACCTTTCAGTACATTGGTATAGGTATTCAAACAGCCATTCAACAAAAATCAATCAACTATAACGACATCACTTTTGGAGATCAATTCAATGCGGTGGATGGTTATACCTTGCCGACAGGAGAAGAACTTCCAGCCAATAATCTTGGTTTTTTTGACATCAATATGGGAGTAAATTACAGTGGATTCTTTTATGAAAGGCACAGAATCAATCTAGGAATTTCTGCATTTCATCTTTTGAGTCCAAACATTTCATTTTATGATAGAGATGAAATATTGAGTCGTACGATTTCTGTGGAAAGTAAATTACCCACTCGTTTTACAATGCATGGAAGTTATCAAAATAAAATTTCCAACTCCTTGGAATCGGAAACTCGGTTAGTTTATAACAAGCAAGGAAAGACGCAGGAGGCAAACTTGTCGACGTTGCTGCATTTTACCAATCCAGATTTGAGAAGCAAAAGTTTCTTTGTTGGTCCTGGAATAAGGTTTACAGATCGTGGTGGATCTTCTAAATGGGGTGTTGAGTCGTTGAATGCCACTGCTGGTTTTGTGGTCAATAAATTTGTACTTTCTTTTAGTTATGAAAACTCCATCAATAACATCATCAATACTGGAAGGAATTTCAATGCTTTTGAGGTTTCATTACTTTTATTTGGTGACTATACCAATGACACTGATATCTGTCCTAAGTTTTAATCTATTATTCCAGCTCCTCAAAAGCTTATCTGAGGTATAAAAATCAAATTTGCACAGCAAAATATGGGTCGTTCCGATGGAACTCTAGGTACTCTTTTTACTTTTACCATGGATTGAAATCCATGGTTACCACATGGCTCGAGCCTATGGCTCTTGGCTTTTTTATTATAAATTTCAATCTGAAAAGCACCTAAAGTGTATTGCTAATCTAGGATTCTTAAATCTACAAAAACATAGAGGCTAGGTTCATATCGTAAACCAGGATTTCAATCCTAAGCCTTTAAACTAACATAAACTGGTTTAGTCCGATAAGCGCGGCACATTTTGACACGAAGACCTGACCAAAAGCACGTATGCTCAGCTCCCAGTGAATTCAAAACTCTCTAATTTTTTAATTACCATGAAATGAAATCCATGACTGGTAGCTGAGTTGGGCATTTGGCTCTTAATTTTAAAGCAATCCCTCCCAGGTTTATTGCAAATTTTTGAAATAGATTTTTTAAAATCAAAAATGAAAGAGGCAGAGCCTCGATCCATATCATAACCCAGGATTTCAATCCTGGGGCTATAAACTAACTTCTTTCAAAATCTAGAATTATTAAGAATTCAAATCAAAGAGGCAGAGCCTCGACCCATATCGTAATCCAGGATTTCAATCCTGGGGCTATAGAGAAAATAAGTGGAGTGCGATAAGCACGGCCCATTTGGACACGGAGACCTGACCGCAAGCTAAACCAAAACAAGAGAGAGCGCTCAAATCACCGCACAAAATAAATTCTGGAGACAGAAAGCTGACATTACAAAAAGCGATTCATTTAAACACTATGAAAAATCTGGACAATCACCAATAAGCACTATATTTGACATCATATTTTTAATGACTATGCTTATATTGAATGAGAAACAAATCCGTCTTAAAATCAAAAGACTGGCATTTGAAATTGCAGAGCACAACCACCAAAGAACAGCTATAATTTTGGCTGGTATCAACAACAATGGCTATGGATTTGCAAAATTATTATCTATAGAACTTAAAAAGATCGTAGAAATCCCCATAGAATTGGTGCGCTTGAGACTCAATCCGGCAAACCCACTCGATCACCCCATTACCTTGGAAATAAAAAATGTAGAGAACCTTTCTGATAAAACAGTCATTGTCGTCGATGATGTGGCCAATACCGGAAGAACCATTTTTTATGGATTCAAACCTTTTATGGAAATTCTGCCTTATAAAGTTGAAGTTGCCGTTTTGGTAGATCGGAAACACAAAAGATATCCCATAGAAGTGGACTATGTGGGATTGTCGCTGGCAACGACACTTCACGAAAACATAGCAGTGAAAATCAAAGACACTGATTCCATGGAAGTGCATTTAATATAAACAAAATAGCAGCAAAAGATTGATTGAGAAAACCCCATTGGCGCTAAGTGATGAATTCAAAAGCATTCTACAACAGCTAGAAACAGACAATCAACATTTTTTCATCACTGGAAAAGCTGGCACTGGAAAATCAACTTTATTACAACTTTTCCGAAACACTACAAAAAAACGCACCGCTATTCTGGCTCCCACAGGTATAGCTGCTCTCAATGTCAAGGGGCAAACCATTCATTCATTTTTTGGTTTCCCGCCAAGAATGATCAATCCTGAAGACATAAGGAAAAGGCCCAATCACCGCATGTATAAAAACATAGATTGTATCATCATAGATGAGATATCTATGGTCAGGGCAGATACCATGGATAATATTGATCTGTTTTTACGCAGAAATAGAGACAGCGACTTACCATTTGGTGGCGTGCAAATGTTGCTTTTTGGCGACCTTTATCAGTTACCTCCAGTCATTTCATCACCTTTTGAAAAGAATTATTTCCATGAAGTATATGAGAGCGGTTATTTTTTCTCATCTATAGTTGTAAAAGAAAAAATCAATCTGCGTTTGTGCGAACTTCATCATATTTATCGCCAAGATGAACTTAAGTTTATCAGATTACTGGACGCTATCAGAAATAATGACCTGGATTGGGACGATTTGGAATCACTCAATACGAGGCATTTACCCCTACCAGAGGATTTAAAATATTTTATAACCATCTGTGCGACCAATAGCTCTGCGGAAACCATTAACCGTACTGCACTTGAAAAGTTGAAATCAGAAGAAAAAACTTATGCGGCAGAAATTACCGGGGAATTTGCGTCCCAATACTACCCTACTGATCCCATCTTACAATTAAAAGTCGGGGCCCAGGTAATGTTTGTCAAAAATGATGTAAAAAGATTGTATGTCAACGGTACAATTGGCCAAATTTCTAGAATTGAGAAAAACGAAATTTACATCACGATTTTGGAAGGACACGAAGCTGAGGTGGAAATACAAGTAGAAAAAGAAGAGTGGGAAATCATCAAGTACGTCAGAAACGAAGCCAATCCAAGAGATATTCAAACGGAAATTGTTGGAAAATTTTTGCAATACCCTATCAAGCTTGCATGGGCAATTACCATCCACAAAAGCCAGGGCAAAACATTTGAAAAAGTCATCATTGACTTAGGCCGAGGAGCCTTTGAATATGGACAAACGTATGTTGCCCTATCTCGCTGCAGAACCATGGATGGCATTTATCTCAAAAATAAACTACAGGCAAGAGATGTGATGACAGACCAAGCTGTACAAGATTACTTTGATCAAATAAAAAGGTGGTAATTTTCTGTCCAATCAGGTCTGAAACTATATAAAAATGGAGCTTTATGAGGTTTTTTTATGACTTGTTTTTCCATTCGTTCCAAAATACCCAAGTTGAGCATTTTCCTTTGAAAATTACTTCTCACAAAAGTAGTTTTCAAAAAAGATTCATATAATTCTTGAACTTGAGACATGGTGAACGTTTCTGGAAGTAATTTCAAGCCAATATGCTGAGTAAGAAAATCGTATCGAAGCGACCTGAGTGCAGATTCAAATATAAGTTGGTGGTCAAAGCTCAATTCCGGACAATTTTCAGCATCTTTCCACATACACATTTCAGCATCACCTTCAGGAGTTGGCTCAACCATTGTATAATCAACCAATGCATAATAGCCAATTGAGATGTAACGACGTGCGAACCATGGATTTTCACCCACCTCTGTTTCGGGTATTCGAAAGTGTTTTTTGAAAACATCCTCAAACATCCTGGATGAGTCTCCAAACACTTCAAACTGCTTGAGGTAGATATCCTTTACACCAGTTCTTTCATACAACACCCTCGTCACAGCATCATTTAAATGCTCATGTTTATATACAAATCCTCCGGGCAACATGTGCGATTCAAAATCTGGCCATTTTGTAAGTAACACTTTCAAATCACCTTTATTAAATCCAAATACTACGCAGTTTATGGAAACATTACCTAATATTAAATCTCCTTTTTTCTTGATTTCTTCTGAGTTCATCTAGTAAAACTTAAATGTGCCAAACGTGAAATGGAATGTGGA
Source organism: Bacteroidota bacterium (assembly GCA_029567325.1). Classification (GTDB taxonomy): domain Bacteria; phylum Bacteroidota; class Bacteroidia; order Chitinophagales; family Saprospiraceae; genus JADKBO01. The sequence goes on along the minus strand of JAKQLF010000004.1, from coordinate 14,396 downwards.
AGCTAAGTCTTTAAATATTTGGTATAACTAATTTGGAACCGAAATTTATTCAGCAACTAATTTAAATTTTTCATATTTCTAATTCAAAAATTTAACCATTTCATCTATCCAAAAATAGCATAATTTAATAAAATTACTAAAAAATATATAAAATTAAACTTTTTAAATAAGGAAATTAGAACTGTCTAAATTATTTAAAAAGGATTACGACCTTTCAAATAAAAGTGGTATGATTGTATCAATTTTGGTACAAAGTTTAATATTTTATTGCTTGATATTAACCAAAAGCAATATATAAAAGGAACGCAGTATTCATTTAAGATATATTAAACATGTACAATACATCTGGTACAAAGTGGATTGCATAGTATCTAAACAATCATTTTTTCAAGAATTCACTTTGTACTTTTTTATTTCTCAATCATATCAAGTACATCCAGAATTCCTGTAGTAGCAGGCTTTGGAATGACGGTCAAATTTTGTAGGGCTTTTGTTTCGTAAGAGGATGCAGGATTAGGGTCTACATAAAATATTTGTTTTGCCTTCTTGGCAACACCCACCAGACCAGCTGCAGGATACACTTGCAAAGAAGTCCCAATGATGATCAATATGTCGCATTGCGCAATTTCCAAAACTGCCTCATCGATTTTGGGTACTTGTTCGCCAAACCAGACAATGGCAGGACGCAATTGTTCACCTTTTGCATTTTTATCACCCAAGTGTAGGTCTTTATCCCAGTAAATTTCTTCTTTAGATGAATTGACGCCTCTTACCTTCAATAGTTCGCCATGTAAATGTATGACTTTGCTACTGCCTGCCCGTTCGTGCAAATCGTCCACATTTTGAGTTACAACTGTCACTTGATGACTTTCTTCAAGTTTAGCTATTTCATAATGTGCAATATTGGGTTCGACGGTGAATAATTGCCTCCTTCTCTGATTGTAAAAATCGAGCACTAGACTTTTGTCTTTGATCCAACCATCAATGGAAGCAACATCCATTACATCAAATCCTTCCCATAAACCCCCAGCGTCTCTAAAGGTTTTCACTCCGCTTTCAGCACTCACACCAGCACCTGAAAGTACTACTATATTTTTCATAAAAAAACTAGTTTCTAATGATGAAACACTTGGCAAGGTTTTCTGACAAGGCTAAAACTTGTGGTTTTTGACTGAGAGAATGGATTTGTGGATTGGTTTTGATATCATAATATGGAGCATCTCCAAATAACTTTATCAAATCTATCTCTATTTCCAATGGCTGAGCATCTTTACCAATGGTGATACTGTGATTTGCATTCAGGCATTTGAATGCTTCGTCAGACCCGGTGTGCAGAGCAAAACCTTGCTCCTTCGTACCATCGCCGTCAATGTCTATGAAACCTTCTGTTTTAGAAAAGATATAACTTTTCCATCCTGGCCAATATTCGCCTGTAAAACTCAAATCACTGGTTGTAGGAAAATCTGCTGGTGTTTTACCATTTTCTGCCGGAGGCACACCCAAACAAATATTAAATGATTGATATTCACCTGTCTTAAGTCCTTCAAGTCTCACCGTTGTTCCCAAAAGTGCTCCACTTTGTGTACTGTTTACATTGGTAAAATTGACCATCCTTACTCCTTCACTGGTTGTTTCACCGTTAGCACCTACAAATGACAAATTACTAATAAACAAACTAAACTTGTTGAACATCACACTTTTACCATCAGGATATTGATAATCCTTTAGCATTTCAAGTGGTTGATTATTGTATTTCAACACAAATTTAACGTCTACTTTCCCATCATTTTGCTCTTTATCACCGCATGATGTAATTAGGATAAAAGAAAGTAAAAATAGGGGTGTTATGTATTTGTAACTAATTTTCATTTTTAATCATTTTGTATAAACAAAGCAAAAAATTAAGCTAATTCATTTCAAAAAAGTAACTCGTTATTAATAACGCACAACAAGTAAAAAACCTTTCATAAACCATAGATAAAATACATAAAATATGCCATATGCTAACTAAATGGCTTTTTTTAAAGTCCTACCAGTGTCTATTGAGACACAACATCTATCTAAAATTGTTTAATTAATTGATTCATAATTAAAAAATTGGCATGTTAGAATTGTGAAAAGTAAAAGGTAGACCTATTTAGTTTATAAGAATTTAGATAAATATATTTCTCTTGATATCTTTACTTTTCCACAAAATGAAATTTATTTCAAATCGCTAAACATCAGAAAATATGTCAAAAAAGATTTTTCTCAATGAATCCGAAATGCCAAGCCACTGGTATAACATTGTGGCAGACATGCCCAACAAACCACTTCCCCCACTTCACCCTGGCACCAAACAACCAGCTGGTCCACAAGATCTTGCTCCTTTGTTTCCCATGGAATTGATCATGCAAGAAGTTTCTACAGAACAATACATAGAAATACCAGATCAAGTCCAAGAAATATATAAAATCTGGCGCCCAACTCCTTTGATAAGAGCTACTGCATTTGAGAAAATGTTGGGGACTGATTGTAAAATTTATTATAAATATGAAGGAGTCAGCCCAAGTGGATCTCATAAACCAAACACGGCAGTACCGCAGGCCTATTATAATATGAAAGAAGGCGTGAAAAAGATTGCCACAGAGACTGGAGCAGGCCAATGGGGCACAGCATTGAGTTTTGCTTGCGCACAATTTGGTATTGAGTGTGATGTTTACATGGTAAAGGTGAGTTACGACCAGAAACCTTACCGAAAAATACTCATGAATACGTTTGGAGCTAATGTTTATGCTTCTCCAAGCAATCGGACCCAAGCTGGCAGGAACATTTTGGCAGCAGATCCAAATTCTACTGGTAGTTTGGGTATAGCTATTTCTGAGGCAGTGGAAATCGCAGCTGGTGACGAGAACACCAAATATTCGCTGGGATCTGTGCTCAATCACGTGTTGTTACATCAAACAGTTATAGGTCAAGAAGCAGAAAAACAGATGGAATACGCAGGTGATTTTCCTGATATTGTCATTGCTCCATTGGGTGGAGGATCAAACTTCGCAGGAATTTCTTTCCCCTTTATTAAACACAACTTGGTCAATGGTAAAAATATAAGATGTATTGCTGTTGAACCAGCCTCTTGCCCAAAACTCACAAAAGGAAAATTCATGTATGATTTTGGTGATACTGCAGGTTATACTCCGCTACTACCAATGTATACGCTTGGCCATACTTTCCAACCAGCTGCCATTCATGCTGGTGGTTTGAGGTACCACGGCGCAAGTGTTTTGTGCAGTCAATTATTGAAAGATGGATTGATTGAAGCAGTGGCTTTACAACAACTAGAATGTTTTGATGCTGGAGTGAAGTTTGCGAAAGCAGAAGGAATTGTAGCTGCTCCTGAGGCTACTCACGGTATTGCCCAAGTAATAAGAGAGGTAAATCAAGCAAAAGAGGAAGGCGTCAGTAAAACGATCTTGTTTAATTTATGTGGACACGGCTTTGTGGATATGCAAGCTTATGCTGATTATTTTGATGGCAAACTTCAGAATCACGAGTTTACCCATGATGAACTAACATCCGCTTTGGATAAAATAGGTGATTTGCAACCTGTTTAACAGTAAATAAAGGGCTCGAGGTAATGTTTTCGAGCCCTTTTTTTATACTTTGATTTTTTATTTTAACTTCACGCTGAGAATCACACAAAACCATGAGTAAAACATTAGCCGAAAAATTCAATAGTCCTGGACCCAAAAGAATATTATCATTAGATGGTGGAGGTATAAGGGGCGTTTTGACGATTGGTTTATTGGAAGAATTGGAAGCTACCCTACGGAAACAACATAATGACCCAAATCTTTTACTCTGTGATTATTTTGATTTAATAGGTGGCACTAGCACTGGCTCAATATTGGCAAGCGGTTTGGCGGTAGGTATGAGTACGAGTGAACTTAGGGAGTATTATTTCAATATGGGTGGTGTTATTTTTGGAAAGAAAAAAAACATCATCAATTATTTGACCAAGGGAGAAAAATATGATGTAAAGCCACTCAATAAGGCACTACAAGAAGTTTTTGGTGACATCAAATTGGGGGATCAGGAAAAAATCAAAACAGGGTTATGTATAGTAACAAAAAGAGCTGATACTTTTAGTACTTGGCCTTTCCTCAATCATCCTGAAGCTAAGTTTTATAAAGAAAACAAGGATTTCCCACTTTGGAAAATCATAAGGGCTAGTGCAGCCGCACCAACTTACTTTTTACCCATAACGCTTGATTTGGGTAATAATGAAACTGGAACCTTCATCGATGGTGGTATCAGTATGGCTAATAATCCAGCATTTTCTTTATTGATGGCAGCAACTTTACGCGGTTTTCCTTTTCATTGGCCAATGGGACCTGAAAATCTATTGTTGGTCTCTATGGGTACAGGCAATCTTCAAAAGAAATATAATTATGAAGATGTGAAGCAAAAGAGCGTCATGGCTTGGGCGGGAATGCTGCCCGATTATTTTATGGCTGACGCTAATTTTTATAACCAAATACTACTTCAAATTTTGTCTGATTCCCCTACTGCGAGAAAAATAGACAGTGAAATTGGCAAACTGGAATATGACAGTTTAAATGGCAAACATGCATTGAGTTATTTGCGTTATGACGTGGATTTTTCAAAAGATTTTTTATCAGATTTGGGTTTTGATTTTACGGCAAAGGAAATATTAACCTTGTCTGAAATGGACAACCAAAAGAATACAAAAATTCTTTATGCTATAGGCAAAAAAGCAGGTGAAAAGCAAATAAAAGCTTCTCATTTTTCGAAAATATTTACCATAAATCAACAAGTTCCAGAAACACTAAAAAGGTTTACCCAAAACAAAAAACCCAAACTGGAATTTGAATCCTTCACTAAAAACCCTATCCCTGTTCAAGCAGTTGAAATTACCGAACCATTTGAAGTAGAAACCATGGAAGGCATCATGAGAGGAAAACCTGGCGATTATTTGATGAGAGGAATCGAGGGAGAATTATATGTTTGTGACAAAAAAATATTTCACAAAACCTATACAAAAATAAAGCCTGAATGAGTTCATCGCCATCCATATACATTTCTCATGCTTGGGGTGGAGAAAGCGAAATCATCACGCAACAAATTGTAGAGCGATTTAAAAAAGAAAACCTCAACATTACGCTTGACAAAAATGACTTGGGTTACAGAGAAAGTATCACCAAATTTATGGAGAATCTTGGCCAGGCTGATGCCATAGTTCTAGTCATAAGTAACAAATATTTACATTCAGAATATTGCATGTTTGAGCTTCTACAGATTTATGACAATAAAAATATTCTGGAAAGGATTTTCCCTGTTGTACTAGATGAGGTTTCCATCGCGAAATCCACCGATCGCCTTGAATTGGTCAAATATTGGGAAAATCAAAGCACGGAATTAGAAACAAAAATTAGGGAGCTTCAATCTCTTGGGCATATTGATGGTATCACAGATGATTTAAATTTATATTATAATATTCGAAACAAAATAGCAAAACTTACTTCGATTCTTAAGGATATAAACACCTTAAATGTTGGGACACACAGAGACTCAGGTTTCAACCATTTGGTGACCTCGGTGCAAAAACACTTAGCTAAAAGATTCAATATCGAAGCTGAAACTACTACTCCTGTTATTCAAGACAAAATCATTGAAAAACAAGCTGATTTTAATGTTGACGAAGAATTAAAAAAAAAGATAGTCCATAGTGAAGAAGACAAAAATAAATTAAACTCCATTTTTAAATACTTGGTAATGTTGGCTTTGATAGTGCCTGTGGGGTTTTTGATCAGTAATCTGACCGATCAAAAAGAAGTTCCAAACAATGTTGCAGAAAAAAATAAAGATACAGTTAACACCACTCTACTTGCAACGGATCAGGATAATAATCCAACAACACAAGAAGTCATCCAAACTGACAACGATAACATTAAACCCAATCAGCATGTGATTGAATCTTCGAATATAAAACCTTCAAATGCAGCAATAATCTCAAGCCCTTCATTAAACAGTAACTTGTCAAAAAAGGAGGAAGAAAAACCTAGTGGTGAGGTAAAGCCCTTAATTGTTCCAGAAAATACCACAAAGGAAGACATGCCAAAAGCCTCGGAAATAAAGAAAACTTATACAGTACCTACACAATACATTCAAGCAAAATTCCCTGAAGACATATCCTCCAATGTTGCCAGCAAAGGCCAAGTCGTTTATTTAGAAAACATCAAAGCCATCAGTTCAGATTCAAAGGTGATCATTCCACAAGGGGGAAAAATAAAGTGTATTGTAAAAGATGCAGTAGCCAGTCAAAATGGATCAGTAGGTTTACTTTCACTACAGATAGAAAGTATTTTAGCTGTGAACAATGAATGGATGCCCTTGCAATTTCCAGTTTATTCCTTAAAAAAAAGGGAAGAAATTGTATTTAAAAAAGGACAAACAATAGATAAAATCAAATTACCAGAATTCAAAATTTCAACAAACTAAAACCAATGAAACTAAAAAATCAAACACACAGCAAGAGAATTTTCATTGCCTTATTGCTTATTTTCATGTCTTTGGCATATAATGCAAATGGTCAAGGCATATCTAGTAACACTCAAGGCTTTTCAGTATCTGCTTATGGCACATTTACCAATTTTAAAAGCACCTCATATTTCCTTAACGAAATCAGCGAAGAAGATGGCACAGGATATGGCGTTGGCGTTGAAATCGGGTATGGCATCACAGAAGCCTTAAAAGTATTTGCTGGCTATCAAGTCGTTAATTTTAATTTGGATAACACTTATACAAATAACACAGTTGATGCATTTGAGGCAGGATTAAAATATAATTTCTCAGGCACATTGAGTAAAGTAAGACCTTATCTCAGTGGATCAGCTGCTTGGAACAGTCTTAGCATTGCATTTATAAATTTTACGGATGCTAATGGAAATTTCATTGAAAGTGCAAAATTAAAATCTGGTGGATATAGTATCAATGCGGGCATAGGATTACAATATTTTATCAGCCCTGATTTCAGTCTTGATCTTGGAGTAGGAGGCAAATTTGGAAATTTTACGGAAAACTTTGTAGATGGAAATCCTTTAACTTTTGATGAAGACGTGGATTTGAGATTTTTGTTTGGAAAAATAGGACTTACCTATTCGTTTTACTAACAGACTTTTAAAAGCTAGTCTGCTATTAAAACCGCTGATTGCAGGACTCTGAGCTTTTACAAAAATGTCACGACATTGTACTTTTTGCTTCTTTCTCGCATCGATTTGTTTTATTACATGTATAATCGTTTATGTTTTGTCTGATAAATATTAACTTCGCCGTCTGTTTTCAAAATTAATATGGACAAGATAAAACTCAACATAGTTGCAATTTCGCATAGTGTCACTCAGTCACACAATTATGCGGTCATTTTGGGTGAAGATGAGGGTAATCGCAGATTGCCAATAGTTATTGGTGGTTTTGAAGCTCAAGCCATTGCTGTAGCAGTAGAAAACATGAACCCAAACAGACCTTTGACGCATGATTTATTCAAAAATACCATCAGTGAATTTGGCATAAAAGTATTGGAAGTCATCATCAATGACCTCAGTGAAGGTATTTTTTATGCTCAGTTGGTCTGTGAACAAGATGGTAATGTTGCTGTAATTGACTCCAGGACTTCTGACGCAATAGCCATGGCAGTACGTTTTAATGCTCCAATCTACACTTTTGAATTTGTGATGGAGGCTGCCGGTGTGCAAGTAGAAAACGAAGCCCAAGTGGCTGATTCACCCAAAAAAGGTCGTAAAAAACAAGGAGGTGATGGTCTTGCTGACTTATCCTTGGATGAACTTGAACAAATGCTTGAAAAAGTTCTATTGGCTGAAGATTATGAAAAAGCAGCCAAAATAAGAGACGAAATCAATAAGCGCAAATCTTAAATATCTCTTCGCTTAAATAATCTCCAGGCAAGTAATAGCATCATTGAGATGTAAAAGCTACTTGTTATGATACTTTCCCAACTAGATAATACGGGCGAAAATCCCCACTCTTTTTCCATCCAAAAACTTGGGAGTTTATAAAGTGGATTCGGAACCAGGTCTTCAATGCTATTTTCCGGCCAGAAAAGAATTGCTTTATTTCTGAAAAAATATAACTGAATCATTCTGAAAATAAATTCAATTACAAAAACGTAACCAAAATAGAAAATGACGCTGATACCACTCGTTCTGAAAGTCATGGCTATCAAAAAAGCCAATGTCAAATAACCAACACTCATCAACCAGAATCTACCCACTAAATTATTGGTATCAAAGATCAATGAGAAGTACATATCTGGCGTATGCCAAATGCCAATGATGAGAGAAGATATGATATATATGGCGGTTGCATAAGTAGCGAGGGAAACGATGACCAAAAACTTTGCTTTATAAAAATCCCACCTTGTTTGCCCATTGATGATGCCTTGGCGCATGGTTTTGGCACTGATTTCTCCAGTCACAAAATGTACCATCAAAAATCCAAAAAGCACACAAACCAGCCAGTTGCCAATGTGACCTTGATAATCCCAAACAGTAGGAAAAGTATAATAGGTGTCTAATCCTGGAAGTGGAGGTGAAACATTGGGGATGATGCGTTTACCGTACAATATAACAAATGAAAATGCTACCGTAAACACTCCAATGATGATCCTGGCAAGCGTGTTGTTTTTATATTTTAACCACTCCAGATGAATAGAATGCCGTACATCTGTGATCAAATTTGTAAGTTTATTCATCTCCTGCCAATGTTTTAGTGAGCTCAATAAATTCTTCTTCCAATTTTCTACTCCTCACCTTGAGGTAAGTCAAAACCAAACCATTTTCGAATGCCAATTTATTGATTTGAGCCGCTGTATAACCAGCAGGAATTTTGCATTCCAGATATCCATTCATTTCTTTGATGAAACTAGGGTCAATCCAAGATTGCAACCAATTCCTCAATTCCATCATATTTTCCGTAGCCAATTCTGCAAAACGGTCATTGTTTAATATAAAACCGACAGGCCCCATTGCCAGCAATTTCCCTTTTTTCAAAATGGCGACATGAGTACATATTTTTTCAACTTCATCCAAGATGTGACTAGCCATTATCACCGTTTTACCTGTTGAAGCGAGATTGATGAGTAATTCTCTGATTTCAGCTATTCCTTGAGGATCTAAACCATTGGTAGGTTCATCAAAGATGAGGACTTCAGGATCTCCGATGAGTGTTGCACCAATGGCCAATCTTTGTTTCATCCCGAGGGAATAAGTCTTGAATTTTGATTTTCTACGAGCTTTGAGACCAATCAATTCCAAAATATCATCAAAACCATTTTGCTTGACACCTTTAATTTGCGCTACGATTTCAAGATTTTGATCTGCATTCAGATAGGGATAGAAGTTGGGTGTTTCAAGTGTTGCACCTATTTGTTTACGGTGATATAGTCCATATTCACCATTAAACCATTTGAAAGTTCCAGAATCAGAATGGATTACATCCAGAATCATACCCAAAGTGGTTGTCTTCCCGCTTCCGTTTGGCCCAAGGATGCCCAGTATGGTGCCCCTTTCAACGATCATCGAAAGTTTGTCGACGGCTTGTATGTTTCCATACGCCTTTGAAAGTTGATTGATTGATAATATTGTCATTGTATTAATTGGTGGGATCAAAGATAGACTTCTCTATTCCCCAAGGTTAATAATAAAGACAAGTGAATTAAATTCATCTACTAATGTTGTTTTTTGGTAGCTATTTTGGTCAGAATGGTTTTGACAACCAATCTTGGGTTTCTACCACCTGCAACTAAAACCTGTGCCTGTTTATAAAAAGGAATTCTTTCTTGCAGTTTGTTTTTAATGAAGTCTTTGAGGGTAGCGTCCGTATTTGCAGTGACTAAAGGTCTGGTATTGTCTTTACTGATTCTCTGGTAAATTGTTTCGACGCCAACATTCAAAAAAATGGTGATACCTGCTTTATTGAGCAATGCCATATTGTTTTCAAAAACAGGCATGCCACCTCCCGTAGAGATGACAATACTTTCATAATCGGTCAAAGTTTTGATGACTTCGGATTCGAGCTTTCTGAAATAGGATTCACCGTGTTTTGCGAAAATATCCGATACCGACATGCCTTCCATTTTTTCAATTAATGCATCGGTATCCATATACTGATAATCGAGCGAAGAGGCCAACAACTTTCCCACTGTTGACTTGCCACTTCCCATAAAACCTATCAAGATGATGCGGCTTGGAAAAGATAACTGTTGAGTATTATTTAAAAAAATGCCACTATTCACTGCGAAAGTTTATTTTTGCGTCGTAAAAGTAAAAAAATAAACCATGCTATCATTTGTAATTCTTCAGTCAAGCAGTAGTTCGATCATTGGAATGTTGCCTTTATTGCTGATGTTTGTCATCATGTATTTCTTTTTCATCAGACCTCAAGTCAAAAAACAAAAGGAACAAACATCTTTCATTGGTGGAATTAAAAAAGGAGATGAAGTAGTCACATCCAGTGGTTTGATTGGTAAAATTGACTCTATAGTTGGCGAAGAGGTAACGATTCAGGCAGATTCCAAAACCTTCCTGAAATTTACAAAAGGTGCTATTTCGAAAGAAATGACCGAATCTTATCTAAAAAGTAAGGGTTCGGCAGAATAATTCAATCTACTTTTTTAAAATTTTGCTATCTGTAATTATCTTTATCTCAAAGGATTTCTTCTTTGCGAGGCCTTCTCTTTCAATTTAAGTACCTTGTTTTGTTCTTTGTTGGCGTTTAAAAAAAATAAAAATGGCATCTGAGTTAAAAATTCAAAAATCAATTGAGATTAATAGACCTGTTCAAGATGTATACGAATATCTTCGATTCAGCAAAAATCAAGACAATTTCAGTGTTTGGAACATGACTGATCCAGATAAAAAGACTACTTATAAAGGGGAAGATGGAACGGTAGGCTTTACCTACTCTTGGGACAGTAAAAACAAAAATGTAGGAGCAGGAACTCAAATAACAACCAAACTTGTGGAAAATCAATTGATCGAGTATGCTTTGGCTTTTGAGCGTCCGATGAAAAATACCGGAGTTTCCAAGTTTGTATTATCACAAATCAATAAAGGTCAAACACAGGTTACGTGGGATTTTAGCGGTCCGACCAAATTCCCAATGAGTTTATTCAAAGGCATTTTTCAAAAAATGCTTGGGAAAGATTTAGAAAAAGGTTTAGTAAACTTAAAAAGTGTTTTAGAAAAATAAACACTTTGTGGCATAATAAAAAGTGACCTCGGAAGGACTCGAACCTTCAACCCTCAGAGCCGAAATCTGATATTCTATCCAATTGAACTACGAAGCCAAAATTATAGGGCGAAAGTATTGTTTTTTTTGACAAAAGTGCTATAAAAGTCAACGTTTTTATACTTTCAAATCTAATTGCAAGTTTACCAAAAAAGGCAAGCGCCCACATTTTTGAAATGTGAACGCTTGAATATGTTTGTGTTCAGAAATTATAATCTCTTAATTACCGGCGTTTGCTGGATTTAATAAGTCATAGAATTGATCCAATTTAGGCAGGATGATGATCCTCGTTCTTCTATTGGTTGCTCTTCCTTCTGCAGTGCCATTGTCTGCCAAAGTATTATATTGACCTCTTCCAGCAGCAATCAACTTATTTGGATCGATTTTGAATTTGTTTTGTAACACTTTCACAACAGCTGTAGATCTTTTTACACTCAAATCCCAGTTGTCATCGATACAATCAGTTTTGATTGGAACATTGTCGGTATAGCCTTCTACCATTACTTCCATGCCAGGTCTAGATTCCAAAATTGTAGCTATTTTACCCAAAACATCATTTGCCTTGGCGGTAAGATTACTGCTACCTGATTGGAACAACATCTTATCAGAAAGATTTACGAAAACGACGGTTTTGTCAACTTTTACTTCTACGTCTGTATCATCCAATCCTTCCTTAAGCACACTTTTTAGGTTTACTGCCAATGCTAGATTGATTGAATCTGCCTTTGTTTTGGCATCCTGAAGCAATCTGATGTACTTGTCTTTTTTCTCCAATTGATCCAAAGTTTGTTTGATGTTGTCATTGGCAGATTGGGTTAGCACTGTAAGATCACCAACTTGAGTTACTTGCTTGTCTCTCACTTGGATGGCATCTTCAATTTGTCTTTTCAAAAGTGCTATTTGCTCATCTTTTAAACTCACAGAATTTAAAGCAACACTTTTTTCCTGCTCACACTTCTGATTGGCTTTTTTGTAGTCATCCACTTCAAGCGCACACCTATCAAGTTTTTGATTTAACGCTTCTAAAGCTTGTTTATGGCTTTCTTCTGCTTGAGCTAATTTCTTCTTACTTACACAAGAAGTCGCACCAACAGCAAAAATTATCATTAGGGTCAAAATTTTGATTTTACTCATGCTTGTGATCATTGATTGAATTTTACACATTAATTTAAATATTACATATTTTTATAATATGACAATTTTCATGCCAAATTTCATTAAGACAAAATATTCTTTTCTTTTGAAAGATTCTACCTATTTTAAATGACGTTAATCACCTTCGATCAGAACGATGTGTTAATGGTTTATGTTCAGAAGTCAAAACGAAGACGTAAATTTATTCTTCTGGAAGTAAGATTATTGCTGATCGCATACTGATCATTAGTGATGGTTTTGATCCAGGTATTGGAAGCTGGATTTTGTACTTTGAGTAAATTAAAAACTTCCAAACTTAATGCTGCTGACTTGCAGAAATTAAAACGACTGTCTGGCTTTTTTTGTGCTTTTTTCTGATCCCATATTTGATAGATAAATCCAAGATCAACTCTGTGGTAATTTTTAAAACGGAAGGTGTTTCTGTAAATGAGGTTGTCATCTTTAACTCCAAAAGGCAGACCAGTTCCAAAAGAGAAATTCACATTTACCTTGAAATTTTCATTTTTGGGTAGGTAATCCTGGAAGAACAAATTGAGCGTCATCAGCCTATCCGTTGGTCTTGGCACATATTTGACTTCTGTTGCGGTGCTGTCACCTACTGATTTTCGTAAATGTTGAACACCGGTAATCGACTCACTTGTTTTTAAAAATCCAAGATTCAACCATGATTCTGCACCAGGTACAAATTCACCATTGATTCTCAAATCCAAACCAGCTGCGTACCCTGTTGCATCATTATTACCAGAATATCTAATCCTCACGTTGTCAATGTCATATGAAACAAGATTATCAAATTTCTTATAATAAATCTCTGAAATCAATTTAAAAGGTTTTTTGCCAACGCGCTCCCAATTGAAATCATAATTGATTCCTGCAACTATATGGGTAGATTTTTGCGACTTCACGTCTTTATTTACCACCCCATTGAGTTGTCTCAATTCTCTATAAAAAGGAGATTGGTAGTATATACCACTGGCCAAAGTGAAGGAAACATCCTTGGCTAAACCTAAAGGTTGATATGCTAACGAAACCCTAGGGCTTAGTAAAAACTCATTGTTTAATTCAAGATAAGAAGCCCGTATACCTCCAATTATATTGAGTTCGTAGGCGCCTGTTTTTATCCTGGAATATGTGTTCTGAAAATATCCGTTGATTTTGGTATTTCTGACTTCATTTTTGGTTTTAAGTACATTTGCGAGAATCAATCTTTCACCATTGTAAGGAATTGAATAATCAGCAGAATCAATTCTTTCCCATTCATTGATGCGATCATCATAATATTCTGCTTGAGCTTTTACACCCCATTGTAAAAAATTCCCTCTACTGCCTCCGTCATTTTTTTTATTAAATTCGATTCCTCCTCGATGTTCAACATTGGAAATATTGTAATAAAGATAGTTTCGAGTATAATTGTGTTGAGTTCCAACACCAAGGATGGCTACTTCTTCACCAAAATTATCACTTCCAAAATTAGTTTCAATTTGACTCAATCTGTAATAACCTAAAATATCAATATTTTCTTGCTCATTGCTGCTATAAGTGGAAGCCATTAGCTTCAAAAACAAAGGATTTTTGCGTGCTTCTGGAACATAAGTAAGAGATACACCTGTCATACCGTTGGTAAATCCATCTTTTTCTTGGCCTTCAAAAACACTAGTCAGTTTCACTGCAAAAGTAAATCCTCCCACAGCTGTGGATCGGGTTTGAGGGATGAAATCATATTGACTATCATTGTAATTACCTATGACTCCTATTTGCAAACTTTTTGTGATGTCGTAGGTAAGGTAACCCTGTACGTCTATAAAATTGGGCGTGTATTCTCCTTCAACATCCAGACTTCCCAATAGATATTTATTCGTTTTGTATCGTGCACCTATCAAATATCGAAACTTGTTATAAGCGTTGGCACCTACTCGTTTGCTGCCTTCAAGATG
>JAKQLF010000019.1 GCA_029567325.1 Bacteroidota bacterium | reverse complement strand
AAGGGGTCAAAATTTTGGATTAAAAAAAAGTGTTTTAATGGGATTCGATTGAAAAGCAATTAAATTGATTTTTTTAATCTAAAAATCTTCTCACTAATTCAATAGCAAACTTTTCGGGTTGAAATGGTAATAGACCATACGCTTTTTGAAATTTGAACAATGCTTATTAAAATGAAAAACTTCTTAGCTAATTGGCGAATTTATCTTGTTAAGCATGTAAGTGATTCAAATATTTAGCTATATCTATTCGTTCGCCGATAGCTAGTTTTTTGCGTATTCTGTATCTTTTGGTTTCCATACCTCTAATAGAAATATTTAGAATAGATGCCATTTCTTTGCAAGACAATTCCATTTTCATCAAACCACAAATCTTCAAATCTTCATGGCTCAAATCTTTATGCTTCTGCCTTAGGGTGGTAAAAAACTTATTATTCAAGTCATTAAAATGGATTTCAAACAATGATTGTGTTTCTTGCATTTTATTGTCTTTTGCCTTTCTTAGCTTGTTGAGTATAGGCTTCAACTCTTCTTTTTGCTCTTTAATATACATCTTTTCAAGGCTTGAATATACATTCTTCAAGAGATTTTGCAATGATTCTAATTGTAACGCTTGCGCACTAATGACATTGGATTTCTCTGTATCCGCAAGTGTTTGGTTTGCTGAATTGAGATGAATCGATTTTTTATTTTCGCTGATGTTTCCTGATTTGTGGAGGACAGTATGCAATACATCGAGCCAACGGTTGTAAGCTATTTCATAGTCACTTTTGTTATAATCTGGAAAGAAGGTCGACTCTATTTCAATTTTGTTGAGCGCAGCTTCTATATTCGGATATATACCTGCTTTCACACCTGCTGCTCTTGCTGCTCCGATGGCGCCATTGGTAGCGACCACTTCGATATTTGCATCCAATAAAGTGGCAATGGTGGTAGCAAATACTTTGGACTGAAACATGTTTTCGGTGGCAACCCTTATCACATTAACGTCGAGACCCATTTCTTTTAAAAACTTCACACCATAGACAAAAGAAAATGCTACACCTTCAAGTGACGCACGATAGATATGCGCACGAGTATGCCTATTGAAATCTAGGTTGAAAATATGTGAACCCAAGTTTTTATTGTCAAAAATTCTTTCTGCCCCATTACCAAATGGCAAAATACAAATTCCATCAGAACCAACTCCAACACTTGCCACCATACGCTCCATATCTTCGTACGTACCACCCGAAAGTGCTATCTGATGTTTGACCCAAGCATACTGAATGCCTGCGCCATTGAGACAAAGAAGGATGCCAAGGCTTTTGAAATTTTCTTCATAATTGACATGGGCAAATGCATTGACCTTACTCTGTGGATCGTATAAATATTTATCTACAATGCCATACAATACACCAGAAGTGCCACTTGTTGCTGCTATTTCGCCTGGTTTCATGATGTTTAGTGCGAGTGCATTATTAGGTTGGTCTCCAGCTCGATAGGTAACAGGTGTACCGATTTGTAGTCCTGTAGCTGCCGCTGCTTCAGCATTGACCTCGCCCATGACAGAAAATGTACCTGTGATTTCAGGTATAAATTTATGATCTAAATCAAAATGATGTAATACTTCATAGGCGATTCTTTTTTCCTTGTAATTCCAAAACATGCCTTCAGTAAGCCCTGAAATCGTTGTGTTCACCTTGCCTGTGAGCTTCATGTTGATATAGTCTCCAGGTAATAATATTTTGTAAATCCGTTTGTAAATATCTGGTTCGTTGTCTTTAACCCATTTGAGTTTGGAAATGGTAAAGTTGCCAGGAGAATTGAGCAAATTTTGTTGAAAATAGGTCTCACCTAACTGTTCGAAAGCTTCACTACCGATCGATACAGCTCTACTGTCGCACCAAATGATAGAGGGTCGTAATACTTGATGATCCTTGTCTATCAAAACTAGTCCATGCATCTGATAGGAAATGCCAATACCTTTGATTTCATGTGGTGGTATTTTGCTTTGATTCAGAAGTTTTTTGGTGAGTGTACACAGATTAGACCACCAAATTTCAGGCATTTGTTCTGCCCATCCACTTTGCCTAGAGATGATGTCCATTTCATCAGCAGGTTGTTTGGATCTTGCGAATACTTCATTGGTGTTGCTATCAAAAATGGCACCTTTGATAAATGAACTTCCTATGTCAAAACCTATGAGATACATACTGATTTATTTTTTGTAAAATACATTTGAATTATTGATCAATTTGGACTGCGCGTTGGGCGTTTTTAATTCCATAAAATATCGC
>JAKQLF010000001.1 GCA_029567325.1 Bacteroidota bacterium | reverse complement strand
ATGACTCGATTTTTTTCAAAACTTTGGCCAAAAACAAAATGGATGGCCATAGAAAATAGAATGGTAAACAGAAGTTTTTTCATACTGCTGAAATGTTATTTTTGATTTGAATGTCGATTCAAAAATAGCATTATTTTTCAGCTTTCTCTTGTCAGTTGTCAGATATCAGCTTTCAGTTTTCAGTTGTTAGCGATCAGTGAAGTTGTACTTAATATGCCGTTTTTGCTTCGAGTCACGAGCTTTGAGCTATGAGCCTTCAAATTATTGGATGAGGTGGCTAGGTTACTCCTGGCAATCGGTTTTTGGGAAATATTGGGCTATAGCCCACATTGTTGGTGTGTTCTATTTGCCAAAGGCTAAAGCCAATGGCAAATGAGGTGGCTAGGTTACTCTTGGCAATCGGTTTTTGGGAAATGTTGGGCTAAGGCTCACATTTTCGGGTGTTCTATTTGCCCCAGGCTAAAGCATATGGCAAATGAGGCCGGGATTATTTGGAATCTAAATTTTTGCAAAATCGATCTCCAGTTTCCTTCCGATAGCTATCAGAACCTTCTTCCGATTTGCGCAGAAAGCTGACAATTGATTAGTCATCGCAATTCGGTTTTGGGAAATATTGGGCTGAAGCCCACATTGTTGGTGTGTTCCATTTGCCACAGGCTAATGCCAATGGCAAATGATCCCAAGTAGAAACAGGAAAGATTAGGAATTTATTTACTTTAATTTGAGATCAAGGATTCTGGAAAATAACGGAATATGGAATAAAAGTTGTCAACCAAAATCATGAAACTTCACGATCTCCGGTCTCCCGTTTCCCGTTTCCATCCGGTTTCTCGCTCCTTATTTCGACAAAAAGCTTACATCGGAAAACTAAAACTCGTGGCTCATAGCTCGTAGCTCGCAGCATCACGTCCTCCGATTTCCGATTTCCGATTTCCG
Organism: Bacteroidota bacterium; assembly: GCA_029567325.1. Classification (GTDB taxonomy): domain Bacteria; phylum Bacteroidota; class Bacteroidia; order Chitinophagales; family Saprospiraceae; genus JADKBO01. The sequence goes on along the minus strand of JAKQLF010000001.1, from coordinate 5,105 downwards.
TCTACCGACAAATCGTTCTAAAAGTCAAATTAATTCTTGGCTGTTTGACCAATTTTGTGGGAGGTAGACGGTGCAGCCAATGCGTTTGTGTACTTCCTTTCATCATCAAAAGGCTACCATGTTCCAAATGTACGGAGACCGTTTCTGCTGACTTTTTATGCTTAAATGCAAACTTCCTTTCTGCACCAAAACTGAGAGATGCAATGGCTCCATCCCTTTTCAAATCTTTTTCTGCATCACTGTGCCAAGCCATACCTTCTTCACCACTGTGATACAAATTGAGTAGACAAGAATTGAATGTTTCACCGGTCTTTTCTTCCACTATTTTCTTCAACGCCAGTAAATCTTCATTCCAAGGTAGGGCGCTTTTAGTGGTTTGAGAATACGTATATTTAAAATCCGTGTCTCCATACCAAGCTACTTTTCTTTTGGTGATGATGAGCTTACCATAAATAATGGCTTCATCGTTGCGCCAATCGATGTCTTCAATCAATTTCTTGAAATAATCATCAGCCATTGATTTAGAAAAAATAATACCGTAATAATTTACCACACCATCTGATGGCAATAAATTTATTTCCCCTGCTGTTGTGCTGCTGAATAAATCCATTTTTTATAATCAAGTTTCATACAATGTCCACACGGCCGGTAACCAGCTGTGATTGCTTCCTCTCGGGATTCAAAAAATACCCGGTTTTCCAATTTCATCCGCTTTCCTGATTTGCAATCAAAGACGCCAAATATCTTTAGTTTGCTATTTCCGGCAAATTTGAATGTCCCTTGGACTATTTTTCTGCACAAAGCAACATGATTTAAAGTACTTTGTTTAACCATTTTTCTTGAAATAATTCATTCTTAAGCTAATTAAGCAAGTTACAAATTAGCAATTTCCATAAAGATGTCACACAATAATTGAGGTTGGCTGAAAAAAGGCGAGTGACTGGTGGGCATGGAATAAACTTTTTCGCAAATGGTTTCCTGATACATTTTTTGCTGAATAAAAGGGGTGACTGCGCGATCTTCGGTACATTCTATGTAAAAGCGACGTATGCTGCCAAATTTTACATCCGATAATTCTAATGGTGTAATGCCCGTTTCCATAGGCTCATGACTCAGTAAAAGTTTAGCCATTTCTAAAATGCTGTCTTCACAATCGTGGTAAAGCCCTTCTTTGTAGATTTCAGGTTGCAAGGTATGGGATTGTGTTTCAGGATACCTCGTGACAAAAGGCTTCAATACACCGTCCACATCCAATTTGGAATAGTCGGCTTGTGTTTTTCCATTTGGAATTAAATAAGCAGCCAAATAAATCAATTTCTCGATTTTTTCTGATCGGTATTCCGCAACTTGAGAAATTACAATACCATTTTTACTGTGACCCACAAGAATGACTTTTTCTTCAATGGTGTCTATTAAATCACAAATTTTCTGCACGCTTGTGGCTAACCTCACTTCTTGAATAGGAGTTTTATCTCTTCCCATTCCGGGTAAGTCAACTGCAAAAACTTGGTGCCCTGCTAACTGAAGGATGGGTATAACTTTGTGCCAATTCCACGCATTGTGCCAAGAACCGTGGATTAAAATAAATGTCTTCATATTTGTATTTTTGATGGCACAAAAATGAAGACACGAAGTGGATCATGAAACCCGATTCTTGCGGTGTTTTCCGAGCTGTGAAGGCAGGATAAATCCAGCCTTTACGGGTGTTGATCGAGTTGAGAAGGCAGGATAAATCCAGCCTTTACGGGTGGTCTTACACGATTTATCATTGGGAAGACAAATGTCCTCCCACAGCTTTTCGCGCTAAATAAAAAAGGGGCAAGCCCTTTCATTACATGTGGTTCCATCTCACATTCAACACCATTCAATATTTACTATTTACCATTTACTCAAGCCTATTTATGCAAGTCCAAATATTCCCGCACCTTGATGGCATCCCCTGGTTTCATTTTTCCCGCAAGGACCAACCTGATTTCTCTTCTTCTTAGTGCACCAGCAAATAAATTTTCCTCAAGTTCATTTTCTGGTTTCACTTCTGGAACCTTGGTAGGTCTCATTGTATCAGGGTCAAGGGCTACAAACGTGAGATAAGCATTATTGGATTTTCTGTATTTTTTATTTTTGATGTCATGGACAAAAACTTCGATAAAAACTTCCAAAGAAGTATTGAAAGCTCTGGTCACTGCAGCTTCAATAGTTATAATATCACCCAGCCCAATGGGACTATCAAATGAAACGTTGTCAACAGAAGCCGTTACCACATAATTTTCTGCATGTTTAGCAGCACAAATGGCTCCTGCTATGTCCATCCATTTCATCAGGTTTCCGCCCATCAAATTGCCGAAAGCATTGGTGTCATTGGGCATGACCATTTCAGTCATAATCGTTTTAGATGTTTGTACATTCTTAGCTTGTAATTCGCTCATGTTTTGCTATTAATTGTATGTTGAAAACTTCTTCAAAGGCGTTTCTGAGGCGTGACTCCACCTCTTCTATTTCTATATTTACACCAAGCTCATTGGAGAGCGAGGTGACAATTTTATCTTCATCTGCAATGCCACAGGGTATGATGTTATTAAAATAAGATAGATCTGTATTGACATTGAATGCAAAGCCATGCATGGTTACCCATCTAGATAAATGAACCCCGATGGCACATATTTTACGATGAATTTTGGTAACATCATCCTTTATCCAAACCCCCGTAAATCCTTCTATTCGTTCACCAAAAATTCCGTAGGTGGCCAATGTTCTGATGACTACTTCTTCCAAATTCCTTACATACAAATGTACATCAGTAGAAAATTCTTCTAAATCAAAAATGGGATACCCCGTTATTTGACCTGGACCATGGTAGGTTATGTCACCCCCTCTATTTATTTTAAAAAATTCAATTTCTTTTTGTTTGAGTTCTTCCTCAGTTAACAATAAATGGTCAAGACTTCCACTCTTACCCAAAGTATAGACTGGCTGGTGATGACAAAACAACAAAAAATGATCTTGAGAAAAACCTTTCAACTCTTGCTGGGAGGCATCACGCTTTGCAGAAATGAGTTTCTTTTGCAATTCTTGTTGATATTCCCATGCCTCCGAATAACTCAGGTTATCAATGGTTTCAAAATATACTTTGGGTATCAATGAATTAATATTGTTGTTTCATACAAAAATATGGTAAAATTGAATGTTAAGCAGTAAAAATTCTCATTCATTTTGAATTTACATATTAAATAAATTTTTATATGAATGTTGATTTGTATTAAGTTGTTGAATATCAGTATATTTGTAACAACCACTTGGCAAAAATGATTGTTGTGTATTGAATTTTAAACTGTAAACTTCAATCTAAACGATTCATTTTATGGAATGCATTTTGCAATAGTATTAAAACAAAGTAAGCATTTTTTACAAAAAAAGTATGCTGGATTAGTACACTTTCTTTTTTCTCAATGCTATAAGCAGGTGAATTCTGCCGAATGTTGGTCATAAACCTAAAACAAAATAACTGAAAATGAAAAGGTTATTACATACGCTTGTTTTATCCTTCTTTGTTACTGTCTTTGCGATGGCGCAGAAAAAAGTACCAGATTTTACTGTTACGGACACAGATGGAAAAATGCACAAATTATACACAGATTACCTAGATAAAAATAAAGTTGTCGTTGTAAAATTATTCTTTGTGGATTGTCCGCCATGTAATGCCATTGCTCCAAAAATTCAGAAGTCTTATGAGAAATATGGTTCTGGAAGTCAAAGAGTACAATTCATTGAATTAAGTATTCTCCCGGGTGATACCAATGACGAAATCAAAGGTTATAAAGCAAAACATGGCATCACTTTCCCTTCCGTTGGGTCTGCTGGAGGCGCTACAAGTGTGGTCACTGCATATACCGACATCGATGTTGGAATCTATACTGGAACTCCAAGTTTTTGTGTCATCAATCCAGATGGCACTTATATGTATGATGTTGTGCCCAATAGGCTAGATGAAAGAATTGACAGTGCTTTGGTATATAAAGCTCAGAATATTCCTTCCAAAATCAACGTAAATTTCGTTTTACCTGGAGTAAGTGCTTTCCCTGCTGGATCCAACTTTTATCTAAAATCTGAGACTGAAACTGCTTATAAAAGAGCGATTCCGTTGACAGAAAATAATAAGTTGGTTTTTGACTATCCTTCTGCAAGTTTTCCGAAAACTGACAAGCCTTTTATAACATTTGAGTCATCCAGTACACTGGATGCAAGTAAAATCAATGTAATAGATTTAGTTGCGGTGCGAAAATACATCCTCAGATTAGATACTTTAAAAGGGACATCTTTGATTGCAGGTGATGTGAATGGTGATACGAAAGTAGATGTACAAGACATTGTAGACATTAGAAAAGTTATTTTAAGACTATTACCCAATTGGAATGGTGGCGTAAGTCCTCTTGTAATGGATCCCAAACAATTGAAAATCACAGGTAGTGACCCTACCTACAATTTTAGCCCTCGAATCATTCGAGTGGGAGATGTTGCAAATTAGTTTACCACTGGCTAAAGCCAGTGGCAAATAATTTCATTGGAAAGGCAGGGACAGTTCCCTTGCAGAATCAGGAAAAGGGACCTTTCAAAACCAGGAACAAGTGGGTGTTATTCCTTCAGCTTAGAGATTTTTTAGCTAGTCATTTCACATCCTACGATTCATCTACTCCGATCTTTCCGATATTCAAATACTGGGCTAAAACACACGATGTTGGGGTGTATTATTAGCTACAGGCTAAAGCCAGAGGCTAATGAAGGAAGGTTGGTTTACTCCAAATTTTTGCCAGAATATAAAGTTTCTGTTCGCTTCAATTCATCAAAAGCTGACAGCTGATAACTGAAAACTCGTAGCTCATGGCTCGATGCTCGCGGCTTCATGTCCACCATTTTCTATTTTTTCATCTTCATATAATCAACCACCAAATTGCTCAAAGCATTGAGACCTGTGATCATTGACGCATCATCCACATAAAATTCAGGAGTATGGTGTGGCGCTGTAGTTTTTACATCTTTGCCTAAGGGCATGCCACCAATATAAAAGTATAAGCCCGGGACTTCATTTGCAAAAAAGGAGAAATCTTCAG